>JAOBWO010000216.1 GCA_025463415.1 Acidimicrobiales bacterium | reverse complement strand
CGGCGAGGTTGCCCGGCTGGGTCGACAGCATCCACGACGTGATGCCCAGGACCAGCACACCGATGACGGCCTCGGTGCCGACGGCGCGCCGCAGCCGCCCGGCGAGTGGCGCTGACATCGACTCGGCACGGGCCAGACGGGCGTGGACGAACTGGCGGGTCGCGACCCCGACGAACACCATCGCGACCACCGGCACGACCTTCAGCAGCAGCAGCCGCCCGTGCGTGGTGTCGAGGAGGTGGCCGCGGTCGAGCCGGTACAGCTGCACCACACCGGTGACGATCGTGATCAGCATCGCCGGCGTGGCCAGGCGACTGAACCCTCGCACCGCGTGGACGAGATCGTCCTCACCCGGGCCCGCGAGCACCACCCGACCGAGCAGCACCAGACCACCGAGCCACACCGCCATGGCCAGTGCGTGACCCACGCCGGCGATGTAGCCGACGAGCTCGAGATCGCCTCCCGTGCGCGAGAGGCCGAACGTCGCGACCGCGATGCCGGGGATCGCAAGCGCCACCATCTGTGTCGTCGGATCAATGACCCGCTCGGGTCGGATGGCCACCCAGCCTGCGGCCACGATGAGGATGCACCGAGCGAGCACGGCGATTCCCGGCTTGGTGTGGGTGAGCGAGCCCCACGTCGTCGGAAGGATCGACGAGGTGAAGCCCTTGCCGCTCATCTGGGCGACGACGCAGGCCACCATCAGCACGGTCGAGACGACGCCGAGCACCCAGGCCGAACGGAGGAAGCGGATCGTGAGGATGTACTCGATGCCCTCCGGCCACGCGACCGTGATCAGCACGAGCGCGCCGAACAGCGAGGCCAGCGCCACGGTCGACACCAGGCGGAACAGCCCGAGCGGTCCCGACAGGTTCGAGGAGCCGCCGGACACGCCCTCGTTCGATGGCGTCGTGGCCACCGTCGCAGCCGTTGCCGACAGCGTGTCCTGCTCGATCTTGAAGTTGAACGTCGCGAACGCCGACGTGCTGTCGACAGCGCTCTGCACCTGCCAGAACACCGAGCACTGACCCTTCGGCAGCGGGGTCGCGATGTCGGCGATCAGCGTCAGCTGGTCACCGGAGACGCGCGGCACCGGCGCCGGACTGACGGCGCTGCCGTTGCACGTGATCACCATCGCGATCGCTGCGCTGGCCGTCGAGATGGTCTGGTCGAACGACACCGTGATCTGGCTCGGCGACGTCGCCACCGTGCTGCCGTCGGCCGGCACCGAGGTCGTCGCGGCCACCGCGCCCACCGGCGACACCGACGTGTCCAGCAGCGGCCACATCGCGACTGCGGCGGCTGCCACGAACGCGCCACAGCGGAGGAGGAGTCGGGTACCGGCGTTCATGAGGTGGTGTAACCGTAGTCATCCCGCTGCAGGTGCACCGGGACAGCCATCGCACGGCGATCGGCGAGCGAATCCTCAGCCTGGGTTGGCTGCGATGTACGCATCCATCAGGGACAGACCGTCGTAACCGGTGTAGGTGCAGATTGTCACGCCGCGGCTGGCGGACGTGTACACCGCGCAGTCGGTGTTCGCGAACGCACCGAGCTCCTGGCGCACGGTGAGACCCCCCGGCGTCGTGACGTCGGTGCCGTTCTCGACGGCCTCCCAGAACTGGTACGCCTTGATGTCCGCGTCGGTGAAGTCGCTCGAGAGCTTGACGACGTAGACCGTCGCGGTCGACCCATCCGTGTTCGACTGCAGCTCCGCGCCGGAGTAGTAGGTGACCAGCTTGCCGATCGTCGGGTTGGTGTAGAGGCCCGACACATCGGGCGGGCTGTACGCGACCCACGTGTACCCGGCCGGCGCCGTGGCATCCACCGACAGGTCGCCGGGCAGGACGGTGGTGCTGGTGTTCGTATCGATCGTGGTCGTGGGCGCGTCCGTCGGCTGCGGGATCGTGAACACGGTGTCGGGCGCGACCGTGTCCGGCGGGAAGGTCTCCGGCGGGAAGGTCTCGGGGGGCGACGTGGTGTCGACCGCCACGGTGTCAGGCGGCGCCGTGACCGTGGTGCCGCCCGTCGCGAAGTCGCCGGGTGGCACGACGCCGAGGCAGCTGAAGATCTCCAGCGCGTTGACACTGGTGTCGGCGGAGCCGCGCAGCGTGGCGAGCTTGGCGACGGCGTCCTGCTGCGCACTCGTGTCACCGGCCGGCAGGGCCACCGAGATCTTCTGCAGCTCGACGACCTGTTCGTCGATGTTCGTGGTGTACGTGTCGTAGTCGGCCTTGAGCGCCGTGGGTGCGTGCAGACCATCCAGCGTGTCGGACATGTCCGAGACCGCGCTGTACACGTCGGCTGCCGCCGAGCTGTCGGTCTTGTCGATCTTCTTGATCAGCGTGCTCGCGTCGCGGCAGGCCGTCTCGACCGTGTCGAGGAACTCGTCTTCGGGCTGCTTGGCGCTGGTGCTGCTGCTCGAGCATGCCCCGAGCAGCAGGGTGGTCAGCGCCGCGGCGACGAGTCGCTTCAACAGATCACCCGTCCATGCCGTCCGACTGCGCCTGCACGAACTGGTCGATGTAGGTGGGGATGTCGGTGCCGGCCGGGCCGAACATGGCGACGCCGAAGCCGGGACCGGTGACGGCCGCCGCTGCGTAGTCCTCGGTGGACACCGATTGTCCGGGCAGCCCGAGCGTGGCCGTCGTGAAGTCGGTGCCGCCGCTGCCGCCGAGCTCGAAGCCGTAGTACGCCGTCAGCTCGGCGGGCGTCCAGTCGGCCTGGTCGTTGCGGATCGTGATGTACACGTTGACGTACACCGTCGAATCGGCCGTCTGCTGGAGCTCACCGATGTAGTACCCGCTGACCAGCGACCCGATGACGGCATCGTCGCCAGGTGTCGATGCGCTCGAGTAGTCGAAGTTCGCCCAGGTGTAGCCGGGGATCGGGGTGAACACCACGGAGGCGTCGTCCGGGGCGAGGCTTCCCGAGCTGGTGGACGGCGTGGTGTCGACCGTCGGTTCGGTGGTGTCGACCGAGGTGTCGATCGGCAGCGGGGTGTTCGCGGTGGTCGTCTCCGGAGCCGCGGTGGTGGCCGGTGCCTCAGTGGTGGCGGGCGCCTCGGTGGTGGCCGGGGCTTCAGTGGTGCCCGGCGACGTGTCGGGCGTGGTGTCGGACGTGCCGCCTGCGGCGCTGGTGACCCCGACGCACTTCGAGGCGCCGAGCGCGTCGGCCGAGTCGTCGCCGTTCTTGGACAGCGTGTCGAGCTTGTCACTGGCGGCCTGAGCCGCCTGGTCGTCGCCCTTCTTGATCGCCTTCGAGAGCTTGCCGAACTGGGTCAGCTGATCGTCGATGCTTCCGGTGAAGTCGTCGAAGTCCGCCTGCAAGGCCTTGGGCGCCTTCAACGGGGTCAGCGCGTCGAGCATCGTCTGGACGATGTCGGTGGCGTCGCTGATCGCGTTCTTGTCGCTGAAGTCGAGCTTGTCCAACGCTCGTGACGCCGTGCGACAGTCGGCGTTGACCTCGGCGAGGAAGTCGTCCGTCGAGAGGGACTTCGGGCTGCTCGATCCACAGGAGGCCGCAGTCAACGCCATCGCGACCAGGGATGCCGTCACCATTCGATTGCGCTTCATCATTCTCCCTCGACACTGCATCACGAGCGGCCACGGTGGCCAACTCCCGCCGGACCTGGCACATCATATGAAATGCGCAGACCGGGCAGTGAACTTTTGGTTCCACAGCATCGTTGTGGCACTGGCCGCCGCCGTTACACCCTGTCTGTAGGCTCGATCGCAATGGCCACCCAGTCCCTCTACCGCCGCTATCGACCCCGCCGATTCAGCGAGATCCGCGGTCAGGACCACGTCGTACGGGCCCTGCGCAATGCCGTCATCCACCAGCGCGAGGGCCAGGGCTACCTGTTCAGCGGGCCGCGCGGCACGGGCAAGACCACGTCTGCGCGCGTGCTCGCCAAGGTGCTCAACTGCACCAACCCGGTCGAGGGCGAGCCGTGCTGCGTGTGCGACTCGTGCCTCGCGGTGGAGGCCGGCACCAGCTACGACGTGCACGAGCTGGACGCCGCCAGCAACAACGGTGTCGAAGCGATGCGCGACCTCATCGAGAAGGCGTCGCTGGGCACTCCCGGCCGGCACAAGGTGTACATCCTCGACGAAGTGCACATGCTCTCCAAGGGCGCGGAGGCCGCGCTGTTGAAGACGCTCGAAGAGCCGCCACCGCACGTCGTGTTCGTGCTGGCCACCACCGATCCGCAGAAGGTCAGCCAGACCATCCGGTCCCGGGTGCAGCACCTCGAGTTCCATCTCCTGCCGATGGACGAGCTCGAAGAGCACGTTCGTTGGGTCATCGCCGATGCGGGTCTGGTGGTGTCCGAGGAGGGCTTGCAGTCGGCCCTCGCCCAGGGCGGCGGCTCGGCGCGCGACACCTTGTCGGCGCTCGAACTGGTCGCCGCGTCCGGGGGTGAGGCGCCGCTGAGCGTCTCGTACGACGAGTTCATCGAGTCGCTCATCAACCACGATCCGGGGCAGGCGCTGTCGGCGCTGGCCCACGCGGTCCACCAGGGCCGGGATCCGCGGGTGCTCGCCCAGGACATCATCCGAACGCTGCGCGATTGCTTCTTGTCATTGATGGCACCGGAGCTCGTGCAGCTCCCCGACGTGCAAGCCGCCCACGTCGCCGAGCAAGCTCAGCGCCTCGGTGCCGCGGCCATCGTCCGATCGATGGAGCGCCTCGGCGAGATGTTGGTCGAGATGCGCCACGCGCCCGACCCTCGGCTGCTCCTCGACGTCGCACTCGTTCAGCTCACCCATGAGCCGACGGGGAACGATCTCGGCGCCATCGTGGCCCGCCTGGAACGGCTCGAGAAGTCCGGCGTCGCGGCGGGCGCGCCCGGCGCGGCTGCGGCACCCTCCGCACGCCCCGCCCCGGTCGATCCCTCCACGGGTCGGGCCGCACTCGGCGGCCGCGCCAAGCGCGACGAGTCGCCTGTCGCGGCCACGGCGCCCGTTGGCTCATCGGCAGAGAGGCCCGCAGCATCGCCGCCCGCGACCGCGACGCAGACACCCGCGGCGACACCAGCGCCAGCACCAGCGCCGCCGAGTGCACCGGCGGCTGCTGTCGCGCTGGTGCCGCAGGTCGTTCCTCCCGCTGCGGCACCATCGCCGTCGTCCGCACCCGCAGCGCCCTCGTCGGGCACGGGCCTGCTCGCTGCGGTCACCCAGGCCTGGCAACCGAACGTGCTGCCGACGCTCAAGCCGATGGCTCGGGCCCTGTTCTCCGCCGGGCACTTCGTCAGCGAGGCCGGCGGCACCGTCTCGTTCGGCCTCCCGAACGACACCCACCGCTCGCGGTGCGAGTCGTACCGGGGCGACGTGGAAGCGGCGATCACCGCCCAGATCGGCTCGGCCGTCAAGCTGTCCCTCGTGGTGGACACGTCCGGCCCACCGGACGATCACCTCGCCAACGTCGTGCCGTTGCGCAAGGGCGCGCAGACATCGTCGGCAGCGGTCGCCGCAGCCGAAACCCGGGCCAGGGCCGAGGAGAACGAGATCGATCTGTCTGATCTGGTCGATGCTCCGCCGGAAGCGATGAAGTCGCCGGCCGATCGCCTCGTGGAGGCGTTCCCCGGCTCGGTCTTCGTCGAGGATCCTCGCTGAGGTGGCCACGTACACCCAGCCGGTCCAGGCCCTGATCGACGAGCTCGGCCGACTCCCCGGCATCGGCCCGAAATCGGCGCAGCGGGTCGCGTTCCACCTCCTCAAGGCTCCTGGCGACGACGTCGCTCGGCTCGCCCACGCGATCACCGACGCCAAGGCCCGCGTGCGGTTCTGCTCACGTTGCTTCAACTTCGCCGAGGGCGAGCTGTGCCCGATCTGCCTCGACGACCGGCGCAGCAGCCAGATCCTGTGCGTGGTCGAGGAGTCCCGCGACATCGTCGCGCTGGAGAAGACCGGTGAGTTCCACGGCCGCTACCACGTGCTGCTCGGCGCGATGAGCCCGCTCGAAGGCATCGGCCCGGAGCAGCTGAAGATGAAGGAGCTGTTCATCCGGCTCGGCCCCGAAGACGTGCAGGAGGTCATCCTCTGCACGAACCCCAACACCGAAGGCGAGGTCACCGCGCTGTACATCGCGCGGATGCTCAAGCCGTTCGACGTGAAGGTCACCCGCATCGCCAGCGGCTTGCCGGTCGGTGGTGACCTGGAATACGCCGACGAACTGACCCTGGGGCGGGCGATGGAAGGCCGCCGGGAGATGTCGTCCTAGTCGTGTGGCGACGCCCCGGCCGTCCGGCGGGCGGGCCGAAAAATTGCTGAGGCACCACCCCTGTAGCTGGTAGCGGGCGGACGGGCCAGCTGCAAAGGTGGTGCCTCAGTTCTGCTCCGACGACCCGGGAAGGAGCCCAAGACGTCGGCGATCAGTTGTTGCAGTTACGTTACGATCCTGGCGCCGGGAAGTCAACCACTTCTGACATGAAACCGAAATATTTCACCGGTGTCATTCGACCCGTCAGACCGTCAGACCCCTCAGACGGTGCGGACGATGAGCGCGTCGCCCTGACCGCCGCCACCGCAGAGCGCCGCGGCGCCGGTGCCCCCGCCACGGCGCTTCAGCTCGTGCAGGATCGTCAGCGCGAGCCGGTTGCCGCTCATCCCGATCGGGTGTCCGAGCGCGATCGCGCCGCCGTTGACGTTGGTGACGGCGTCGGTGATCCCCAGCTCGGCCATGGATGCGATGCCTACCGCAGCGAACGCCTCGTTGAGCTCGAACAGGTCGATGTCCTGCAGCCCGAGGTCGGTGCGCTTCAGCGCCTTCATGATCGCCCGGCTGGGCTGATGGAGCAACGAGGCGCTGTCCGGCCCGGCCACCATGCCGTAGCCGACGACCTGGCCGAGCGGTTGCACGCCGCGCTGCTGCACCGCGCGCTCAGACATCACGATCACGGCCGATCCGCCGTCGCTGATCTGCGACGCGTTCGCCGCGGTGATGGTGCCTTCCTTGTCGAAGGCCGGCTTCAACCCGCCGAGTGACTCCATCGTCGTGTTCGCGCGCACGCCCTCGTCGTGCTTGACAACGACCGGGTCGCCCTTGCGCTGCGGGATGGTGACCTCGACGATCTCGTCGTCGAACCTGCCGGCGGCGATCGCCGCTGCGGCGTTGACGTTGCTCTTCATCGCGAACTCGTCCTGCTGCTCGCGGCTGATCTCACCGTTCGTGTAGCGGTCGGTTCCGAGGCCCATCAGACACGCATCGAACGCGCACCACAGACCGTCCTTGATGATCGCGTCGGCGAGCTCGGTGTTGCCGTAGCGGAACCCGCCCCGCGCACCGGCTGCGATGTACGGGGCATTGGTCATGCTCTCCATGCCGCCGGCCACGACGATGTCGGCCTCACCCGCGGCGATCATCTGATCGGCGAGGTAGATCGTGTTCAGCCCGGACAGGCAGACCTTGTTGATGTTCACCGCCGGGACGCTCATCGGGATGCCGGCCTTGGCCGCCGCCTGGCGAGCGGGGACCTGGCCCTGTCCCGCCATCAGCACCTGACCCATCAGGACGTGCTCGACCTCTTCGGGGGCGACCCCGGCTCGCTCCAGCGCAGCCTTGATCGCGATCGAGCCGAGCTCGGCAGCAGAGAAGCCGGCCAGTGCGCCGCTCATCTTGCCGATCGGCGTTCGGGCTCCTGCGACGATGTATGAACCAGCCATGGCCCAGCCTTTCCCTCGAGACCGCGCCCGCGGTCGTCAACACGGGAAGCGTATGCCCATGTCGCTACCTGCGGGTAACCGATGTGACGGAGTCGACGGTGACCGCCCGCCACGCTTGGTTGACGCTCCCTACCGGTGGGTAACATCGGCGGATGCAGAAGATCCTCGAAGCGATCCTGGCCGGCGCCACCGGCACCGAACTGGCCGGCATTCCACTGCCGGACTCCTATCGAGCTGCCGTCGTCCGTCGCGAGGACGCCGCCATGTTCGAGGGCGTCGCCTCGGCCGACAAGGACCCGCGCAAGAGCTTGCACATCGATGACGTCGCGCTGCCGGAGATCGCCCCGGACGAAGCGGTGGTCGCAGTCATGGCGTCGAGCATCAACTTCAACACGGTCTGGACGAGCATCTTCGAGCCCCTCCCCACGTTCGGGTTCCTCGACCGCATGGCCAAGGAGAGCGAGTGGGGCGCCCGCCACGCGCTGCCCTACCAGGTCGTCGGATCCGACGCCGCCGGCATCGTGCTGCGCACCGGGTCGGCGGTGCGCAACTGGAAGGTGGGCGATCGCGTCACCGTGCACTGCAACCACGTCGACGATCAGGATCCGTCGGCGCACGACGACTCGATGCTCGCGTCGAACCAGCGGATCTGGGGCTTCGAGACGAACTTCGGCGGCCTGGCCGATCTCACCATCGTCAAGGCCAACCAGCTGATGCCCAAGCCCACCCATCTCACGTGGGAGGAGTCGGCGGTCAACGCCCTGTGCAACTCGACCAGCTACCGCATGCTCGTCGGTCGCAACGGGGCCCGGATGAAGCAGGGCGACAACGTCCTCGTGTGGGGCGCCACGGGCGGCATCGGCGGCTACGCCACCCAGTACGTGCTCAACGGTGGCGGCAACCCGATCGGCATCGTCAGCTCACCCCAGAAGGCCGCGCTGTTGAACGAGCTCGGCTGCGAGGCCGTGATCGACCGCAAGGCCGAGAACTACAGGTTCTGGTCGGACGAGCACACCCAGGACGAGACCGAGTGGCGACGGTTCGGCAAGAAGATCCGCTCGCTCGCCGGCGACGATCCCGACATCGTGTTCGAACACGTCGGCCGGCAGACGATGGGCGCCTCGATCTTCGCCTGCAAGCGCGGTGGCACGGTGGTCACCTGCGCAGCCACGAGCGGCTTCATGGTCGAGTTCGACAACCGCCACTTCTGGATGAAGTTGAAGAAGCTGCTCTCCTCGCACTTCGCCAACTACGCCGAGGCGTGGGAGGCGAACCGGCTGATCAACCTCGGCAAGATCCAGCCGCTGCTGTCCGCTGTCTACGGCCTCGACGATGTCGGCGAGGCGGCGTTGAAGATCCACCGGAACGAGCACGAGGGCAAGATCGGGATCCTCTGCCTGGCCCCCACCGAGGGGCTCGGCATCGACGATCCCGCGAAGCGCGAGCGCATCGGCGAGGACAAGATCACCATCTTCCGTCGCTACGGGGGCTGACTCGACAGGGGCGCGGTCGCGCGACCCGACCCGCGAACGCGGGCGAGGGGTGCACGGGTAGCGTGCGGCCATGTCCCCGGCAACGGCACGCTCCGTCGCTGCCGACGATCGCGCCGGAGTGGTCGCCGTCTTCGACGACACCGCGATTGCGGTGTTCGCCGCGCTCTGCCGGCTGACGGCGGGTGACGGCGCTCGGGCGATCGCGCTGCTCGTCGACACGTATGCCTACTTGGAGCGTGCGGCCCGACGCACGAACGGTGTCACCGTCGACCGCGACTGGATGATCGACGCCGCGCACAGCGTGTTCGTCGCGCTCGACGGCGGATCCCGCCCCGGTGAGCGACCGCCCGTCGGTGCGCTCACCGCGGCTCAGCGAGTCACCGTCAGCCTGCTCGGCGTGGAGCACCGCAGCGCCGCACAGGTCGCCGCCCTGCTCGACGTGGACGAGTCGATCATCTCGTTGGCGTTCGCGTCCGGCACGACGCTCCTGCTGGCGGGGCCCGATCCCGTGGGTGGCGCCGACGGCTCGGCTGCCGACACCATGCGACGCTGCGAGGTCTGGCTCGACGACTCCAGCCGGCTGGCGGCGCGCACATCCGTCGCCGAAGGACGCACTGGTGCCGACACCATGCGCGATCCGGCCGTCGCAGCGCACGACCGCGCCGTTGCGCCCGGCGCAATGCTGCTCGGCGACACGTGGGCAGGGGGACGTTCGTTCGAACGGTCGGAGTCCTTCGCGCGTCCCGGTGAGTTCGTCCGTCCGCCACGATCGCGGCTGATCACGGCGGGCACCGTGGCGGTGATCGCTGCCGCCCTCGTCGGTCTCGCCGTCTGGTTGTCACCCGCTTCCACCGATCGTGCGGCGGGACCGGCGATCACCGACCCCGTCGAGCGCACCGACGGCGCGGCGACGCCCACGACCCGTCCCTCGATCAATGGGCCGACGACCACGGTCACCAACGACGCCGTGCCGGCCACCGAGACACCGGCGAGCGATCCGAGCACCGGCGACACCGTCGTGCTGGACGCGGCAACGGGTCTTCCCGTCGAGGCGTCCGGCTTCGTCATCGATCCCTTGCCCGCCGGGATGATCGGCACCAGCGCCAGTTCGAACGGACGGTCGATCGTGGCGCCGGTCAACTGGTTCGAGGCCTGGGCCTCGCCGGACGCCGCGCGCACCAGGGGGCGATGGTTCGCCGTGTTGGCGATCGACAACCTCGAGAACGCGCTGCCCAGCGGCGTCGGCCTCGGCGCTCGGCGCGTCGACGTCGGGGGCAATCGTGGTCTGCTCGAGAACACTCCCGACGGCGCGCAGCGACTCACGGTGGAGCTGCCCGGGCGCCAGCAGATCGAGTACCAGGCCTTCGGGTTCAGCGCCGACGAGCTCGTGCAGCTCGCCGCAGCCGCATCGTTCGGCCCCGAGAACGCGCCGACCTTCGCCGGGGGCGCGAGCGCGCTGTTCGACGGTCTCGATCTCGTCACCTCGCGATCCACGACGCAGTCGGTGATGGACTTCCAGATCGTCGCTGGCCTCGCCGACGGGACGCAGGCCTCATACCAGACCGACGACGCCAAGGAGTTCCTGACCGTGCTGACCGGGCCGCAGGTGGAGAACGACCTCCGACTCGCCATGTTGTTGTCACCCGCGTCGTCGGACCCGGCCGCGGCGTTCACCACTGATCGCACCATCGTCCTGCGCGGGCGCACGATGTACACGGGCGAGCTGCCGCTCGCCAGCACGCTGTCGCCGGACATCCGTGCGTTCCAGTTCATCGAGTGGCACGAAGGTGACCGCACGGTGATGATCGTCGGTCTCGTTCCCATGGACCTGTTGTTCACGGCCGCCACCAACGCACACCTCGCGACCGCGGATCAATGGACGGAGCTGATCAACGCGCCGCCCGCAAGCACCGGTCCGCAGACCGTCGACACAGGATCCTCCGACAGCGCCGGCATCGGTCGGACCACGACCTCCAGCGGGATCAAGTACGTGATCTTGCTGTCGACCGACCACGGCACCTCGCTGGTGGTCGACGAGGAGCGACCGACCGATCCGTCCTCGACCAGCTCTGCGCAGACCCAGACGTGGGAGTCCGGGGTGACGATCACGATCGATCCCGCCCACCCACTCGTGGAGCTCAACTCGATCGGGGCGACCATCGTCGCCGCCGTGTTCGTCGGCGCGCCGACCGCAGCCGGGCTCCGCGTCGCCGTCGACGGCTTGCCGCCGGTCGACACACCGATCCTGCAGGTCGGTTCGACGAACCTCTTCGGCGCCGCCACGGCCTTCAGCGAGATGTCGACCGGCTACACCGCGTCGCTCATCGATGCGCGTGGCCTGGTCATCCAGGTCCTCCAGCACTGAGACCGCTGGTCCGGGCGGTCAGATGCGAGCGGGCACGGCGAGCATCGCCTCGATCTGCGCGACGTCGAGGGGCCGGGCGATGAGGTAGCCCTGGCCGCTGTCGCAGTGCTCGCCGCGCAGGACCTCGAGCTGCTCGCGGCTCTCGATGCCCTCGGCAAGGGTGCGCAGCCCCAGCGTCTTGCCCAACTGCACGAGCGTGCGAATCAGCGCAGTCGATTCCGCCGACTGCGAGATGCCCTGGATGAAGGAGCGGTCGATCTTGATCGTGTCGATCGGGAACTGCTGGAGGTAGGCCAGCGACGAGTAGCCCGTGCCGAAGTCGTCAATCGCGATGCGCACACCCAGCGCCTGGATCGCGGTGAGGATGCGCAACGTCCGAGCCGGGTCGCGCATGACGGCCGTCTCGGTGATCTCCAGCGTCAATGCAGAGCCGCACAACCCGCTCGTGCGCAACGCTTCGCGCACGTCGTCGACGAGCGTCTCGTGGTCGAGCTGGCGCGCGGACAGGTTCACGGAGATGTCGAGGTCGGCGCCCGCCGCGGCCCACTGCGCCGCCTGCTCACAGGCCTGCCGGATCACCCAACGACCGACGTCGACGATCATCCCACTGTCCTCGAGCAACGGGATGAACGTGTCCGGCATCACGATCGCGCCGTCGGACTGCCGCCAGCGGAGGAGCGCCTCTGCGCCGGTGATCCGTTGATCGACGAGGTCGAAGATCGGCTGGTACAGCAGGAAGAACTCGTCGCTCTCCAGCGCTCGACGCAGCTTGCCTTCCATCTGCAGGCGGTCGACGAGAGCCGTCTGCATCTCGGCGGCGAAGGCGACGTAGCGGTTCTTCCCCTCGGCCTTGCTGCGATACAGGGCGAGGTCGGCGTCACGCAGCAGATCGCTGGCGCAGAGCCGGTGGCCCTCGGCGATGCCGATGCTCACCGTGACCAGCAGCGGATGCGGAGCGTTGCTCAACGTGTAGGGCTCGCGCATCACCACCAGCAGGCGCTCGGCCACGCACTCGGGGCCTGCGTCGAGCGACTCGCCCTCGGTGAGCACGACGAACTCGTCGCCGCCGAGGCGACCGACGGTGTCACCACCACGTGTGGAGGTGGTCAAACGTCCGGCGACCATCCGGAGCAGCTCGTCGCCGGCCGCGTGGCCGAACATGTCGTTGACGTCCTTGAACCCGTCGACATCGATGTACAGCGCAGCGCAGGGCACGCGGGTGCGGCGCGAGCGAGCCATCATCTGTTCAGCGCGGTCGAGGATGAGGGTTCGGTTGGGCAAGCCGGTGAGGCTGTCGTGCATCGCCTGGTGGCGGATCTGCTCGACCAGCGCAGCATTGCGCAGCGCGGTCGATGCCTGGCCGGCGAGACCACGCAGCCGCTCCTCGAGCTCGACCCGGGCGGTGAGGCGCTCGGGCTGTGACGAGACGGCGGCAACCAATGACCCGACCGCAATTTCGTCGACCAACACCGGCACGCTGACCATCGCGACCATGCCGTGGCGGACCATGAACGTGCGCAGCGGCTCGCGTGCCGTCGCCTGCTCGGAGAAGTTCAGCTCGTCGATCAGACCGTCACCGACCATCGCGGTGGTGAGGCCGATCACGCTCTCGTCGACGCCCTGCGCCGCAACGACCCGAGCCACGCCGGAGACGGGATCGAGGAGAGCGACGAGAGCGAGGTCGCACTCCACGACGATCGGGATCGCCTGAGCCAGCTTGCCGGCCATCTCGTCGGTCGTCGCGATCTGGGCGAGCGCGGTGGAGAGGTTGAGCAGCGTGTGCGCGGTCTTGGCCTGCCGACGCGCATCTTCCAGCGCAGTGGCCGAGTCGAGCGCCGTCGCCACGAGCCGGGCGTAGGCCTCGAGCAGGTTGCGCTCGTGCGGCATGAGCGTGCTCGACGGGTCCAGTGCGACGAGTCGGCCGTAGTTGCGCCGCGTCGACGCGACATCGACCGCGATGCCGCCTTCCATCGCGTCGGGGTGATCGAGGCGCAGCGCGTCGGCGGCCACGATTGATGCCTCCGCCTCGCTGAGACCCTGCCGGTAGACGTGGTGGCCGGCCCACGGCAGTGGTTCGAGCGCGAGCACGAAGGCGGGTGCCCGCACCGCGTGGGCGGCCGAGTCGACGACCTTGGTGAGCATCGTGTCGAGGTCGTCGGCGGAGACGAGCTCGGCCAGGGTGCGCTGGAAGGAGTCGAGACGCAGCTCGCTCAGCTGCACCTTCGTCTCGAGGATCGCGAGCTGACGCGATGCGGCGTCGGTTTCGGACCAACGCACGCGCACGGTGCACCAGTCGTCGCCCTTGCAGACGCACTCCTCCTCGACCGTGGTGACGTTGGCGAAGCCGTACAGCGCCGGCAGCAGCCCGTCGAGACCGAGGATGAACGAGCACAGCTCCGGGAAGGCTTCGAGGCCGTCCTTGAGCCGGCTGCGGATCGCCCAGTCGTTCGGGCCGATCTGCGCGGTCATGGTGTCGAGCACCGGGAAGATGCTGTTCTGTCCGGCACCGACGAGTTCGAACAGTGCTTCCGGCGAACCGAGGTCCTGCAGCGCGCCCGTGCTCTCGGGCATCGAACCCGCAGCGATCGCGGCCTGGCTGCCGATGTCGAACAACCGGTCGACCCCGCCCAACACCCCGGCGGCTGCCTCGAGCAGTCTGCGGAAGGAGCTGTACGAGCTCCAGGAGGCGTCGTCGAGCAACACGTCGAGCGGCCGCGTCTCACCGGCGAGCGCGAGCAGTTGGGCACTCGTGATCTCGGGCGCGTGCTGACGGCAATGGTCGATGACCATTCTCGTCAGAGTCCCCGCGAAGTGCCGTTCGCCCGCAGCGCTCGATTCCTGCACGTCAGTTCATCGGCCGTCGCAGGCCGCGAGTTGAACGATTCCGTGAAGATCTGCGTCCGGAACACCAGGTCAACGGCCCGGCGCCGGCCCGATCAGCCCGAGTAGCCGTTCGTGATCGGGAGCCGGCGGTCCTTGCCGAACGCCTTGATGCTGACCCGCACCCCGGGCGGGCACTGGCGGCGCTTGTACTCGTTGACGTCGACGAGACGGGCGATGCGCCGCACCAGTGCCTCGTCGAACCCCGCAGCGATGATCTCGGTTGCCGTGCGGTCGTCCTCGACGTACAGCGACAGGATCGGGTCGAGCACCTCGTAGGGGGGCAGCGACTGATCGTCGCGCTGGTCGGGTCGCAGCTCTGCCGACGGTGGTTTGGTGATCACGGCCTCGGGGATGATCTCCCTGCCCTCGCGCTCGTTGTAGTAGCGGCAGAGGTCGTAGACGCTCGTCTTGAGCACGTCCTTGATCACCGCGTAGCCACCGACGCTGTCGCCGTAGATCGTGAAGTAGCCGACGGCCATCTCGCTCTTGTTGCCGGTCGTCAGGACCATCCAACCGAACTTGTTCGACATCGCCATGAGCGTCATGCCGCGGATCCGGCTCTGCAGGTTCTCCTCGGTGAGGTCGGGCGACCGGCCGTCGAACGACGGCGCGAACATCTCGAGGTAAGACGAGAACGCCGGCTCGATCGCGATCGTCCGGTAGTCGATGCCGAGGTTGTCGGCCAGCGCCTTTGCATCGTCCTTCGAGCCGTCACTGCTGTAGCGCGACGGCATGGAGATGCCGTGCACGTGATCGGCACCGAGCGCGTCGACCGCGACACACGCGACGATCGTGGAATCGATGCCGCCCGACAGGCCGATCACGACGTCGGTGAAGCGGTTCTTGTTGACGTAGTCGCGGGTCCCCAGCACCAGCGCCGCATAGACCTCCGCCGCAGGATCCAGCAACGGCACGGTCTCGGCGACGAAGCGCACCGAGTGCTCGACGGGCTCGTCGCTGACGAACACGGTGGGCAGCAACGGATCGGTCGCCCGTCCCCGTGGATCGAGCAGCCGTTTGCGGTAGATCGGATCGAAGTCGACGTCGACGATCATCAGCTCCTCGCGGAACTGGGCGGCGCGAGCGAGGAGGTTGCCGTCCCCGTCGAACACCATCGACGCACCGTCGAAGATCAGTTCGTCCTGGCCGCCGACCTGGTTGACGAACACCAGCGCGCAGCTCGCGTCGGCGGCACGCGTGGCCAGCATGCGCTCACGCGCGGCCGCCTTGCCGCGGTGGTACGGCGAGCCGTTGATGTTGATGTTCAGCTCGGCGCCGCCCGCAGCCTGCTCGGCCAGCGGACCGGTCGGGCTCCAGATGTCCTCGCAGATGCTGATGCCCACCTTGACGCCACCGATGACGTACAGCTCCAGCGGATCGCTCTCGTCGCCCGGCGTGAAGTAGCGCGCTTCGTCGAACACGGAGTAGTTCGGCAGCAGCCGCTTGCGATAGGTGCCGCGGATCTCTCCCTCGGACAGCACGGCCGCCGCGTTGTAGAGGTCCCGGTCGCTGTCGACGAAGCCGACGACGGCGACGCACCGCCGGGTGCGCGCCGCGATCGTGGTGAGGATGTCCTTGTTGTCGGCGACGAAGCCGGGCTTCAGGAAGAGATCCTCGGGCGGGTAACCGGTGATCGACAGCTCGGGGAACGAGACGATGTCGCATCCCGCCGCCTCGGCCTGGTCGTAGCACTCGACGATCTTGGTGAAGTTGCCCTTCAGATCGCCCACCGTCGGGTTGATCTGCGCCAACGCGATCCGCAGCCGTGTCATCCGCGAAGGTTACACATCGGGCCTCCGGCCGCCACTGACGTCGTCAGCAGCGGTCGCCGGGCAGCAGCGGGGCGGCTGCGACCAAGTACGTCACACCCGCGTCGGTGAAGTAGGTCAGCTGATCGGCATCGCTGAGGATCATCCCGGCCGTGGCTGCCTGCACGACGGCGCACGTCGCCGCGCTCGCCAAGGGCACGCCGATCTCGGCCGGCCATGCGACGGTGCGCGACGTCGGCCCCTCGGTGGCGACCGGCATCTGCTCGGGCGTGACCGGTGCCGCCTGCACGCGATAGGCGGTGGGCACGAACGGTGCGTCCGGACCGAGGATGTCCGCACCGAAGTACTGCTCGAGGTCGGCGATCTGGATGCACACGCCGTTCAGCACGTTCCGGTCCTTGGTCTCGGCCGGATCGGCGAGACCGAGCGCGTACGCCTGGTGCACGAACGTGCCGTCCTTCGCGCCCAGGATCAGCTGGGTGTCGGGTGCGTCGGCGATGTTCAGCTGGGCGCTGTAGTCCGGTGGGGTCCGCAGCAGGTGCGCGTCGTCGGCGGCGCGCAACACCTTCTGCAGACCGACTTCCGTGATGGTCCGGACGTTCATCGTCGGCACGAGTGGCCCGGGGTAGATCTCGGTGTGCACGGCCTCGGTGTAGACGAGCCCGTCACCCGAGATCAGCACGGTCGGCAGGCTCGCGAACGCCACGTTCGGAGGCACGAAGCCGCCGACGTAGGCGAGCCGCACGACGACGTCGTCCGCGCCCGTCGGGTGGGCGATGGCCGTGCCATCGTCCTGGCCGGGCGTCGACGTCGCGTCCGTGGACGTCGGATCGCTGACCACTGGATCGGTCGAGGCCGGTACGGTCGAGGCGGGATCGGTCGAGGCCGGTGTCGTGCCGGCGGTGTCACCGGTCGTGCCGGCGGTCGGCAGCGGCGGGTTGGCGCCCGCGCCCTGGGTGTTGTCGCCGCAGGCCGCCAGCACGGCCGTGAGGGCCGGGGCCGCCAACACCGCGAGGAGCAGGCTCCGCCGGCTCAACCCACTGCCCATCCGTGCGGCAGATCGAGTGATGTCAGGATGCGCGTTCATGCCGTGTACGACGTCGGCGACCAGGCTCCGGTTCCCGCCGCTCGATCTCCGTCGCGTCGGCCCGCGTGTCACGCGACCGAACCGCCCGGTTCACACGCCGTTCACAAATACGCAACGACATAGAAATCCCTGGCTGACACGCTGCGCCAACCGCTATCAATCCGTCCCCGAAGGAACCTCCTCAATGGCTTACCAAGCTGAATACATCTGGCTCGACGGAACGTCGCCGACGCCCTTGCTGCGCTCGAAGACGAAGATCATGAAGGACGAAGCCACGGCTCCTCCGATATGGGGCTTCGACGGCTCGTCCACGAACCAGGCGGCTGGTGAGAGCAGCGACTGCGTGCTCAAGCCTGTGTTCTCCTGCCCGGACCCGATCCGCGGCGGAGCCAACATCTTGGTGCTGTGCGAGGTCCTGTCGGCCTCGGACATGAAGCCACACCCGACCAACACCCGGGCCCCCCTCGAGAAGGTCTACAAGAAGTTCGCCAAGCAGGGCATGATCTTCGGTCTCGAGCAGGAGTACACCATGCTCAAGCTCGACGGCAGCCCGCTCGGGTTCCCGGCGGGTGGCTTCCCCGGACCCCAGGGCCCGTACTACTGCGGCGTCGGCGCCGGTCGCGTCATCGGTCGCGAGATCATCGAAGAG
>JAOBWO010000202.1 GCA_025463415.1 Acidimicrobiales bacterium | reverse complement strand
GCTGCGGATGCGAGCATCCCGGAGCCGGTCCGCGAGTTGGACAAGCCGTTCTTGATGCCGATCGAGGATGTGTTCACGATCACGGGTCGTGGCACGGTCGTGACCGGCAAGATCGAGCAGGGCCTGGTCAAGGTGGGTGACGAGATCGAGATCGTCGGGTTGCGTCCGACCCAGAAGTCGGTGTGCACCGGTGTGGAGATGTTCAAGAAGTTGTTGGATCAGGGTCAGGCCGGGGACAACATTGGTGCTTTGTTGCGTGGCACGAAGAAGGAAGATGTGGAGCGTGGTCAGGTGTTGTGCAAGCCGGGCAGCATCACTCCGCACACGAATTTCGAGGGTCAGGTGTATGTCCTGAACAAGAACGAGGGTGGCCGTCACAAGCCGTTCTTCAACAACTATCGTCCGCAGTTCTTCTTCCGCACGACTGATGTCACGGGCACGGTCGAGTTGCCTGAGGGCACCGAGATGGTGATGCCCGGCGACAACGTCCAGATGACGGTCGAGCTCGGTAAGCCCATCGCGATGGATGAAGGCCTGCGTTTCGCCATCCGTGAAGGTGGCCGCACCGTCGGCGCCGGCCGCGTCACCAAGATCCTGAAGTGAGCTGAACGACACCATGGCACAGAGCATTCGCATCCGCATCAAAGCGTTCGACCACGAGATCATCGACCAGTCGACGAAGAAGATCGTCGAGACGGTCACCCGGACCTCGGCAACCATTCGTGGCCCGATCCCGCTGCCGACCGACAAGCACCGCTACACGGTCATCCGTGGGCCGCACATCGACAAGGACTCTCGCGAGCACTTCGAGATGCGCGTCCACAAGCGCTTGATCGACATCATCGATCCGAACCCGAAGACGATCGACAGCCTGCAGCGCATCGAGCTGCCGGCCGGTGTCGACATCGAGATCAAGATCCAGGGCAGCTGACCCTCGACCAAACTGATGAGAAGGGCAGCCGCCGAGCGGCTGCCCTTCTTGCATTTTCGAGTGCGGTAAAAGCTGAGTAAGGAATGTCTGACCCGCGAACGATGTCGGACTCGCGTGCGTTAGACAGGAACGCGATGACCTACCCGTTCGCGCCGCCCGAGCCGCCCGCGGAGCCGCCGTACTCGACCGCGCACGACACACCCTCTCCGACGCAGTGGCCGGTCGCGGCCGCGCCATCCGTCGTGATGGAGACACCCGTGCTGCCCACCGGCAGGCGTCGGCGGCGCAACATCGCCTTGATCGTCGTCGCGTGCGCGATCTGTGCGATCGGCGCGTTTGCGATCGCCCGGGCCTCGGTGTCCGATCCCTCGAAGAGCTCAGCGGGCAGCCAGCCGGCATCGTCCGGGTCGCCGGTCACGATCGCCCCGGTGTCCACCGTCGCCCCAGGAACGGGAGAAGCGGGCTCGGGCGCAGCGGGTCTCGACGTGATCGGCATCCTCGCCAAGATCCGCAGCAGTGTGGTCAAGGTGTCGGTCGACATCTCCGCCACATCCAGCACCGGCGCGGGGGAGGGTGTAGGGACCGGCGTGATCCTCACGCCCGACGGCGAGATCCTCACCAATGCCCATGTCGTGTCCGATGCTGACAAGGTTCGCGTCGTGCTCGACGGGCAGAGCGAGCCGGTCGCCGCAAAGGTGCTCGGCGTCGATGTCGGCAACGACCTCGCGCTGCTCAAGATCGACGGCAAGGACCTCCCTGTGATGACATTGGCCGACAGCGACACCGTGAAGGTCGGCCAGCCCGTGGTGGCGATGGGATATGCCCTCGACCTCGAAGGCGACGCATCGGTCACCGCAGGAATCGTGTCGGCGCTCAACCGCTCGATGGTGACCGACAGCGGCGCGCTCAACGGGCTGATCCAGACCGATGCCGCGATCTCCTCGGGCAACTCCGGCGGCCCGCTGGTGAACGCGTCGGGCGAGATGATCGGCATCAACACCGCTGTCGCACGTGGTGACACCACGAACACGGCGACCAACATCGGCTTCGCGATCTCCACCAAGGAGATCGAGAAGATCATCGACCAGTTGAAGACCTCGGGCAGCACCGACCAGCGCGCCGAGGGCTACCTCGGCATCGGCGTCGCAGATCGTCACGATGGCGGACGCGGCGCGATCGTCTCCGACGTGCAGTCGGGCTCGCCTGCCGCCAAGCTCGGATTGCAGAACGGCGACGTCGTCACGAGCGTCGACGGCGTGGAGATCAACGGTCAGGGTGGGTTGATCGCAGCGATTCGCGACAGCGCTCCCGGCGACACGGTCACGATCGAGTACTCCCGCGGCGGCAAGAGCATGTCCGGCACCGCGAAGCTGGTCGCTCGCCCGCAGAGCTGAGAGCGCCGCTTCTCGAATCGTCAAGTTCGCCCACCTACGGCGCGCGTCCTCGCAGCGGCCGCTAGACAGTGTTGATGTCGTCGTCGTTCCCGCCGCCGCGCATCGCTGACCCGTATGTGCCGATGCCGGCACCGGTCGTGGCTGACCCGGCGCAGCATCAGCAGCCGCTCAGCCGCTGGCGACGACCCGTCCGCTCGACCTGGATCGTGCGCACGGTTGCCGTGACATGCATCGCATGGTGCGCAGCGCTGGTCGGGGTCTACGTCGGCGCGCGGATCGAGCGTGACGACCAGGCGAGCACGCAGCATGTGTCCACCCAGGCGCCGGTGGTCGGCGGACCGCGGAACCCTGCCCTGACAGGTGGCATCGACGTCGCATCCGTCACCGCCGCCCTGCGGCACAGCGTCGTCAGCGTCTCGTCGGACGTCAGCGATGCCAACTTCACCGGTGAGGGTGTCGGCACGGGTGTGGTGCTCACGGCCGACGGCCAGATCCTCACCAACGCCCACGTCGTTGCAGGAGCCACTACGGTGCGGGTCCGGCTCGACGGTGAGCGCGACCCGCGGCCCGCCACGGTCGTGGCTGCCGACACCGACAATGATCTCGCCCTGCTGCAGATCGATGCCGACGGTCTGTCGCCCGCCACGCTCGCCGATCCGTCCAGTGTACGCGTCGGCGATGACGTGATCGCGATCGGTTTCGCGCTCGACCTCGACGGCGACGCCAGCGTCACCCGCGGCATCGTCAGCGCACTCGACCGCACACTGATCACCGACACCGGCGCACTCGACGGTCTGATCCAGACCGACGCTGCGATCTCGTCGGGCAACTCCGGAGGCCCGCTCGTCAACGCTGCGGGCGAGGTGATCGGCATCGACACGGCGATCGCCCGAGGTGACTCGAACAACACGGCGACCAACATCGGTTTCGCGATCTCGATGAGCCAGGTCCTCCCCGAGATCGATGTGCTGCGCGCACAGGCGGGCGGGACCTCCAGGGACGCCGGGTTCCTCGGGGTCGGCCTCGAAGACCGCAGCGACGGAGGTCAGGGCGCGGTCGTCACCGATATCAGCCCCGACTCACCGGCTGCCTTCGCGGGTCTGGAGGCCGGCGACATCGTGGTCGCCGTCGACGGTGAGACGGTCGACGGCACCGGCGGGGTCATCGGTGCGATACGCGGGCACCAACCGGGTGACGACGTGCAGGTGACCGTCGAACGCAACGGCGATCCGTTGACGGTCGACGTGACCCTCGCCGAGCGCCCGCCGACCACCACGGGCTGATCTGCCCTGGGCCGGTTTCAGCCGATCGGGATCAGCGGGAACCGGGGGTCGTCGAGCGGTTCACCGACGACGAGCGCGTGCTGCTCGAACGGCGGGGAGTGCAGCCATGGGCGCAGCGCGAAGACAGCGTCGTCGCCGAGATAGCGCATGCTGACGGCGCGTCGCCTTCCCGTGGTCAGGCCGGCCGTGCCGGGCGCTGCGTGCAGGATCCGGTACGAGAACGCGATGACGTCGCCCGGCTCGACGTCGAAGCGCACGATGCGATGCTGCTCGCGTTCGGATTCGATGTCGGGCACGAGCTCGAACTTCGAGTCGGGTGCCGCGTACGCCGTGCTGTCGATGAACTTCCTCGGCACGAAGCTGCGCCCCCAGCGGTGCGAGCCGACGAGGAACTCGACCCCGGCGGTTGCGGGGATGGCGTCGAGCGCGATCCAGAAGCTGACGTTCTGGTCACCGTCGACGCAGTAGTACGGCTGATCGTGGTGCCACGGGGTGATCTCGTTGGTGCCCGGCTCCTTGACGAGCACGTGCTCGTGGAAGAACCGCACGGACGTGCTCTGCATCAACGCGGCGGCGAGCCGGGGGAGGTCAGAATCGATCGCGACCTGTCGGTAGGCAGCGATGCGCGTCCAGTTGACGTAGTCGCCGAAGAACCGCCCGGACGCGTCGCCGCCGGTGTAGTCGCTGGCCCACTCGCTGGGAGCCGCCATGTTCTGCTCGACAGCGTCGGCCAGTGCGGCAAGCTCGTCCGCCGACACGGCACCCCGCAGCACGGTGACGCCGTCGCGTTGGAACTCATCGACTGAACGCTGGGCAACGAGTGGCTCGTCCATGCGTGCATCGTACGATGCGCGGTGTGGACGACGCCGAGCTCCCCAACGCCGCTCTCGTGTCGCCGCGCTGGGTGCAGTGGCGGCGAACGATCGACATCGCCGACTACGACGCGCGCTTCGAACGTCTCGCCGCTTCGGGCAAGGACGTGCACGGCGAGGCCGACCTGATCGAGTCGTTGCACCCGACGGCAGTCCTGGACGCCGGCTGCGGTACCGGTCGGATCGCGATCGAGCTCGCCCGTAGAGGGCTCGATGTCACGGGTGTCGACCTCGACGCCGACATGGTGGCCGCTGCCGCGGCCAAGGCCCCGGGGCAGCAGTGGATCGTCGATGACCTCGCTCGGATGCAGTTGCCACGTCGGTTCGACCTGATCGCGATGCCTGGCAACGTGATGCTGTTCTGTCAGCCCGATGATCGTCGGCTGATCGTGCACAACCTTGCCCAACACCTGCTGCCCGGGGGGCTGCTCGTGGCCGGCTTCTCGATCGAGCGCGACGGGTACTCGCTGTCCGAGTGGGACGCCCACTGTGCCGCCAGCGGGTTGACGCTGCGGTCTCGATACGCGACCTGGAGCTGCGATCCGTTCGTCGAGGGCGGCGACTACCACGTGTCGATCCACCGCCGGACCGAGCGCTTCACGGTGCACGATCTCGTCGCCGAGGCTCGAGGTCGTCTGCAGCGCGTCACGCCCGCCGGGCTCGATGCCGCGTTGCGCAACGGAGACGAGATCGTCGTGGTCGACACCCGCCAGCCCACCGATGTGCAGGTGGTCGGCTCGATCCCCGGCAGCGTCCACGTGCCGCGCACCGTGCTGGAATGGCGGCTCGATCCGGCCAGCGGCTACTCCCAGCCGATCGCTGCCGACCCATCGCAGCGGCTGGTGCTGGTGTGCAACGACGGCTACTCGTCGAGCCTCGCCGCGGCGAACCTCCAGCGGATCGGCTTCCCGAACGCCACCGACCTCATCGGCGGCTTCGCCGCCTGGCGCCGCGCCGGCCTCCCCGTCACGCCCACCACCACCACGCCCGCCGACTGAGTGGTTCCGCGCAACTTCCAGCCCCTGCAGGTGCACGTCGACGCGCAAACAACTGCAAGCACGAGCGAATAAGGTCCGCGAGATGAGCGCCGTCCTGTTCGAAACCGTCGGTGATGTCGCCGTCGTCGCCATCAACCGGCCCGATGTGCGCAATGCGGTCGACGGGCCGACGGCCGCGCTGCTGGCCGACGCGTTCCGGCGATTCGACGCCGACGACGAGTTGTCAGTCGCGGTGCTGACAGGTGCCGGCGGCACGTTCTGCGCCGGCGCCGACCTGAAGGCGATCTCAGGCGGTCGGGGCAACAGGGTCGATCCTGACGCGCAGGTCGACGGACCGATGGGGCCGACGCGAATGCTGCTGAACAAACCGGTCATCGCAGCGGTCGAAGGTTTCGCCGTTGCGGGCGGCCTCGAGCTGGCCCTCTGGTGCGATCTTCGGGTCGCCGCATCCGACGCCACCTTCGGGGTGTACTGCCGACGCTGGGGTGTGCCCCTCGTCGACGGCGGCACGGTGCGACTGCCACGGTTGATCGGCCACAGCCACGCGCTCGACCTGATCCTGACCGGGCGGGGCGTCGGCGGCGAGGAGGCGTTGCGGATCGGTCTCGCCAACCGTGTCTGCGAACCGGGTCGAGCCCGGGAGATGGCCGTCGAGCTCGCACGGTCGATCGCGGCGTTTCCGCCCGGGTGCATGCGCAGCGACCGTGCCTCGTCCTACGCCCAGTGGGACCTGCCGCTGCACGACGCGCTCCTGCAGGAGACCGGTCGAGGTCTTGCCGTGATCCGCAGTGGTGAGACCGCGGCGGGCGCGACGAGGTTCGTCAGCGGCGCGGGACGTCACGGTTCGGGCGTCTGAACCGGTCGATGACGGCCGCGCTTGCTGTTGTGAGCGGTGAAATCGGCTCTCGAGGGGGCCGCGGGTTGCGCGGAACTGGGGGTGGTGGGGGAAATCTCGGGGTGGAAACGCGCCGTCAGCACGGATAGGGTTGCCTGCTCGTGTTGGGCAGCCCACCTGGGTCGCTGAGCACGGCAAGCAATCGAAGTCCGTGTGCGCCCGGATGCCCGCATTTTGGGAACGGCACGGCACAACCTGATCTCGATGCTCCGTGGGCTGCGCCCTCGGAGCATTTGCGTGAATGGTGTCCGCAGCCTGCCTCTGGTCATTCCAAGCAGGTCGCACATGACACCAGCCTCGTACCCACCATGAACCTCTCGGGGTTCCTCCGGATGAAAAGGCTGCCGCCATGGCACAACAAGCGATCGTCGGCGAAAAAGTCGGCATGACCCAGGTGTGGGCCGAGGACAATCGCATTGTCCCCGTCACCGTCTTGCGGGTCGAGCCGGCTCGCGTGG
>JAOBWO010000200.1 GCA_025463415.1 Acidimicrobiales bacterium | reverse complement strand
GCAGCTGATGCTGTCCCGGCAGCTGATGGTGCTCCGGCAGCCGCTGTTGCCCCAGCACTTGCGGCTGCTTTGGCCTCTGCCGCGGCGAGCTTGCGCTGGGCCTTGGCCGATTCGGAGAAGTCGCTCTGGATCCAGATGAACGCGATCGCGAACGTGAGCACCGCCATGATCAGCCGGGTGCTGCTATCGACGGTGATGAACGGCTGGACGGTCATCGCGATGATGACCAGGATCACGACACCGTCGAGCAGGCGGTGCATCCGCCGACCGAACACGCGGAACGCCGACAGCGGACCCTTGGCGCACGCCGTGTTGAGCATGACCAGCCCGCCGCAGATGCTGGGCACGAGCGGCGTCGGGCTCTGCAGCCCCTGCGCAACGAACACCGCGCCCATGATGTACTCCGCGGCCTGGTGCATCCAGAACGCACGCTTGCCCGAAGGAGTCGCCACGCCGGACAAGCTACCTTTGTGCCACTCGCATGCTCTCGCGAGGCTCAGGGGGATGTCCAATGAACCGTCGCGTCATCGCGCTCTTGATCGCCTGCACAGTCGTGGCCGGCGGCTGCAGCAGCTCGTCGAAGTCCGGCACGTCGTCGTCGACCACAGGTGCGGAGACATCGGCGCCAGCGACGACCGAGGTGACGCCGACGGTCGGCAGCGCCGACGCACCTCCTGATTCGACGATCGGATCAGCAGCCGACACGACAGCCGTGACTTCGGCGGCTACTGCAGCGACCGCACCGGCGGACGTCTACTCCGCCAAGATCACCCGAACGGCGTACGACGTGCCGCACATCGTGGCCGACGACTGGGGCGGCCTTGGCTTCGGACAGGGCTACGCCTTCGCCCAGGACCGGGCCTGCACACTGATCGATCAGGTGATCAAGGTGCGCGGCGAACGGGCGAAGTGGTTCGGCGCGGGGACCGACGATGCCAACCTGAACAGTGACTTCGCCTATCGCCAGCTGGGGCTGCACGATGACGCCGATGCCCGCTTCGGTCACCAACCCGACAACGTCGCCGAGATGGTTCGCGGCTACGTGGCCGGGTTCGACGCCGAGCTGGCCGATGAAGGTCCGCACGGCTGGTGCGAGGGTCAACCGTGGGTCCAGCCGATCACCACCACCGACCTCTACGCCTACGTCAACGATGTCTTGCTGTTCGCGTCGAGCGGCGTGCTGATCAATCCGATCGCCACCGCCCAGCCACCCGCGGCTCCGGATGCGTCTGCCGGCACCACCGTGACCTCCGGCGCCGATGCGGCCGCATCGACCCTCGACCTGAAGCCGAACGTCGCAAGCAACGGATGGGCCATCGGCAGCGCACTCAGTGAGTCCGGCGGCGGCATGCTGCTGGCCAACCCGCACTTCCCGTGGGAGGGCGAGAAGCGGTTGTGGGAGTCGCAGCTGACCCTGACCGACGGCGAGATCAACGTCTACGGCGCTTCGCTGTCGGGCGTGCCCGGTGTGCTGATCGGCTTCAACGACCACGTCGCCTGGACGCACACGGTCTCGGCCGGGTATCGGATGACGATCTACTCGCTGAAGCTGCTGCCTGGCGACCCGACCAGCTTCACCTACGGGGACACAACGGAGACGATGACGTCGAAGGACGTCAGCATCGAGGTGCTGCAGGCCGACGGCACCACGAAGCAGCAGAGTCGGACGATGTGGTCCAGCCACTACGGACCGATGCTGCAGCTGCCGTTCGGATGGACGACCGACACGGCATACACGATGCGCGACGCGAACATCGACAACGCCGATGTGCTCGAGCAGTTCTTCGGGATGGACCAGGCGACGAGCCTGGACGCGTTCATCGACTCGCAACGCACGGTCAACGGCATCCCATGGGTGAACACCATCGCCACCTCCACCGATGGACGGGCGTGGTATTCGGACACGGCGGCGACTCCCGATCTCTCGCCTGCATCGATCGCCGCCTGGCAGGCCGCGGTAGCCGCGGGTGGGGCCGCCAAGGCGGTGCTCGACGGCGGCGCGATCTTGCTGGATGGTTCCGACCCCGCCAATGAATGGGTCGACGATCCTGCGGCAACCCGTCCGGGCATCCTCCCGTTCTCCGAGCAGCCGCAGTTGGAACGTGACGACTACGTGTTCAACTCCAACGACTCGCACTGGCTCGCCAACCCGGACCAGCTACTGACCGGCTACTCACCGCTGACCGGCGCCGAGGCCGTGCCACAATCCCCTCGTACGCGTGAGAATGCCCTGCTGTTGGCCGACCCGACGGTTCGCGGTGACGACGGAAAGTTCTCGCTGACCGAGGTGCAGCAGGCCATCTTCTCCAACCGCGGGCTGCACAGCGATCTGCTCCTCAGCCAGGTGGTGGCCGCGTGCGACCAGACGCCGTCGGTCAGCGTCGACGGTCAGCCGTACGCGCTCGCACCGCTGTGCGACATCCTGCGGAACTGGAACGGTCGGTACGACCTCGACGCAGTCGGTGCGGTGCTGTGGCGGGAGTTCATCACGATCACGAAGGACCACAAGGACGCCGGCGACCTCTACAGCGTCGGCTTCGATCCCACGGATCCGGTGGGCACACCGAACACCTTGGCGGCGGACCACGCGGCGGTGCTCACCGATCTCGCGTCGGCAGCGGCGGCCCTGACCGCTGCCGGGTTCTCGCCCGAGTCCACCTTGGCGCAGATGCAGTACGACGGCCGCGTCGAGGACGAGCGCATCCCCCTGCCCGGCGGGAGCGGCGTGGACGGAACGGCCAGCGTCGTCGACTGCTGCTCGGGCTCGCACTCGACCGCGCCGAAGGGGGACCCGGGCACCTTCGCCGACGGTCACTACTTCAGCGAGAAGGGCTATCCCGTCACGACCGGCGACAGCTTCATGATGACGCTCGCGTTCGACAGTGACGGTCCCCACGCCCAGGCGCTGCTCACCTACGGACAACCCGATGACCCGAAGAACCCGGACCACACAGCGCAGACGAAGCTGTTCGCCGCCGGCAAGTTCCGCCCCGTCCTGTTCACCGATCAAGAGATCGCCAGCGACACCACAGCCACAACCAAGACCGTCACCGGCACGAAATAGCAGAAGGCCCCGGACGAATCCGGGGCCTTCTTCGTTCCGCCCCACAAGCGAGGGGCTGGCGCAGACAACCAGCGAGGAACGCTGGGGAGTCGGCCGTGAGTGAGTAGGCCGGAGCGCTAGCGAAGTGCCGTGCGAACGGCCGAGCTCCGCAGCGCTCCGAGCGAGGCTCGGAGCAAGCTCCGAGCGCTCACATCATGCCCATGCCACCCATACCGCCCATACCACCCATGCCGCCGCCGCCGCCCGCAGGCATTGCCGACTTCTTCTCGGGCTTGTCGGCCACGAGGCACTCGGTGGTGAGGACCAGTGCGGCGATCGAGGCTGCGTTCTGCAACGCGGCCCGGGTCACCTTGGCGGGGTCGATGATGCCGGCCTTGACCAGATCCTCGTACTCGCCGGTTGCGGCATTGAGGCCGATGTTGCCCTCGGACGTCTCGACGTGCTGGACGACGACCTGGCCCTGGAGGCCGGCGTTGTCGGCGATCGTGCTGAGCGGCGCGACGAGCGCCTCCCACACGATCTTGGCTCCGGTGGCCTCGTCACCCTCGAGCGAGTCGACGACTGCCTGGACGGCCTTGCGGCTGCGCACCAGCGCGGTGCCGCCTCCGGCGACGACGCCCTCTTCGATGGCTGCCCGAGTCGCAGACACGGCATCTTCGATGCGGTGCTTCTTCTCCTTGAGCTCCACCTCGGTGGC
>JAOBWO010000172.1 GCA_025463415.1 Acidimicrobiales bacterium | reverse complement strand
TGTATCAACAGGCGTGGGTGGTGGCCAGCGCGTCCTTGGCAGAGGGCTGGGGACTGACCCTCACCGAGGCCGCCGCGTGTGGCACGCCGGCGGTCGCGACCGACATCAGCGGGCACCGCTGCAGCGTCCGCGACGGCATCACCGGTGTGCTCGCGCCGGTCGACGATCTGGGCACCGCGCTGGCCGACGTCCTGCTCGACGACCCCCGCCGTCAGCGGATGGGCACCGCCGCGCTGGCGTGGGCGCGCACCCTGACGTGGGACACCTCCGCACTCGGTGTCATCCGCGCGCTGCACGGTGAGGTCGTCCGCCACCAGTCCTGACCGGACGCGCGGTGAACTCGTTCTTCCCGAACTTCGGGTCGATTCGGACCGCTCTGGGGTCTGGGAACTGCAAAGAACGGGGTTGCGCGACGAGGTTGGGGCGTTACGGGGTGGTGGGGGCGCCGGCGGGTGGCGGGCCCGGGGTGTCGGCGGAGTACGGGACCTCGGTCGCTCCGTCGGGGAGCGGTTCGTCGCAGCGGTGGTACAGGTCGACGAGGCCGTTCTCGTAGCTCTGGACCAGGCAGAACTGGTCGCGCACGACGGCGTTGGGCGCGTCCGGCCCGTAGTCCATGGCGGTGTTCGGCTCGTACCAGCCGGCCCAGAACGAGGTGAGCAGCACCCAGTCGGCACTGGCGACCTCACCGGCCAGCGGTGAGCCGGGCGCGTTGGCGATGCCGGGATCCATCTCCATGAACTGCGTCGCAGGCGGGAGCTCCGGGAACAGGTAGTAGAAGAACGTGTCCGAGTACCAGGTCCGGCGGAGGTCGACCGGCCCGACGAACAGCCGCTCGCCCGGCCTGGAGAGCTGATCGAGGGTATCGATCACGCCCTGCGTGGCCTTGGCCGGCGGCAGGTCGCCCATGAAGAACAGCCGATCGTTGCGGCGCACCTCGTAGGCCGATGGCAGGTTGCCGACGCTGACGCGTGCGTACAGCAGGTAGGTGCGGTAGGTGAAGAACGGGCACACCACGAACAGCAGTGCCGCGAGGAACCCGCCGCTGATCGCGAGCCGCAGTCGGGGATGCGCACGCGGCGCGCGCAACCGGATCAGCTCGATCGACGTCGGCACGAGCAACGGCCAGGAGATGCACGCGACCCACGTCAGGTGGGTGGAGTCGGGTCGCTGGAACGCCTGGGGGAGCAGCCCGAGGCCGAACAGTCCGGCCGCAGTCAGCACGATCGAGCGTGGCGAGCCGGCGGTGCGGCGATGGAGGACGATGCCGGTGCCGACCACGAGCAGCGCGGCGAGCGGGAGCGCGAAGAACCACAGGAACAGCTGATGGCTCGGTGCGATCGCCGGGAACCGCCACCACGGCGGCACGGTCTCGGCGATCGCCTGCAGTGCACCGTCGAGGTGGCTCCAGCTCGGTGGCCGGGGGAGCTCACGGCCGGGCCGCAGCTTGACCACGGGATCGACCAGCATCGTCCGGATCGCCGTGCCGAGACCGATGCGCGCGACGTGGACGAGGATCGGCAGCAGACCGATCACGCCCCCGATGCCGAACGGCTTCCATCCGCTGCGGCGCCACAGCAGCCATCCGTGGACGAGGACCAGCGCGACGATCAGGTCGGGGCGGTACGTGAGCGCCAGACCCGTCAGCAGACCGGATGCGATCAGCATCCGCTGCGCCGTCTTCGGCGAGGCGACGTTGCGCGACCGCACCGCGAAGACCACGCTCCACAGCCCGAGCGCGACGCCACCGTTCCACGCCATCGCGGTCAAGCCGATCGGCGTGAGGATCAAGAACACCGACATCGCAGCGGTGACGCACGCCGCGCCGCGCCCCCACGCGCGGGCCAACACGTACAGCCCGGCGATGATCGCGAGGTGCTGGAGAAGACCGAAGGTGCGCTCCGAGCCCAGCGTGAGGCCGAAGATCCGGTACCAGAGGGCCAGGACGTCGAGCGAGCCGGGTCCGTACAGGTGGAGGAAGTCGACGTTGGGAACGGCGCCCTTCAGGATCCGGTCCGGGAAGGAGAGCATGAAGCCCTCCTCCATCGTGCCGCCGGTCGAGTGGTACATGCCGCGAACGGGAAGCAGCGCGACGAACGCGACGATGCCGACACCGGCGAACGTCGGCCACGACCAACGCCTGCGCACCGGCGGCCCGCCGAGCACGAACGCGCCCGGGTCGGCTATCGGGACGTCTTCGCCGCGACGTACCACCGATCGAGTGCGGAGGCGGATCAGCAGCGGCGCGACGCCGACTGCGGCGAGCAGGCAGAGCACGGGCTCAGCCGGGGCGCGGAACCGTGCCGTTCCGTACGCGGCGGCCGCGGTGATCGTCACGGACAGCAACTGCGAGGTCAGCGGCAGCAGCTTGACGCGTCGCTTGCGGAGCAGTCGAACGCCGTTGATTCCGAATGCAACCAACGCGTAGTAGGCGAAGAGCCCGACCCGAGCGCCGTTCTCGTTGCGCCCCTCGATCGGTGCGAGCTCGGCGTTCTGCCATGGCCGGAAGACGTCCCACTGGCGGCCGACTCGAGCGAGGATGACCTCGGGGAGTTGAGCCGTGTGGTCCTTGATGTACTCGAGGCCGATCGCCCGCCAGTACGCAGCCTTCTGGGCTTCGTCGCCGGGCGGGTCGCCCTTGGCCTCGCGGATGCGCTCCTGGCAGTCGAACACCCAGAACCCGATGAACTTGCCGTGGTAGGCGTCGTTGCAGTTCGCGTACATGAGCACTTCGTTGCTGTTCGTCGACAGCGGCACGAACACTTCGAAGGCCCCGAGGTTGCGGATCGTCCAGGGCGCCAGCACGAGCAGGCAGGCCACGCACGACAGCCCGAACTGCTTGAGCCGTTCGCGCGTCGCCAGCGACTTGTGGCGCAGGATCAAGGGCAGCACGAGCAGCACCATCAGCAGAACGCCCTCGCCGCGGGCCAGTGAGGTGAGGCCGACGAGCGCGCCGAGCGTCGCAGCCAGCTTCCAGCTCGGGCGGTCGTTCCACCTGTAGGCGGCGAGGATCGTGAACACCACGAGCGCAGCCATCAGCCCCTCGGGGAACAGCACGCCGTCGATCAGCCAGAGGTTCGGATAGAACGACGCGATCACACCGGCGATCACGGCCACGCTGCGACCCGCAATGGCGTTGCCGACCAGCACGACACCGAGCACGACGATCGTGCCGATCAGCGCGGCCGCCATCCGATGGTCGAAGTAGGTGGTGCCACCCATGCGTGAGAAGAACGAGAGCACCAGCGGGAACAGCGGCCCGTGCACGGCGCTCTTCAGCTCGGTGCCGTAGGCGATCCAGTGGAGTGGCTCGGGAAAGCCACGACCAGCGGCCAGCGTGTTCGCGGTCGTGTGGTAGAAGAGCGGATCGCCGCCGTCGACCTTGGCCGGCGCGATCGTCAGCAGCGCGATGACGCGCCACACGAAGCCGAGCGCCACCACGCCCGCCGACGTCAGCGTGAACCAGTTGTTCGTGATCCGCGTGCCCAGCGCCAGCGCGAGCGGTTGCAGCGCGAGCGCGGCCAACGCGATGCCGATCGCCACGGACACGAGGAACGCCCACAGGAACGGTGGGAACGCCGCGCCGACGAGGTGGACCCCGAGAACGTCGGTGGTGATCCGGTCGACGTACTGGCGGGCGAAGACGACGAACAGGGTCTCGTGGAACAGCAGGAGCCCGGGGCCGACCAGCGCGACCCACCGAAGGGCTCGCGACCACCGCCCGACCGACGCAGACGCGACGACAGCGAAGCTGATCGAGGCGGCAACCACCGTGCCGAGCGCGGACTGGAGGAACAGCGATCCGCCGCCCTCCATGCCCGGGACCCTCGGCTGGGTGATCGCGACGGCCAACGCGATGAAGCCGGCGAGCGCGACAGCGCCGGCGATCAGGGCTGGTCGGCCGAATCGTGACGTGCGGTCGGTGCGTGGCCGAATCGTCCACATGGCGATTGCGATGCCGACACCGATGAGGTCGAGGTCGGCCGGCAGGGTGCTGAGCGGCCCGGTGGGGCTGCGGTGGCCGGCTGCGATGACGACCAGGCGGATTGCAACGCCGGCAGCGGCGAGCAGCACAGCGATGGCCGTGCC
>JAOBWO010000134.1 GCA_025463415.1 Acidimicrobiales bacterium | reverse complement strand
CGCCTAATACACGGGTGATATTCAGCGTTGTCCGGCCGACATTTCTGCTGGTGTGAGCATTCGCGGATGAGCTCCTTTCCCTGTCTTGTCCGTTCCGTCTCGCCGTCTGGTGCGACCCGATTCGCGTTGGGTGATCCGCTCGTGGATCGCTATCTGGGCTTCGTCGCTGGCCGGGCGAGAGCGGAGACGTTGCGTGCGACGGTGTTCGATCTGAAGGCGTTCTTCACCGTGATCGTGAAGGCCCCGGTCGATGTCGTCGCAGCTGACGTGTTCGAGTTCTTGGCGCATCAACGCGGTGATCGGTGGGTGATCCGGAACGGCGACCGCGAGTCGGGCCTCTCGGCGCGAACGATCGCTCGACGACTGTCTTCGGTGTCGGGGTTCTACGCGTATCTGGTCGCCAGAGGCGACACACCGGTCGTGTCGAACCCGGTGCCACGCGGGCTGTCGACTCGCCGTCAGGGCGGCTCGAAGCGGTCCCAGTCGGTGCCGCTCGTGCGCGTCCCGCGGACGTTGCCAACGATCCTGTCCCCGGCCGAGGTGCGGGCGTTGGTGTCGGCACTGCGCACGCATCGGGACCGGGCGATGATCTTCGCGATGTTGCTCGGCGGTCTCCGTCGCTGCGAGGTCCTTGGTCTGCGGTTGAAAGATCTGTGGCCGGGCGAGCACCGCGTGTTCGTCGTCGACGGAAAGGGAGGACACCAACGGATCGTGTCGATGTCCGACAAGTTCTTCACCGCGGTCGGCGACTACCTCGATCTCGAACGGCCGCCTGGCTGCAGCACCGACCGCGTCTTCGTCGTGCTCAAAGGGCAACGCCGCGGACAACCCTTGACCGCAGCAGGACTGGACGAGATCTTCACCGGAGCGCGTCAGCGCGCCGGTCTCGATCACGGTTCATGCCACCAGTTGCGGCACACCTGCCTGACCCGGCTCCGTGAGGCCGGCATGTCCCTCGAAGCGGTCCAAGCACAAGCCGGTCATCGCTCAATCGAGTCGACCCGGATCTATCTGCACCTCACCAACGACTGGCTCGCCAACGAATACAAGCGGGCCGCCGCGTTGATCGACATCGACAACGCAGCCATCGCCGGCCAACTCGCCAGCGACGCCGAGGGGATCCGCTGATGGAACCCGCCCAGATCGTTCACGACCAATCGCCGATCACACTCGAGTGGGCAGCGATCGCCCGCCAAGCCCCGCAACTCAAGGAAACGATGGCCCGCTACCTCACCCAAGCCGGCACGTTCCTCGCGCCCGCGTCGGTTGATTCGGCCAGCATCGGGCTCCGCCAGATCGCCCGTTGGCTGCTCGCCGAGACCGACATCCGCACCGTCGCGGGCATCAACCGCAACGCGATCGAGGACTACAAGGTCTGGCTCGCCGACCAGCCCGGCATCGGCGGGCGAGCCTTGTCGGCGAACACGCAACGGCAGCGGCTGAGGATGCTGCGCGTGTTCTTCGAACGGATCATCGAATGGGAATGGACCGATGCACCAGCCCGGAATCCGATCATCGGACGCGACATCCCTCCACGCCCAGAACCGCTCCCCAAGTTCCTCGACGACCGCGACGCCGCCACACTGATGGCAGCCGCACACGCATCGACCGACCCACGCGACCGGCTCGTGATGGAGATCCTGTCCCGCACCGGAATGCGCGCCGGAGAAGTCGGTCGCCTCGATCCCGACGCCGTCGTGTGCATCGGCGAGAACCACTGGTTACGCGTCCCGGTCGGCAAGCTGCGCAACGACCGCTACGTCCCCTTGCACGCAGACCTCGTCAACATGTTCGCCACATGGACCGCCGACAACCTCGAGCACATCCGCCACCATCGACGACTCGTGGTCGACCACCGCGGGCCGATCAGCCGCTTCCACGTCACCCGAGTCGTTCAACGCGTCAGCAAACGCGCCGGCGTCAAAGCCCACCCGCATCAACTCCGCCACACACTCGCCACACAAGCCATCAACCGTGGCATGCGCCTCGAAGCAATCGCCTCCCTCCTCGGTCACCGCTCGATGGAAATGACCCTGACCTACGCCCGGATCACCGACCGCGTCGTCGCCGACGAATACGAAGCGATCAGCGCCAAGATCGATGCCCTCTACGGCCAAGCCGCCAAGCTCGCCGCAGACCTCGAGACGATCTCGATGGCCAGACTCCGACGAGAGACCCACGCCCGCATGCTCGGCAACGGCCTCTGCACCCGCCCCGTCGAACTCGAATGCCGCATGGAATCAACCTGCGAAACCTGCAGCTACTTCCGCACCGGCCCCGAGTTCGTCCCCGTCCTGCTCCGTCAACGCGACCACGCCCGCGACCACAACCAACCCGACCGAGCAGCCCTCTTCGACCAGATCATCAGCAAAGCCGAAACAGCCCCTTGACACCGATCACCCGTGTAACGCCGGCTATGAGCGTGGTTATCGAACGCGGCGGGAGCGTTCTGCGCTGTCCCTCACGAACGATCTGCGCTGATGAGATCGATCTGGAGAGCGCGTTCTGCTCGCGTCGCGTATTCGTAGGCAAGGCGGATCGGCAGTTCGGCGCTACAGCTGACGTGCGTGGCTACGGAGTGTCCAAGGCCGGAAGGAGGCGCAGCCTGCTGAGGCCCGGCGTGTAGACCTGCATGAGCAATGGCGTCGCAGCTATGCCCCAGGGCAGCAGCGAGCCCACCACGAGGAGACAGGAGCCAGTAGCGACGCTGCGAACCGCCATCCGAGTGACCTAACCACCATCGCCGTCAGCCGGCCAGGTTGCCCGCTCGACGCTCCCAACGCAAGGGCAGCAGTCGGCGCAGACAGACTGGCGCCGAGCGAGGCTCCTATGTTTGTCAAGGATCTTTTGCCGGTGTTTCGGGCAGGCCAGTGATGGGCCACTCGGGTGAGGGCAGGCTCTTATCAGGCCACGGTGCCGGCGGTGTGTGGCGGTGACGGGACGGCA
>JAOBWO010000101.1 GCA_025463415.1 Acidimicrobiales bacterium | reverse complement strand
AGAAGGCGGTCGGCGCGGTGCTGCGCGCGATCTTCGCCGAGCAGCACGGACGGCGGATCATCACCGCCAGCTTTGCCAGCCACCTGCACCGCATCCAGCAGATCGCCGACGCCGCGATCGCCAACGGTCGCATCGTCGCCACGCTCGGGCTGAGCATCAAGAAGAACGTGCGCATGGGCCGCGACCTGGGGATCCTGCACATCCCGGACGCGTCGCTGATCGACATCGAGGAAGCGGACAAGTACCCGCCGGAGACGCTGTGCATCGTCTCCACCGGGTCGCAGGGCGAGCCGATGTCGGCGCTCGGCCTGCTGGCCCGCGGTGAGAACCGGTGGGTGAAGGTCGGCGACAACGACACCGTCATCCTCAGCAGCCACGCCATCCCGGGCAACGAGAGCAACGTCAACCGGGTCATCGACGGTCTGCTCCGCGCCGGTGTCGAGGTCATCCACAGCGGTGTCGCCGACGTGCATGCCACGGGCCACGCCCAGGCCGACGAGTTGAAGACGTATCTGTCGATCGTCAAGCCCGAGTTCTACGTGCCGATCCACGGTGAGTACCGCCACCTCGTCGCCAACTCCAAGCTCGGCGTGATGATGGGGGTCGCGCCACAGAACGTGCTGCTGTGCGAGGACGGCGACGTCCTCACCCTCACCGACGACGGGCTCACGCCCACCGGCCGCGTGCCCGCCGGCTACCTCTACGTCGACGGCATCGTCGGCGACGTCGGCCAGGGCGTGCTGCGCGATCGCAAGGTGCTCGCCGAAGAAGGCGTGGTCGTGGTGGTCGTCACCGTCGACATCGAGTCCGGCAAGGTGCTCACCGGCCCGGAGATCATCACCCGCGGCTGGGTCTACGCACCCGAGGCCGAGGACCTGCTCGACGAGGCGTGCGACCGCGTTGCCGATGCCGTGGAGAGCGCGCTGGCCAAGGGTGAGCGAAACGTGGACGCGCTCGAGCGTGATGTCCGCCGGGCCGCGGGCAAGTTCGTCAGCGAGCGCACCAAGCGGCGACCGATGATCGTCCCCGTCGTGATGGAGGCGTGACCATACGTCGTCGCCCGGTCCTGGCGATCACCCTTGCCGCCGCGTTGCTGACGGCCGCAGGATGTTCCTCGTCGTCGAATTCGTCGTCGTCGCCGGGTGCTGGTGCGAACGACGCGGTCACCACCACCGCCGCGCCGATCCCGGTCGGGAAGGCCCCCGTGCTCCTCGACAAGATCCGTCCGGCCGTTGCGGCGCTGGAGGCGACCTTGGGCGGTCCTCAGGAGTACTTCGAGATCAACGCCACGGTCACGCTCGTCAACCTGTTCGTCGCCACCGACAACGGCACGAAGGCGGTGGCCTACGTGTACGACGCGGATGGCACGCTGGAGCCACCGGCAGCGGCGCAGCCCGCCAGTGGACCGACGTTCGCGGCGGAGGCGATGACGTTCGACGAGACGCGAGTGATGGCGCTCACGGTCTCTCAGCTGCCGACCTCGACCTTCCTGCGATTCTCCGTCACCGGCGCCCCCGGCGGGGGAGTGGGGTATCAGATCACGGCTGCGTCGGAGCTCGGCAGCGAGTTCCAGGTCACCGTCGGTCCCACCGGCAACGTGTTGGGGACCGACGAGCTCACGCCCGTCGGATCCTGAATGGCACCGCCCACGCGCGCCCCCTTGGTACGTTGATCATCTATGGCAACGTGGGGGGACAAGCCCCGGAGCACTCGGTCCCCACGGGCGACCGCGCCCGTGCGAGCGGCTCCGACGCGCGCCCTCGAACGTTCCACCACCGCCAGCTCGAAGGTCGTCGCCACTCGGGAGGTCGACCCGAGCGGGCCCACCCGTCGAGGTGACCAGGCCCGGGCCGAGCTGCGTGAGGCGGTCAGCGGCCGAGAACACGAGTTCATCGGTGTCGCGTTCGTCGTCGGCGGGCTCCTCGTCGGGCTGGCCATCTACCTCAAGCTGGCCGGCATCCTCGGTCGGGCTCTCGCCACCGTCCTCGGCTACCTGGTCGGTCTCGGCCGCTTCGCCGCACCGGTCGTGCTGATCCTGATCGGCGTCGCGCTGATCCGCAGCGGGAAGAGCCAGCACCGCTTCCGGCTGATCGCCGGATGGGGCGCGATGGGTTTCGCCACACTCGGACTGCTCCACGTGACCCGTGCCAACAAGGCAGGCGTCACCGGCAACGGCGAGGTGCTGAAGCGTGCCGGCGGCTTCTTCGGCTCGATCATCGCGGTGCCGCTCAGCTCGCTCATCGGCTCGATCGGTGCCGTCGTGCTGCTGATCGCGATCGGCATCGGTGGCGTGATGCTGATCTCGAACATGAGCGTGCGCGCCCTGCTCAGCGCGATCAGTCAGGGCGGTGTCGCGCTGGTCGGGTTGGTGATGCCCGTCGGCCGTGCCGCGCGCCGCGCCGTCGGCGACATGTCGACCCTGTCCAGCGAACGCGGCGGGCAGCTCGGTTCCGGCCCGGCGCCGCAGGTCTACGACGCCGACGCCGAAGAGATCGATGATCCGCCTCCCGCGCCGGTGCGCGTCCCGAAGTCGAAGAAGCCTGCGACGGCGCCGCCCGACCCTCTGCTGGCAACGGTGTCGATGCCGGCCGAGCAGGCGGAGCTGCCCCTCGGCCCCGGAGCGCAGAAGGGCCAGTGGGTGCTGCCGCCGGCGTCGTTCCTCAACCGGTCCGGCACGCAGACCATCGACAAGGCGGAGGTCGAGTCCCGTGGTCGCACCCTCGTCGACTCGCTCAACTCGCACGGTGTCGAGGTCCGGCTGGTCGGGATGACCGTCGGTCCCACGGTCACGCGCTACGAGCTGGAGCTCGGAGCCGGCGTCAAGGTCGCCCGCGTCACCAGCCTGAACCGCGACATCGCCTACGCGATGGCCGCCGTGGACGTGCGCATCCTCGCGCCGATCCCCGGCCGCTCGGCGATCGGCATCGAGGTCCCCAACCACACCCGGCAGCTGGTCTCGCTGGGCGACATCATGACCTCGCCGGAGGCCAAGATCGCCTCGCATCCACTCGACGTCGCGGTCGGCAAGGACATCGCCGGTCGTTCCGTGTTCCTCAACCTGGCCACCACCCCGCACCTGCTGATCGCCGGAGCCACCGGCGCCGGCAAGTCGAGTGGCATCAACTGCGTGATCACGTCGTTGCTGATGCGGTCCACGCCCGATGTCGTCAAGCTGATCCTGATCGACCCGAAGCAGGTCGAGATGGGACAGTACGCGAAGCTGCCGCACCTGCTGACCCAGCCCGTCACCAACCCGAAGAAGGCGGCGAACGCGCTGCAGTGGGCGGTGAAGGAGATGAACCGCCGCTACGACGTGCTGTCCGAAGTCGGCTTCCGCGACATCACCGGCTACAACGGCGCGTTCGACCGTGGCGAGCTCGTCCCCGAGCCGCTGGCCGACCTGGATCCCGACCTACCCGTCGTGCAACCGGAGCGGATGCCGTACATCGTCGTCGTCGTCGACGAGCTCAACGACTTGATGATGACCGCAGCGCGCGACGTCGAGGAGAGCATCACGCTCATCGCCCAGAAGGCCCGTGCTGTCGGCATCCACCTGATCATCGCCACGCAGCGCCCCAGCGTGAACGTCATCACGGGCGTGATCAAGGCCAACGTTCCCGCGCGGATGGCCTTCGCCGTCAGCAGCCTCACGGACAGCCGGGTCATCCTCGACCAGCCGGGGGCGGAGAAGCTGGTCGGCAAGGGCGACATGGTGCTGCTGCCCGGCAACTCCAACGTCGCCCAACGCATCCAGGGTTCGTTCGTCAGTGAGGACGAAGTTCGCAAGGTTGTCGGCCACTGGCGTCGCCAGTCGCCGGAGGTCACCTACGTGCCAGGTGTCGAGGGCGACGACGACAACGGTGGCAACAGCCTGTTCGCCGGCGGCAGCAGCGGGAGTGGGTCCAGCTCCAGCGGCGACGACGATGACGACGACTTGATGCGCCAGGCGATGGAGCTCGTCGTGCGCAGCCAGCTGGGCTCGACGTCGATGCTGCAGCGCAAGCTCAAGGTCGGTTTTGCTCGTGCCGGCCGGATCATGGACCTCCTCGAACAGGGCGGCGTCGTCGGGCCGAGCGAGGGATCCAAGGCTCGTTCCGTGCTGATGACGGTCGAGGAGTTCGAGCTGATGCAAGACCGTCGCGACGGTGACCAGCGCTGAACTGGTCGCGCCGCGTGCCGTTCGCGAGCTGACCCGGGAGTCGGATCCCGGGCGTGATCTCCGGCCGTGTACGGTGCGGCGAGCACAACGCAGAGGGGGTCTGGCATGTCGGAGTTGGAACTGGTCGAGGTCACGTCGGGGCTGCGCTTTCCCGAGGGACCGATCGCGATGCCCGACGGGTCGGTGATCCTGGTCGAGATGTTCGGACCGCGGATCACGCGAGTGCTGCCGGACGGCACCAAGCAGACCGTCGCCGAGATCGAGGGCGGTCCGAACGGCCTCGCTGTCGGACCTGACGGTGCGCTGTACCTGTGCAACAACGGCGGCTGCTTCACGCCCGTCGAGGTCGGCGAGTGGCTGCTGCCCGGGCCCTTCGATCCGGCGAAGTACATCGGCGGACGGATCCAGCGCGTCGACATCGAGAGCGGCGCGGTCACAGATCTCTACACCGAGTGCGACGGGCACCCGCTGCGCGCCCCGAACGACATCGTCTTCGACGCGGATGGCGGGATGTGGTTCACCGATCACGGCGTGCGCAACGAGGGTGCACGCACGACGGACCTGTGCGGGATCTACTACGCCTTGCCGGATGGCTCGAAGATCACCGAGGTCGTCTATCCCACAGAGGCGCCGAACGGCATCGGCCTCTCGCCCGACGGCACGCGCGTCTACTGGGCGGAGACCTACACCGGTCGTGTCTACCAGCGCGTGATCACCGGCCCCGGTGAGGTGGCCGCAGCGACACCGTTCGATCCGTCGCTGCTCGCCGGGCTGGCGGGCATGCAACTGCTCGACTCGCTCGGTGTCGACGGCGAGGGCAACGTTTGTGTGGCCACGCTGTCCAACGGCGGGATCACCGTGATCTCGCCCGATGGCGCCAGCGTCGTCCACCACCCGACCGGTGATCCGTTGACCACCAACATCTGCTTCGGGGACCACGACGGCAGTGGCGAGTACCGCACCGCGTACATCACGTGTTCCGGGTCCGGCAAGCTGATGAAGACTCGGTGGCCCTCGCGTGGACTGCGCCTCAACTTCCTCTGAGCCGATCCCGCCGAGGCCCGCCAGACCGTGCTGCGACATGGCCGGGCGGTCGTGCGTACCAGTGGGTAACCGACCGCCATTCTGGGACTGTCGGTAGGCTCCGTGGTCGTGGCAAAACGGTTCTACATCGAGACGCTGGGTTGCCCCAAGAACCAGGTGGACTCCGACAAGCTGGTCGGCACCCTGCTCGCCGACGGCATGATGCCCACCGAGGATCCCGCTCTGGCGGATCTCGTCGTCGTCAACACATGCGCGTTCATCGGTGAAGCCCGGCAGGAATCGATCGAGACGATCCTCTCGCTCGAAGGCCAGCGCAGCGCCGGCTCGCGCCTGGTCGTCACCGGCTGCATGGCCGAGCGTTACGGCGACGAGCTCGCCGAGGCCCTGCCCGAAGTCGATCAGGTCGCCGGTTTCGGTGTGTCGGTCAACGTCTTGGCCCAGCCCAAGCGCAAGCTGATCCCGGTCGGCTCGGCGCCGATTCCTACCCTCGATCTGCTCAACCTGCCCCGGCCCAAGTCGACATCGCCGTGGGCGTACGTGAAGATCGCCGAGGGATGCGACCGGTCGTGCGGGTTCTGCGCGATCCCGTCGTTCCGCGGCCCGCAGCGCAGCCGCGACGTCAGCTCGATCCTCGGCGAGGTCGAGCAACTGCAAGCGCGTGAGATCGTCCTCATCGCCCAGGATCTCGCCAGCTACGGCAAGGACCGCCCGGACGAGCTCGGCGCCGGCTCGATCGTCCCACTCGTGCGCGCCGTCAGCGCCGTGACCGATTGGGTTCGCCTGCTGTACCTCTACCCAAGCGATCTCACCGACGAGCTGATCGACGCGATCTGCGACACGGGCGTGCCGTACTTCGATCTCTCCCTGCAGCATGTCAGCAAGCCGCTGCTGCGACGGATGCGTCGATGGGGCGATGGCGGCCGGTTCCTGCGCCGCATCGGCGACATCCGGGCGCGTGAATCGCAGGCCGCGTTCCGGAGCAACTTCATCGTCGGCTACCCGGGCGAGACCGAGGAAGACCACGATCAGCTGCTCGAGTTCGTCGAGTCGGCGCAGCTCGACTGGTGCGGGTTCTTCGCCTACAGCCCGGAGGAGGGCACGTATGCAATGGGCCTCGACGGACTCGTCGACACCAGCTTGATGCACGATCGGCTGGCCGAGCTGCGCGAGCTGCAGGACTCGATCACGGCCGCACGCCGCGACGCGCTGATCGGCGAGACGCTCACGGTGCTGGTCGACGAGCAGGGGGTCGGTCGCAGCCATCACGAAGCGCCCGAGATCGACGGCGTGATCCATGTGCCCGATCACCTCGTGACCGGTGAGTTCCACGAGATCACGGTGGTCAATGCGCTCGGCCCCGATCTCGTCGCTGCAGGTGCGGCGCAGGTGGACTGATGCCGGTCGACCCGAGCGCCGTCGCCACGTGGGCCAACCTGGTCACCATCGCGCGGATGTTCATCTCGCCGGTGATGTTCCTGGTGATCCCCGACAATGGTCGCGGCAGTTGGGTCGCGGTGGT
>JAOBWO010000096.1 GCA_025463415.1 Acidimicrobiales bacterium | reverse complement strand
GCGAAGGACAGCGCAGCCATGCCGGGGTTCTCGTGGCCGTCCTCGGGTTGGTGGAGCGCGCCGACGAGACCGTCGGCGACGGCGAGCGGGAACAGCTCCCACACCCGCTGGGCGGCCACGATCTCGTTGGGTATCCCGTGATGGCGACAGACGCCGGCGAAGTAGCGCAGCTCCTCGAGCCGCCCGGGCGTGCGCGCAAGCGTCAGTGATCCGCACTGGACGAGGTTCACGTCGACGCCCGTCTCCGCGCCGAGTGAGGCGTACCGGCTGACTCCATACGCGGCCAGCTCGGTGAAGACGTGCGACGAACGACCGCGCACCACGAGCCCCGCCGCGTGCCAACTGGTGCCCGATGCCACGCTGGACCGTTCCAGGACCGCCACCTCCCAGCCGAGTGCGGCCAAGTGGTAGGCGACGCTCGAGCCGACGATCCCGGCGCCGATCACCACCACACGCGCACGGGAGGGCAGGTCGGCCGAGGCTGCACGCGGGTCGAAGCTCGTCGCGGTGAGATCACGTTCGAGCAATCGTTCGGCCATGTCCGGAGCGTAGTGAGGGGCTCGCGCCTGATCCGTCTACCCTCATGGAGTGCAGCCGACCTGGGTCACCGAGGCCACCGTCTTGGTCGTGGCCGGCAAGGGCGGCGTCGGCTCGACCACCGTTGGCGCGGCTGTGGCGCTGCTGGCCGCACGTGGTGGCGCCGATGTCCTGTTGATCTCGGTGGACGGCCGCGAGGGGGTCGGCTCGCTGCTCGGCGGCGCGCCGCTCGACAGCGAGGACCGCGTCCTGCGCAAGGTCGGCAGGGGCCGAGTGCGCGGGCGGACGATCCCTCCGCAGCAGGCGTTCGCCGACTACCTCGAGCTGAAGGGGATCAGTGGCGTGCTCCGCAAGGCTGCCTCAGCGGCCCAGCTCGACTCGATCGCAGCAGCCACGCCCGGCCTCGAGCACCTGCTCGTGCTCGGCAAGATCAAGGAGCTGGAGCGTGCGCAGGCGGCGGACTTGATCGTGGTCGACGCGCCGCCCGCCGGACACGCCGCAGCGTTCCTCCACTCGGCCGCTGCCCTGCAGAAGGTGGTCGCCAGCGGACCCGTGCGCACCCAGGCCGACGAGGTCGCGGCGATGCTCGCTGACCGGACGCGGTGCCACGGCCTGCTCGTGACGCTGCCCGAGGAGACTCCCGTCAACGAGACGATCGAACTCGCCTACGACCTCGAGGAGGACCTCGGGCTGGACCTCGCACCACTGATCGTCAACGGCTGTTGGCCCGATCGGCCGGGCATGACCCTGTCGGTCACCGCTGCGGCCAAGGCCCAGAGCACCAAGCTCTCGTCGGCGAACCGGGCAGCACTGGAGGTGTCGGCCGAGTTCGGACGGATGCGTCTCGACGGTCAGCGTCGCCAGCTCGCCCGCCTCGACGAGCTGTTGGCCCTACCTCGGCTGTTGCTGCCGCGGCTGCCGACGGCGCACCTCGGCACGGTGGAGTTGGATCTGCTGGCCGATGCGCTCAGCGCGTCGGTGGAGGGACGAACATGAGCGCCGTCGGTGAGACCGCACAGCTGGCGTCGATCCTGCAGACTGCGAGCCTGCTCGTCACCTGCGGACCCGGCGGAGTCGGCAAGACGACCGGCGCCGCGGCGCTCGGCATCGCGGCGGCCCGACGCGGCCGCAGGGTGGTCGTGGTCACCGTCGATCCCGCGCGCCGACTCGCCGACGCGCTCGGCATCGACGTCGACGCGAAGATGTTCGAGCCGCACGAGGTCACGGGAGTCGGTGCCGCCGGGGGCAGCCTCGAGGCACTGATGCTCGACGCGGAGACCACGTTCGACCGGATGATCATCGAGCGCGCCGGCGACGAAGCCAAGGCCGCCAAGATCCTGGCCAACCCGGTGTACCGCAGCATCGCCGGATCCCTCGCCGGGGCGCAGGACTACATGGCGATCGAACGCCTGCACCAGCTCCACAGCAGTGGCCTGTACGACCTCGTGATCATCGACACGCCACCGTCACGAGATGCGATCGATCTGTTGGAGGCGCCGGAACGGCTGATGCGCTTCCTCGGCCATCCGATCTACCGTGCCCTGACGATGCCGTCTCGCTCCTTCGCCAAGGTGGCCAATGCCGGAACCTCGGCGTTCCTCTGGATCGTCCGCCGCCTCGCCGGCCCACGTCTCGTCGAGGACACCGTCGAGTTCTTCCGTTCCCTGTCGGGAATGGAGCAGGGGCTGCGCCAACGGGCAGGCGAGGTGGCCGATCTGCTGCGCGCCGACTCGACGTCGTTCGTCCTGGTGTCGAGCCCGCGTTCGGAAGCGATCGACGAATCCACCCATCTCGCCAACGCGATCATCGACGGTGGCTTCGGCCTCGACGCCGTCGTGATCAACCTCGTCCACCCGCTCCCGCCGGCGCTCGACGACTCGCTCGATCTGGACGCACTGGGCGAGGGTCCGCTCGCCGAGCACGTCGCCTACCACCGCGAGCTGCTCGCCCTCGCCACCTCGGAGCGCCACGAGATGGCCGCCCTCACCGACGTCGTCAGCGGCGTGCACGTCACCGAGGTCCCGTTGCTCGAGATCGACGTGCACGACATCGACGGGCTGACCCGCCTCGCGGCCCTCCTCGTCGGCGAGTAGCCGTCACCACCTGACGCCCGGCGCCGCGCGCGCTGACTGCGGAAACCCGCCAATGAGGGGGGCGATGCTGTGGCGGGCTCCGCCTGCGGAGGCCGCTTCCGCGCTGAACGCTTTGCCGCAAGGGATGGGAGCGGTTCCCCTCCCCCCGTTGTTCCGTTTCGTCAGGCGGGTGACTGGGTTGTCAACGCGACAACTGAAACTGTCATCGCGGCCAACGGGAGCACCTCCCGGACGCGGCCGGCCGTGAATGGCCCCCGGCGACTCCGGGGTCCGCGGAGCTGCGGCCGGTGCTCACCCATGTACTGGCAGCCGCAGTCGGTTCGGCCTCGAAGCACGGCCCCCGTTTCAGTGCATTTTCCAGCGCTCGGTTTGCAACCGGTGGACAGGCGGAGGTCAACCTCTACCAGCCGATGGGATCGTCGTCGTAGGAGCGGCGGACGTCCTCTGCGATGCGGCGATACGCCGACTCTTGGCGGTGCTTCTGCAGATGCGGGTCCGGGCGAAGCGAGATGGTCGCACCGTCGAACCGCTGGCGCATGCTCTGTCGTGTTCGGCCGAGCAGCCTGCCGATCGTGGCCCAGTTCCAATCTGCGGCTCGGGCGTGCATCACCACGCGCTGCTCCAACCACGGCAGCTCGTGCGCTGTCAGCCGGTGGTAGGCCAACAGCGCGGTGCGGGGATCGTCGCCGAGCATGTCGTCGATGATCCGAACGAGGTGGTCTCGAACGCTCATCCCGTGAACGTACGCAAACGGTGTGACAGCCGTACCGTGGCCACATGAGTGCGTCCCGGGTGCCGCTGTCCGTCCTCGATCTGTCGGTGCTGGTCGACGGCGCGACGAGCGCGGACGCGCTCGCCACGACCACCGCGCTGGCCCGTCGATCGGACGAGCTCGGCTTCACCCGGTTCTGGGTGGCCGAGCACCACAACATGCCGTCGGTGGCGTGCACCGCACCGACGGTCCTGATCGCTCACCTCGCCGCGCTGACCGAACGGATCCGGCTCGGGTCCGGCGGCGTGATGCTGCCCAACCACGCGCCGCTCGTCGTCGCCGAGCAGTTCGCGATGTTGGAGGCGATGCACCCGCACCGCATCGACGTCGGCGTCGGGCGCGCGCCTGGTACCGACCAGTCGACCGCTGCCGCACTCCGCCGCTCACCCGACGTCCGAGGCGCGGAGGACTTCCCCCAGCAGCTCATCGATCTGATCGGCCTGCTCGGCGACCCGCGCACCGAGCAGGGCATGTGGGACCGCTTCCGCGCCACTCCCGTCGCGACGACGTACCCGCAGGTCTTCCTGCTCGGTTCGAGCGGGTTCAGCGCCCAGCTCGCGGGGCAGCTGGGACTGGGGTTCGGGTTCGCCCACCACTTCGACATGGGCGGCACGTTGCAGGCGGCCGACCTGTACCGCAGCTCGTTCCGGCCGTCGGCGTCGCTCGAGGCCCCGTACATGATCGTCACCGCGAACGTCCTCGTCGCCGACACCACGGAGGAAGCCGAGTGGCACGGCGCGCCCGGTCGCCTCACCGCACTGGGTCGCCGCACCGGCCGCTTCATCCCACTTCCGTCGCCGACGGACTCCTCCCGGCACCCCGACATCGATCAGGCGAACCGGCTCCCGAGCAACCGGATCATCGGCGATCCCGCGACTTCGGTCGCTCAGCTCGAGTCATTGGCACAGCGAACCGGCGCCGACGAGCTGATGGTGACGGCGGTCGCGTTCGACCTCTCCGCTCGAGTGCGCAGCCTCGAACTGCTGGCCGAGCACTGGGGTCTCGACCTACCCGATCAGACCCGCTGACGGCGTAGAGCACCCAACCGCAACTGGGTGTCCGCGCGGGCCAGCCGGCGCAGCGTCGACACTCGCGCCTGCGCGGCGATCGCTGCCCGACGGGTCGGGTCCATCGCGTTGTTGCCCATCATGGTCACGTCGGTCTCCGTCGGCTGGAACGCGATCGCCGGGATGCCGCGACGGCGGAGGCGCAGCACCTCCGCATCCAGCAACGCGCTCGACCACCGGCGCACCGGCTGGCCACGCGCGATCTTCAACCTGCTGCCGCTGGCGGACATCGGCGAGCTGACGATCACGAGGTCCAGTCCGAGCGATTTGTCGGCCAGCACGTCGGCGTTCGTCGGCGAGTGCAGCCCGCCGTCGACATAGGCCTCGCCGTCGACGACGACGGGCGCGAAGAAGGCGGGGATCGCGCAGGATGCGGCAACGACGTCGGGCAGCGGGCCGAGTCGACCGTCGCGCCCGAAGACGATCCGCCGACCGTCGGACTGCCGCACCGTGCAGATCCACAGCGGCTCCTCGCTCCAGTCGGCGGCGAACATCCCGGCGACTGCGGAGGAGATGAACTCGGTGCTGACCGAGCCCTCTGGCAGCAGGCCGGTCAGCAGTGTCCATGGGGCCGCGGTGAACGGTCGCGCCGCCGCCCGGGCGAGTGCACCGACGAGCTGGGTCGGACGCCGGGCATGGTTGACGGGCTTCAGCGGCTGCCGTCGGATCGGACCGATCGTGCGCAGCAGGGCCACACCCTCGGGCGACATCGAACGGCCCTGCGCACGCGCCAAGCCATCGGCCGCGGACAACCCGGCGCGCAGTGACATCGCGACGATCGAGCCCGCCGACGTACCGACGATCACGTCCGCTGTGCGTGGGTCCCATCCGGTCGATTCGGCGAGCGCGGCGAGCACGCCGGCATGGAACGCGCCGCCGGCGACTCCACCCGCACCGAGCACGAGCCCGATGCGCGCCGGGGCCGAGGCACTCTCGCGCTCGGCTTCGGACATGCGGTCAATGTAACGGTGGGTTCACCGCAAGGGCGGGCAGGGTTGCGGCGCAGGGGTCCCGACGTACCGCGCGCTCGGGCGGATGATCTTGTTGTCGGCCGCCTGCTCGAGGACGTTCGCGCACCAGCCGATCACCCGGCTCGATGCGAAGGTCGGTGTGAACATCGAGCGGGGCACGCCACAGAGCTCCATGACCACCCCCGCATAGAACTCCACGTTGGTGTGCAACCGACGTCCCGGCTTGAGCTCGTCGAGCAGGCCGAGGACCGAGGCTTCGACCTCGATCGCGAAGTCGACGAACGCCCGCGCTGCCGGATCGACAGCGATGCGTCGGGCGACCCCGCGCAACATCACCGAGCGTGGATCGTCGGTGCGGTACACCGGGTGGCCGAAGCCCATGATCTTCGCCCCATCGGTGATCATCGGCCGAACGACCTCGTCGATGCGGGCGGGCGAGCCGACCTCGTCGAGCAGCGCGAGCGCCCGGCTGGGCGCGCCCCCGTGCAACGGCCCACTCAGCGCTCCGATCGCCGCGGTCACGCACGCCCCGAGGTCGGCACCCGTGGACGCGACGACGCGCGCGGTGAACGTCGACGCGTTGAACCCGTGATCGACGGTCGAGATCAGGTACTGCTCGATCGCGCGAGCGTGAGCGGCCGACGGCTCCGCGCCGTTCATCATCCACAGGTAGTTGGCGGCGTAGCCGAGGTCGGTCCGCGGCGCCACCGGCTCCAGACCGGAGCGCAGGCGGTGCAGTGCGCACAGCAGGGTCGGTGTGATCGCGCAGAGGAACAGGGCGTCGGCGCGCTGCGCAGTGTGGCCGATGTCGATGTTCGCACGCATCCCTCGATCCGCAGCTGCGAGTGAGAGCGCGGTCCGCAAGCCTTCCAACGGCTCGCTGACGTGCGCGATCGACGGGAGCACGGCAGCGACCGCCGGGGGCACGGTGCGCAACGTCGCCACCTCGGCGACGAACGCTGCGCGCTCGGCGGTGGTCGCGGGCAGCGCGCCGTCGATCATCAGCCGCCACACGTCCTCGAGCGGACGTTGTTCGGCGAGGTCGATGGCCGAGTACTGGCGGTAGTGGTAGAAGCCCTCCTCGCCGCGGACATCGCCCACGGTGGTCTCGGCGACGACGACGCCTTTCAGGCCACGGGGTACGTCGATCGTGGGGGGCTCCGCTGCAATGGGATCGAGAACGGTCATGCCCTCACGGTGCGTCGCGTCCGCCGGCGAAGTCAACGTTGATTATGATCCACCACGTGCCAGGGCTGACGACGCAGGAAGCAGCCAAGCGGCTTGGCGTGAAGGTCGAGACGCTCTACGCGTACGTGAGTCGCGGGCTGATCCAGCGGGAGCGCTCGGCCGACGGCCGATCCAGCTTCTACGACGCGCGAGCGATCGAGGACCTCGCCCGACGCGGTCGACCGCGACAGAGCAGCCGCAGCACCTCGCTGAACCTGCTCATCGAGACCCGGCTGACTTCGTTGTCGCCGCACGGCGTGCGCTACCGAGGGTTGCCGAGCAGCGACCTGGCCGTGACGCACACGTTCGAAGAGGTGGCCGACTGGCTGTGGTTGGGCGCCATGCCGGACGCCTCCAGCGCTGCGCCGTGGGCCGGAGAACGGATCGACGTCCCCGTCACCCGCGACCTCGTCGGCGCGCTGCGAGTCGCCGCTGCGATCGCCTCGACGCGGCTGCCGATGGCCGACGGGCGGGATGCGCGATCGGTCGCCGTGTCCGGGCGGCGCTTGATCGCCACGCTCACCGACTCGCTCCCACGCGTCGGTGGCCAGCGGGTCCCCCAGCTGATGTTGCCGGGCACGGACGGAGACCGGCGCGCCGTTCGCGACTCGATCGCCGGACGGCTGTGGTTGCGGCTCTCTCCTCAGCGACCGCAGCCCGGCATGCTCGCCCTCTTGAACGCGACCCTCGTGCTCCTCGCTGACCACGAGCTCGCCGCCTCCACGCTGGCAGTCCGGGTCGCTGCCTCGACCTGGGCCGATCCGACCGCTGTCGTGATGGCCGGTCAGGGTGCACTGAGCGGACCGCTCCACGGCGGCGCCAGCGTCGCGGTGCGCGCCATGCTCGAACGCGCGACCGAGATCGGCGCCGCCCGCGCCGTTGCCGAGGTCGTCGACTCCGGTCAGCGGATCCCCGGCTTCGGCCACAAGGTCTACGTGGACGCCGACCCGCGCGCTGTCGTGCTGCTCCGGCTCCTGCGCGAGGTGTCCGGACGGACGAGGGTGCTGTCCGTCGTCGACGAGGTGCACGACGCGGTGCGCCAACGCATCGACAGGGCCGCCAACGTCGACTTCGCGCTCGCTTCGATGGCGATGATCGGTGGCATGCCGGCCGACGGTGGTGAGGTCGTGATGGGCATCGCCCGGATCGCGGGCTGGCTGGCCCACGCGATCGAGGAGTACCAGGAAGCACCGCTCCGCTTCCGACCGCGAGCCTCCTACGTCGGGGCCTGAGCAGCGGACTCGAACCCCGCACCGACAACGGTCACCCGTCGGTGAACCATGACTCCTCGGGGTGCTGGGGTATGATTTCCCCCCGGAACCCCCCATTCCGCGCCCGGCGGGGCACGTTGCCCTGCTCACGACACCTGGACGATGCCACACCCATGAATTCCCGCGATCCCCTGCATGCCCGGCCCAATGGCAACGTTCGTCAGTCGCGGCACAGCGCGTTGGTGGCGGTGCTCGTTGCGTCGGTAGCCCTCGGGGGCATCATCGCGTTCGCTCAAGACGGGGACAACAAGTCGCTGGCCACCTCCAACACTGCGGCAGCCGGTTCGTCCGGGACCGTCGCGGCGGCGCAGGCGGCCGCATCCGGCTCCGTCGCCGGCGTGGTTCCGCCCAGCTCCGCCGTCGGCATCGACAACGGCGCGTCGACCGAGAGCACCATCGCTGCCGCCATCGCCGGCACCGACCCCAGCACCGCGGCCGCGACTGCCGATGCATCGGGCGTCGCAGCGGTGGACCTCGACGAGCCCACTGCAGCGTCAGGCACCGCCTGCAAGCTGACCGAGCAATCGGTCCGCGAAGGCAGCACCGGTGCGAGCGTCACCTGCCTGCAGAACGCACTGATCGCCGCCGGCTTCTACTCCGGCACGGCGTCGGGCACGTTCGATCCCGCCACGACCGCTGCGGTCCGCAAGCTGCAGACCGACCGGAACCTGTTCGTCGACGGCATCGCCGGCCGCGAATCGGCGATCTCGCTCGGCATCTGGCCCGACGAGCAGTCACTCGTGGTCCACACACCCAAGCCTGCGCCCGGCACGAAGGACGAGCTCGGCTTCCGGCTGTCCAGCGTGTCCAGCATCGGCAGCGCGATCCCGCCCAAGCCGGCCGATCCCGGTTCCGGCAAGCGCCTCGTCTACGACCGTGCCCAGCAACGGGTGTGGGCCGTTGCCGCCGATGGCCACCTGATCCGCTCGTGGCTCGTCTCGGGCAGCCAGTACAACAACGAGGTCCCCGGCATCGACCACGTGTACAGCAAGTCGGAGACCTCCACCGCCTGGAACGGCAAGGCGTTGCTGCCCCACATGGTCCGGTACCAGAAGACCCACATCGGCAACATCGGGTTCCACGGCATCCCGATCCACATCGCCGACGGCACCGCCTACCAGACCGAGGATCAGCTCGGCACCCGCCTCAGCGGCGGTTGCACCCGGCAGGCCAACGCTGACGCCGACTTCGTGTGGGCCTTCGCCGAGATCGGCACCGAAGTCGTCGTCCTCTGACCTCGGCTGACCTCCGGAACCACCGGGTTCCGCGCACGTTCCAGCCCCCGAGAGCGCGTTTTCGACAGGTCAGAACCGGGCTCGGGACACTCTGCAACACCCCCGGCGTAGGGTCGACGGCATGAACACCGGAGCACCCCCGGTCGCAGCCGAGGACGCTGCCCAGCACTTCACCACGATCCTCGGCGCGCTCGCCGGGCCGGGTGCCGTGCCACGCGATGATCAGGTCCAAGCCGTGCGGGCGCTCGTCACCTACCGTCAGCGAGTGCTGGTCGTGCAGGCGACGGGTTGGGGCAAGTCCGCTGTGTACTGGGCCGCCACCTCTGCCTTGCGTGCCTGCGGCGCGGGGTTGACCTTGGTGGTGTCCCCGCTGCTGGCGCTGATGCGCGACCAGGTCAGTGCCGCCGAACGTGCCGGGCTGGTCGCGGCGACGATCAACTCGACCAACTTCGAGGACTGGGACGACGTGCTGGCTCGAGTCGACGCAGACGAGGTCGATGTGTTGCTGGTGTCGCCGGAACGGCTCGGCAACCCACGGTTCGAAGCGCGCCTGCCTCGGCTGCTGGCGGCCACGGGGATGGTCGTCATCGACGAAGCGCACTGCATCTCCGACTGGGGCTTCGACTTCCGTCCCGACTACCAGCGCCTGACCCGCCACCTCCTCGCGCTCGCGCCGGGCACGCCGGTGCTGGCCACCACCGCAACGGCGAACGCCCGGGTCACCGCCGACGTGGCCGAGCAACTCGGCGAGCACACCGTCACCTTCCGGGGCAGCCTGGCGCGCACGTCGTTGCGGCTCGCCGTGGTTCCCGGCCTGACCGCGCTCGATCGCTGGGCATGGGTGGCCGACGCGCTCGGACGTCTGGAGGGCTCGGGCATCGTGTACACGCTCACCGTTGCCGAAGCGGATCGCGTCGCCAACTTCTTGATGTCGGCCGGGTTCGAGGTCGCTGCGTACTCCGGTCGGCTCGACGCACCGGCGCGCATCCAGATCGAGGATCGCCTCCGCCGCAACGAGCTGAAGGCAGTGGTGGCCACGTCCGCACTGGGCATGGGCTACGACAAGCCCGACCTCGCGTTCTGCATCCACGTCGGTTCGCCGTCGTCGCCCGTCGCGTACTACCAACAGGTCGGCCGGGCCGGACGTGCCCTCGAAACCGCCGTCGCGGTGCTGCTGCCTGCCGAGAACGACGAGCGGATCTGGGAGTACTTCGCCAGTGCGTCCGTCCCCGACCCGCAGTTGATCGAGCGCACGCTCGCCGCACTCGCCGACGGGCCGGCCTCGTTGCCGACGCTCGAGTCGTCCACGGGCATCCGCCGCAACCGCTTGGAGGGCATGCTCAAGTTGCTGGCTGCCGGCGGCATCGTGTCCAAAGACGGTCAGGGGTGGGCCGCCACCGGCGAGCCATATGTGCACGACACCGCGAAGTGGGAGGCACTCGGGGCCACCCGCCGCGCCGAGGCAGACCTGATGCGCCGCTACGCAGCCGGCGCCGGCTGCCTCATGCAGTTCCTGCAGCTGGCGCTCGACGATCCCGACCCCACCCCGTGCGGACGCTGCTCGTTCTGCACCGGCATCCTGCCCGAGCCCGGTCTACATCCCTCGGCGTCGCTCGCGACCGCCGTGCGACAGTTCGCCCGCGGCGTCGACGCGATCATCGAGCCGCGCAAGCTCTGGCCATCGGGGCTGCCGGGCTGGAGCGGCAAGATCACAGCCTGCAGCGAAGGGCGGGCGCTCGCGTTCGCCGACGATCCGGGATGGGCCGACGAGCTCAGCCGGTTCGACGGCCCCGACGCACCGATCGATGGCGCCATCGCCGACGGGCTGGTGGATGTCCTTCGTCGCTGGAAGACCAGTTGGGGCCCCCGACCCGTCGCCGTGGTGCCGATCCCGTCGGCGCAGCATCCATTGCGGGTGAGCTCCGCGGCCGAGCACATCGCCGCCATCGGCAAACTCCCCATCCTCGACGTGTTGCGCCAGCACGGCCCGGTGCCGCCCACGGACACCGCTTCGGGCGCTCGCGTTCGCGCGCTGGTCGAGCGGCTGTCGCTCGCCGACGACGCGGATGTCCCGCGCGGCCCGGTGCTGCTGGTCGACGACACGTATCGCACCGGGTGGACGATGACCGTCGCCGCCGCGCTGCTGCGCAGAGCCGGCGCCACCGCCGTGCTGCCCCTCTTGGTCCACCAGCTGCCGTAGCGCAGCGGGCGGGCCGTCGCTCTACTGTGACGCGATGCGGCTGTGCCCGCCGGTGTTGCCGGCCATCGACCCGATGCCCGCCATCGTCGGGTCTCACGTGCCGTGGGTGGGCGCTGCAGCAGGGATGCTCGCCAACCCGACCGCATGGTTCGCCCGCCAGCGGGCTCGACACGGCGACACGTTCGCGGTCGACGCGCTCGCCCACCGGTTCTTCTGCGTGTTCGGCGCCGAGGGAGTCCGTCAGCTGTACGCCGTTCCGGAGCACAAGGCGTCGTTCGGGTTGGCCACGTACACGATGATCCGCACCAAGGTGCCCAACGAGCTCTTCGGCGACATCCGCAACCCGCCGCACAAGCTGTTCGGCAACGAGCAGGTCGAGGGCTACCTCGGCAACCTCGAGACCGCGATGACCGACGAGATCGATCGTCTCGGGCGGTCCGGCTCGTTCGAGGTCTTCGCCGAGGCGCGACGGATCGGGCATCGGCTCGGTCTCGCCTCGTGGGCCGGGCAGGAGGCCGCGTCGGCCCGGTACTTCGAGCGGATGGTCGACGCACTCGACCGACTCGATACCGCCGAATCGTTCGTGCACCCGTTGCGCACGGTCGTCACCGTCGCCACCCACCAGCGCCGCGAGCGGTCGGCGATGCACGAGATCGAGGCGATCGTCGCCGAGATCCTCGGCGCCCGTCGGCGCAGCGCGGTGCGCCCCGGTGACTTCCTCGACCGCATCGACGAATCGTTCGCCGACGTGCCCGCTCCACTCCACGATCAGCTCGTGGCGCGAGACGTGATCGTCCTCCACCTCGGCTCGCAGTCGAACCTGTTCGCCGCGCTGGCGTGGACGTTGGTCCGGCTGGTCGATGACCCGACCGACCTCGCCGCAGTCCGGGACGGCGACCGCTCGCTGCTGGAGCGCTACGCGTACGAATCGATCCGGTTCGCGCAGCGGTCGATCACGATGCGCCAGGTGCTGCGCCCGCTCGAGCTCGACGATGGCGATCGCACGTATCGATTGTCGCCGGGGGTGCTGATCACGACGATGCTGTCGGTCACCAACACGACCGCCCTGCCCGAGCTCGGCACCTTCGACCCGCAGCACTACACCGGGCGGCGGCTCGCCCTGGCCGGTGATCTGCCCGCCAAGGAGCTGGTCAGCACGTTCGGCCACGGCATCCACACCTGCCCGGCGCAACGGTTCTCGATCTCGGCGATCACCACCGCAGTGACGGCGCTGATCGATCGCTTCGACCTCGCGCCGAGGTACACGATGCCCGGTCCTCTGACCCGCCAGATCGGCGGCGTGGCTCGCGCCGACCGTGCGTGCCCGGTGGACTTCTGCGTCCGCCCACGGCCTCAGGGGTAGAGCGAGCGGATGTCGGCGACGGGCGGATGGGTGTCCGGGTCGGGGCACGGGTCGTCGATCGGTCCGCCGGTGGCCCACGGCAGCACACACGGTCGCCCGTCGAGGTGGGCGACCTCCCGGGACAGGTAGTCGGCCACGCCAAGCGCGCCGAGCCGAGTGAGGTGGATGCCATCGCGGGCGAACCAGAGCTGCGTCGACTCGGTGTATGCAGTCCAGTCAGCCAGGACGACATCGGGATAGGCGCCCGAGGCGATCTTGTCGCGCAGCGTCTGGTTGTTCTTCACGAACGCCTCGTTGGCTGTTGCTCCGCTGGGCGCTGTGTACCCGACCCCCTCGCGATACGTCAGCCAGATGATGCTCGTCGCGCCCTTCGCCCGCGCGGCGTCGACCACCTTGTCGAAGCTCGACGGGAACGAGGTCCACCACTCGTCGTAGCCGGCCATG
>JAOBWO010000074.1 GCA_025463415.1 Acidimicrobiales bacterium | reverse complement strand
CGACACCGTGGCCGCCCAGCTCAACGGACGCCCTCGACAAACGCTCGGTTGGATGACACCATCCGAGAAGTTCGCCGAACTCATTGCACTCACCGATTGAAACCGCCATGACATGTGGTGACATCGTGGCCGGAAAGCATGTGGCGGCCGATCCCTCTCGATGGGCTCACACAGGGGATGGTTCAATTGGACGACGCCGAGGTGTACCGGAAGTACGCCGACGAGCTGATGCGGTACTCGGCCGCGCTCGCCGGGCCGTCGGGCGCCGAGGATCTGCTCGCCGCCGCAGTGCTGCAAGCGTTGAGCTCGTCCGGGTGGCACGAGGTGGACAACCAGCGGGCGTACCTCTATCGGGTCGTGCTGCACGAGGCGCTGCGTGCGCGCCGCACCACAGACCGACGGATGCGGCGTGAGATCCGGGCAGCCGTCGTGCCGGAGTGGGAGCCGCCCACTGTTGATGTCGACGTGCTCACCGCGCTCCGTCGATTGACCGTGCGTCAACGCGCCGTCGTGTTCCTCACCTACTGGGCCGACCTCGCGCCGCTCGCCGTGGCCGAGACCATCGGCTCGTCCGAGCGCACGGTCGAGCGCGAACTCGCCAAGGCGCGCCAACGATTGGAGACCCTGCTGTCATGAACGACGTCCTGGACGACCGCCTACGAGCACTGATGGTGCGCGTCGAAGAGATGGCCCCGCCGGCGCCCGAATTCGACTCACTCCGATCGCGCTCCGTCTTCGTGTCGGGGACGCGCCGATCCACCACACGCATGCTCGTCGCGGTCGCGGCGACGCTCGTGCTGGTGATCGCCGGCCTCATCGTGATCCAGTCACGCCATGACGATGTCTCGTTGACATCGCAGCGTCGCCTGACGATCCACTCCGTCGCCACCGTGTTGCCGGACGGGTGGGAGGCCAAGGGTGCCGTCGACGGCAAGCCGGACCGTTATTCCGGCGGAGTGGACGAACTGACGCTCTACGCGAACGCCTTGGCGCCACTGGGTCCGGTGCTCGGGCTGCTGTCGTCATGGGCCGGCACCCATGCTGACAGCACCACTCAGACCAACGTCGTGCTCGGTGACGGTCGACGGGCTGCGCTGGGCACGACACATGAAGCCGGCGCGCGTTCGCTCGATGTGGAAGCGGCGCCCAACCAGTGGGTGGGTGTCATCGCCCGCGGCATCTCCGATGTGGACCTGCTGGCGATCGGCACACAGGTCCAGGTCGACGCGAGCGGATCCGCCTCCTTGTCGGGGGTGGTGCCCCTCGGCCTCGTCGCCGCCGGCACCACCACCGACTACAGCGTGGTGCAGATCGGGTTGGACACCGACGTCACCCAGATCCGGCTCGGCGTCAGCGTCACCGGTTACGGCCCCGTTGGATCGGACTCGGCCGTGACGGTCACCGCGTTTGCTCCCACGCCGGCCGATCGGGCTCAGCTGGGGCTGGTGGGCGACGTCGCGTCGATGTCCGCAATCGGTGCGCCAGGCGCGACGACGTACGCCGTGGACTTTGGCGACCACGCCGGCGTCGGCGTCTACCGCGAGCGCGATGGTGTTGCCTTCCTCGCCCGCAGTTCCAGCCGTGATGTCAGCCAGCTGGCCGACCTGCTCGATTCGCTCGAGCCCGTGGACGACGCGACATGGGGTCGGTTGGTCGCACTTCGAGCTGACAACGCGAATTCGTCCACGCAGGACACCACCGTCGTGACGACGGCGCCACCGCCGGCCACCGTTGCGCCTGGCGCGACGACCCCGACGCCGGTCGAAGTCGACTACGCAATCACCTCGGTCGATGACGGCTACGACGCTGTCGCCGAAATCCCTGCCGGCACGGTCACCATGCACCTCCGCTTGATCGGAAGGGCAACGCTGGTCGATATGTCCTTGAACGGCGAGCTGATCGCATCGGAGTCCGTCGACAGCACGAGTGGAGGCTCGTGGTCCTCGCCGAGGAATCCGACGGGCGGCTCCGGCTACCTCGACATCGTGCCGTCGGACGATCCCGCCGCCGAGCTGCGGATCACGGATCAGGATCACGTGTACTCGACGAAGTTCATCACGCTCGACCCCGCGAACGCCGTTCGGATCGCGATGATCCTGGTGCCGCCGCTGGAGGGCCGCACGGCGCCGACGAGTGGCTACACCTACGCCGAAGACGGCACTCCGCTGGACTCGTTCAACTGACGGTGTCACGAAAGTCATCGCACCGATGACATTTCGTGCCTGCGTGGGGCCGCGAGAGGGCGGTCGGAGGCGTCAGACCTTGTCGAAGGCGGCGGCCACGGCGGCGAGCATGCGCGCCGAGCAGCCGGCCATGTTCACCGGCGGGGCGATCTCGTCGATGATCCGCTGTGCGATTGCGTGGAAGACGGCCGCAGCCGGACCGCCATCGCGCGTCGATGCCACCGGCACACCCGCGTCGCCACCGGCGCCGACGGACGGCTCGAGAGGGACCTGGCCGAGCAGGGGCACGCCGATCTCGTCGGCCAGCGCCTGACCACCGCCGACACCGAACAACGGGTAGCTCTCGCCGTGATCGCAGGTGAACGAGCTCATGTTCTCGATCACGCCGGCAACGCGGAGGAAGCTGCGCTTGGCCATGTCAGCGGCGCGTGCGGCGACCTTCTGCGCGGCGAGGGCCGGAGTGGTGACGATGATCAGGTCGGTGCGCGGCAGCATCCGCGCCAGCCCCATCTGCACGTCTCCCGTGCCCGGCGGCATGTCGATCAGCAGGTAGTCCATCTCACCCCACGCCACGTCGCGCAGGAACTGCTCGACCGCCTTGGTGAGCATCAGACCACGCCACATCAGCGCCGTGTCCTCGTCGACGAGGAAGCCGGTGCTGACGACCTTCAGCTGGCCGGCGCCGACCTTCAGCACGTTGGGCATGATCTTGGGCTTGTCGGATCCCTCGACCGGTACGGCTTCGAGCCGGTCGGAGATGCCGAGCAGGCGTGGCACGGAGAAGCCCCAGATGTCGGCATCGAGCACGCCGACCGTGAGCCCCTGCGACGCGAGTGCGGTGGCGAGGTTGACCGTGACGCTGCTCTTGCCGACGCCGCCCTTGCCACTGGCGATGGCGAGGATGCGAGTCGACTGCGGCACCTCGGTGTCCGCCGCGTTCTCCCGTGCGGACCATCGGGCCTTGCTCATCACCTCACTGCGCTCGTCGCTGGTCATCTCGCCCCACTCGATGCGCACGTTGCGCACATCCGGATGCAGCGCGATGCGCGTCTCGATGTCCTTCTTGATCTGCCCGCGCAGGGGGCAGCCCCCGATGGTGAGCTTGACCCACACCGTGACGTCGACGCCGCCGGTGGAGTCGGGCGGCGACACGACGACGTCGGGCGCCATGCCGAGCGTGACGATGTCCGAGCCGAGCTCGGGATCGATGACTGCACGGAGCAGCTCGAAGATGTCGTCGCGCGTGGGGCTCATGAGGAATTTTACCCCTGGTGGGTTGGTTATCGTCGGCGCACCCAAGTGCCGGTAGGCTCGCCCTGTACTGGTTGCAACCGTACCGAACCCAACACGCTCCGCTGGAGGATCGCACATGATCACGTTGACAGACACCGCCGCAAGCAAGGTCAAGGAACTGCTGGCCGCCGAGGGCGCCTCCGATCTGGCCCTGCGCGTCGCCGTCCGCCCGGGTGGATGCAGCGGTTTCTCGTACGAGATGTTCTTCGACGGCGACGTCGCCGCCGACGACGAGCAGGCGGAATTCGGCGAAGGCGTCCGCGTGCTGGTCGATCCGGCGTCGGCGCAGCTCCTCGAAGGCGCCTCGCTGGACTACAAGGACGGCCTCAACCAGGCCGGCTTCAACATCACCAACCCGAACGCCACGCGCAGCTGCGGCTGCGGCCAGTCCTTCAGCTGAGCGTGCGCCCACCGTTCTCGGAGTGAATCCGCCCCAGGGTGCGGCGAAAATGCACCGAGAAGGCGGAAGGGCCGCCGTAGAGGAGCTACGAGCGTAGGCGCACCCTTCATTGCGGGGTTTCATCGCAGCCGCACGGTCTGTGCGAGCGATTTCGCGTGCGCACCCGCTACTCGCGCAGACGTGGCGCCCAACGTCCGCCGGCTACGCGATGAGGGCGTTGAGGGCTTCGTCGAGTTCGGTCTGATCCCAGGCGCCGTCGAAGCGGGTCACGATCTTGCCGGTGGCGTCGGCCAGCCACAGGTCCGGCTCGCCGGTGATGTGATACGCGTCGACGGCGGGCGTGGTGATCGTGGCGGTGTCGTCGGTGTAGACCTCGGCGTGGACCGGGATGATCTTGTCGCCGAGCCGCTTGGCGCTGGTGATGAGGAACTCGAGGCCGGGTGCGCACGTGCCGAACTGGCAGTGCGCCGGGGTGCCGATCAGGTAGACGACGGGCTTGCCGGACGCCAGTGCGTCGGTGAGGGTGATGTCGTGGAACGGGCACGGACCACCGACGAGGCGGGTGCAGATCGGGTTCACGCCCCCCGTCGACTTGGTGGTGGGCGTCACGAACGGCGGCAGCTGCTGGCCCGGGTAGGGGATCGGAACGCTCTTCGGGTCGTTGACGCTGATCGCCGTGCCGTCGGGGTTCCCGCCGTCGAGGATGATCGTGTACTGCCCGACCGCGTCGAGCGTCGGATGGAAGTCCCAATAGACGATGCCGTCCGTGACGCGGCGTTGGTTGGCCGAGATGCTCGGCACGACGACCTTGTTCGACGCGTCGACGATCTTGGCGGTCAACGTCTTCGGACCGTCGGACAGCAGCGCGCTGGACGTGCCGAGCGAGAACGGCATCCGGCTCGTTCCCGGGATCACCATCTCCAGCGCGAAGCGCGGCACCAGCGCCGTCGTGGCGGCGACTCCTGCGGCGGAGGAACCGCCGCTCTTGCTGCTGCCACAGGCGGCGAGAGCGAGCGCGCCGGTGGCGAGCAGGAAGCTACGGCGATCGATGGACGTCACGTCCCGCACGATATCCGTGCCGGTGGTCGGCAGGCCCGCGGCGACCTACGATGGCGGCCATGCTCGCCCCTCAGAAGCCCCTCGGTCCGTACACGCCTGCCGTCCGCGCCGGTGACTGGATCATCGTCTCCGGTCAGCTCGGACTCGTCGACGGCGTGCTCGTGGAGGGTGGCGTGGGCCCCCAGACGACCCAGGCCGTCGCCAACCTGAAGGCGCAGTTGGCGACGATGGGTGCATCGCTCAGCGACGTCGCCAAGACCTTGTGCTTCCTGACCGACATGGACACGTTCGCGACGTTCAACGAGTCGTACGTCGGCGGCTTCGGTGACCACCGCCCCGCGCGCAGCACCGTTGCCGTCGTCGCGCTGCCCGCCGCGGGTGCCGGGGTCGAGATCGAGGCCTGGGCGTACAAGCCGCAATGACCGGATCGGCCGATCCGGTCCGCTGCGGCTGGGCCGGCACCGATGCGGAGATGCGCGACTACCACGACACCGTGTGGGGCGTTCCCCAGCGCGACAACCGAACGCTCTTCGAGTTCTTGACCCTCGAGGGCGCGCAGGCGGGGCTGAGCTGGCGCACGATCCTGCTCCGCAAGGACGGCTACCGCGACGTGTTCGACGGCTTCGACATCGAGAAGATCGCCGGCTACACCGATGCAGATGTCGGTCGGTGCCTCGGCGACGCACGCATCATCCGCAACCGCGCCAAGGTCGAGAGCACGATCGGCAACGCTCGCCTCTGGCTGGAGATGGACGATCCGGTCGAGTACCTGTGGAGCTTCGTCGACGGTGCGCCGATCGATTACCGGCGCGACGCATCGAACCCGGTGCCCGCCTCGAACGAGATCAGCGACCGGATGAGCAAGCAGATGAAGAAGCTCGGCTTCCGGTTCGTCGGCACCACCATCTGCTACGCCTACATGCAAGCGTGCGGGCTGGTCAACGACCACGGCCTCGACTGCTTCCGTCACGACGAGTGCCTTGGGTTAGGCTGAGCGCGTGCCCGGTGCCATTGCGATCGTCGTCATCCTGCTGTTGCTGCCCGTCGTGGTGTGCATGTCGTTCGCAGCGATCGCGGCGGTCTTCGGCCAGCTCCTGTACAAGGATGGCGAAGTGCGCAACGAGGCCAGCGAGCTCGTCGACCTGAACGTCTAGTGCACGAGCACGACGCCGAGATCGAGGCGCTGACCGTCGCCATCGTCGACTACTCGGTCGAGCGGATCAAGCTCGACTCACCGCCACTGGACGGCACCCGCACCTACGCCGAGCTGTATGCCGCAGCGGGTGAGACAATCACTCGAGACGGTCTCGGCGGCATGCGTGCGCTCGACGTGTTCACCGAGGTGCTCGCCCCGGCGACGATCAGCGTCGACCACACCAAGTACCTGTCGTTCGTGCCGGCCGCGCCGACGGAGGCCTCGATCCTGTTCGATCTCGTCGTCGGCGCCAGCAGCATCTTCGGCGGCTCCTGGCTGGAGGGCGCTGGTGCCGTGTTCGCCGAGAACCAGGCGCTGCGCTGGCTGGCCGATCTCGCCGGGCTGCCCGACACGGCCGGTGGCGTGTTCGTCAGCGGTGGCACGGCCGGCAACCTCAGCGCGTTGATCGCGGCACGCTTCGACTGGCGGCACCGCAGCGACGGCCGGAACGAGCGCGTGCGGGGGCTGATCATCGCGTCGACGGGTTCGCATTCGTCGATCACCTCCGCGGCGAGGGCGATGGATGCCGACATCATCACGGCTCCGGCCGATGATCGCGGGCGGATGCACACCGACGCGCTGCGCACCACGGTGGATGGGCTGTCGGAAGAGGACCGCGACCGGATCTTCGCGATCGTCGCGACCGCAGGCACCACCAACGCCGGAGTCATCGACGACCTCGAAGGAGCGGGGGCGATCGCCCACGAGCTCGGCGTCTGGTACCACGTCGACGGCGCATACGGCGCGGCCGCGCTCTGCTCGCCGACCATGCGTCCGCGGTTCGCCGGCATCGAACGTTGCGACAGCTTCATCGTCGATCCGCACAAGTGGCTGTTCGCCCCGTTCGACTGCTGCGCACTCGTCTACCGGCACCCTGAGATCGCCCGGGCCGCGCACACCCAGCATGCCGAGTACCTCGATGTGCTCCACGACGATCCCGTCGGCGAGTGGAACCCCAGCGACTACGCGCACCACCTCAGCCGACGGGCACGCGGGCTGCCGTTCTGGTTCAGTCTGGCCACCTACGGCACCGACGAGTATGCGACCGCGGTCGACACGACGATGGCCGTGACCAGAGCGACTGCCGAGCTGATTCGCTCGGCGCCGCACCTCGAGCTGCTGCTGGAGCCGGAGCTGTCGATCCTGCTGTTCCGCCGGCTCGGCTGGACTGCTGCCGACTACCAGTCG
>JAOBWO010000055.1 GCA_025463415.1 Acidimicrobiales bacterium | reverse complement strand
CATGGGAGGGCTTCAAGGATCCCGCCGTCGCCAAGCTGTTCGCCACCGCCGAGTCCGGCGACAACGGCCAGTTCCTGATGGGTGACCCGAGCTACGTCAGCTACGACGAGCAGATCATCGCCAACCTCAAGCTGCCGCTGAAGTTCGTCGTCGCCGGTTCCGAGGCCGCGCTGATCACGGCGATCAAGCAGGCGATCGCCGACAAGACACCGTTGCTGATGCAGTTCTGGCAGCCGCACTGGCTCCAGTCACAGGTGGATCTCACCGAGGTCAAGCTGCCCGATGTCACCGATGCCTGCCTCGCCAGCGCAGCGGCAGCCGACGGCAACTACGCGTGCGACTACCCGGTGGACCACCTGTTCAAGGCCGCGTCGGCCAAGCTCGAGGCCAAGAACCCTGCGGCCTTCGCGTTCTTGTCGAAGATGCAGCTCACCACCGATCAGCAGAACGCGATCGCCGCGACGATCGACGGCGACGGGATGACGCCTGCGGATGCAGCCAAGGCGTGGGTCGACGCCAACCCCGACATCGTGGCCGGCTGGTTGAAGTGAACTGATGCCGAGCCCGTGCCCGCCGATGCGATGGTCGGCGGGCACGGTGAGGCATGATGACAGCGTCGCCAACGACAAGTAGGGGGAACAGGACCGTGCAGATCAGCGTCACCGTCAACGGCACCACGCACGAGAGTGACGTCGAGCCACGTACGTTGCTCGTGCACTACGTGCGCGAGAACCTCGGCCTCACCGGCACGAACGTCGGCTGCGACACCTCGTCGTGCGGAGCCTGCACCCTGCACCTCAACGGCGAGGCCGTGAAGAGCTGCACCATCCTGGCGGTACAGGCGGACGGCCAGGACGTCGCGACGATCGAGAGCCTCGCCGTCGACGGTGTCCTGCACCCGATGCAGCAGGCGTTCATGGAGAACCACGGGCTGCAGTGCGGTTACTGCACCCCCGGCATGGTCATGGCGTCCATCGGCCTGCTCAACGAGAACCCCGACCCCACCGAATCCGAGGTCCGCTACGGCCTCGAGGGGAACCTGTGCCGCTGCACCGGCTACCACAACATCGTCAAGTCCGTCCTCGCCGCTGCGGCGACAGCGAACGCCGGAGCACAGTCGTGATCCCCGCACCGTTCGACTACGTCCGCGCCGGATCCGCAGAAGAGGCGATCAGCCTCGTCAACGAGCACGGCGAAGATGCCAAGCTGCTGGCCGGCGGGCACTCCCTGCTGCCGCTGATGAAGCTGCGCCTCGCGCAGCCCTCCGTGCTGATCGACATCGGCCGGATCCCCGACCTCTCCTACATCCGCGACGGTGGCGAGCACATCGCCATCGGCGCGCTGACCCGCCACATGGACGTCGAGAAGTCGGCGATGCTGGCCGAGCACGTGCCGCTGCTGGCCCATGCGGCCAGCTACGTCGGCGACGCGCAGGTGCGTCACCGCGGCACCATCGGCGGCTCGATCGCACACGCCGACCCCGCCTCGGACCTGCCCGCCACCACCCTCGCGCTCGGCGCCACGTACGTCGTGCAGGGCCCCGGCGGCGTTCGCGAGATCGCGGCGAAGGACTTCTACGTCGGCTTCCTGGAGTCGGCGCTGGCGCCCGACGAGATGCTGATCGAGATCAAGGTGCCGAAGATGGCCGGTGCCGGTTGGAACTTCCAGAAGTTCAACCGTCGTGCCCAGGACTGGGCCATCGTGGGCGTCGCCGCGTGGCGCAACGGCACGTCGGCGGGCGTCGGTCTGGTCAACATGGGCTCGACCCCGATCCTCGCGGCACAGGTCGCAGAGGCCATTGCCGCTGGGGCCAGCGTCGAAGACGCGGCCGAGCTCGCCGTCGCCGACGCGGAGCCGCAGGCCGATCTCAACGCCAGCGTCGAGTACCGCACGCACCTGGCCAAGACCCTGGTGCGCAGGGCACTCACCGCCAGCACGAAGTAGTCGCCAGCTGCAGCTCGGGGAGGTCGCCGACCGCCCCCCGCTGTTCGGCCTCTGTTCACCCTGTCGTTACTCCGCGCGCTCCGCTGTGTAGCGTGGTCACTTATGTCGGAGACCACTCTCGAGCGCGGCGACCTCGTCGAGATCGACCCGATCGAGCCCCTGCAGACCCCGCCGATCCGCCCGACGCTGCGCAGCGTCGTCCCCGACGACCCCTGGTACACCGTGCGTCTGGCCGGGTTCGCGGTCTTCGTGATCGCCTACTCGGCCTGGTTCGTGAAGAAGGGTCTGATCATCGACCGCATCTCAGTCGGCATCTCGGTCTTCATCTTCATCGTCATCGGCCACCTCGGTCGCCCGCTTCGGCGCTGGGCCTGGCTCGTCTTCGACTGCCTGTGCTACTCGGTGATGTGGTTCTGCTACGAGGAGAGCCGGGGCTGGGCCGACCGTGCCGGCTTCGAGCTGCAGGTCTTCGCTCCGCGCAACATCGACCGCTTCCTCTTCTTCGGCAACGACCCGAACGTCGTGCTGCAGCGCCACTTCTACAACCCCAAGGTCATCCACTGGTACGACAAGGTCGCCTCGACCACCTACTTCACCCACTTCATCTTCCCGGTCATCGCGATCGCCGTGGTGTGGGTCACCAGCCATCGCGAGTGGGCCAGGTTCATGAAGCGCTTCGCCTCGCTGCTGATCGTGTCGTGCGCGATGTTCGTCGTCCTGCCCACCGCACCGCCGTGGATGGCATCGAGCAAGTACCACATCCTCCCCAAGTTGGCCCGCCACACGGGCCGTGGCTTCACATCGCTGGGTTTGAAGGGCTTCGTCAACAGCTGGCAGTCGGCGCTCGACTGGGGCAACGCGGTGGCAGCGATGCCGTCGCTGCACTCGGCCTTCGCCCTGTTCGTGCCGGCGTTCTTCCTGCCACGCATCAAGCCGAAGTGGTTGAAGGCGATCGTCCTCTGCTTCCCGATCGTGATGCTCACGTCGCTCGTCTACTTCGGCGAGCATTGGGTGATCGACGGCCTCGTCGGCTGGACGCTCGTCGGCCTGTCGTTCCTCTTCTGGGGGTGGCAGGAGCGCCGTTCGTTGCGCAAGCAGGCCGATCGCGCACGTGCCGCGCTCGGCCTCGGCGACCTCGCGTTCGTCCAGTCGGTGCCCGCGTGAGGGTGCGGCCGTCCCAGGTCCGTCACATCCTGCTCGACGACTCGTTCATCAACGCACTGCTCGCCACCGACGCGCCGCAGCACGACGCGGCGTGCCAGCTCTACCGCACCCTCGTCGACAACTACCAGATGGGCAGCGACCGCCTCTACGGTCTGTCGACGGTGCTCGGCGATCTGCCCACCGAGTTCCGGCGCAACGCGCTCGCCCCGCTGATCCGGCTCAACGTCGCGCGGCAACACCGCGTCGCGGCAGCCCGGATGAGCACCAACTTCACCCCTGCTGCGGCCCTCAGCCTGGTGATGATGCGCCGTGAACGGGTCAAGGTCGTCGCCACGGCCGCCCACACCTATGACGCGTTGGACATCGAGGTGCTCAGCGTCGCCGATGCCGTTCCGATGACCGTCGCCGAGCCCGTGCCGGTTGTCGGCGCAGACGCGGACGTTGTCGGGGGCCATGTCGTGGGCAGCGATGTCGTCGCTGCAGCCGCGGTCAGCTCTGGATCTGAATCGACGCCCGTTCCGCGATCCACGGACGGATCGTCTCCGACCGAACCGTGACGTGGTGGGGGTGCTCGTCGTAGGCGCGCCATCCCTCGACTGAGTCGAACGTCGCCAGGACCGCGAAGTCCATGTTCAGGTCACCATTCGCGCCGAGGTCGCTGCCGAACGCGTACGTTCGGATCGACGGCACGTTTGCCGGCATCGTCGCCAGCCCGGCCTTGATGGCCTCGATCTGCTCGGCGGTGGTCTCTGGCTTCCAGCGGAACGCGGCGACGTGGGTGATCACAGCAGCCCACCATACGCGCCGCCGTCGACCTGCAACTGTGCGCCGGTGACGAACTTGGCGTGCTCGCTGCAGAGGAAGGTGACGACGTGGCCGAAGTCATCCGGGTCACCCACCACGCCGGCCGGGATGCCGAGCGCTGCGCCGTCGGGTCTGCCGCCGTAGAGCTGCGTCATCCGATCCGTGGCGTGGATGCCCGGCTGCACGGTGTTCACCGTGACGCCATCGACCGCCACCTCGCGTGCGACGGTCTTCAGGAACCCCGTCACCCCAGCGCGTGCTGTGTTGGACAGGATCAACGTGCCGATCGGTTGGCGCACCGCGACGGAGGTGATCGCGATCACGCGACCCCATCGTTGGGCCTGCATCGCCGGGATCGCGGCCTTGCACATCCCCACGATGCTGAGCAGGTTGAGGTCGAGACCGGTCTGGTAGAGCTCGACCGGCGTAGACGCGAACGTGCCGGGCGGCGGACCGCCGGCGTTGGGGATGAGGATGTCGATCCCACCGAGCGCAGCGACAGCAGCCTCGACGAACGCCGCGCCACCCTCCGCGGACGAGACATCGCACACCAGTGGTTGACAGTCGTGGCCGACTGCGAGAGCCGCGGCCCGGATGCGCGCCTCGTCGCGTCCACAGATCGCGACGTGCACCCCGGCGGCGGCGAGCGCCTTGGCCGTTGCCAACCCCAGCCCGCCCGAGGCGCCGGCGACGGCTGCCCGTCGACCGGCGATGCCGAGGTCCATGCCCTGTGCTGCAGATGCGTCCATTCGGGCGACGGTAGTCGCGCTGCAGGTAGGGTGCTGGTCCGAGGCAGGCCGGGCAACTTCCCCGGAAACACACATGGACGACGAACCGATCAAGGAATTCCACCTCGACGCGATCGCCGACGCCGACCCGTACCCGTACTGGTACGAGGACGTCGACGAGCCCGACTCCAACGTGACGCTCGTGCGCACTGTCAGCTGCGACCTCTGCATCGTCGGCGGCGGCTACACCGGCTTGTGGACGGCGATCATCGCCAAGGAGCGCGATCCGTCGCGGGACATCATCCTCATCGACGCGCACGAGGTCGGCTCGGCCGCCAGTGGGCGCAACGGTGGATTCATGGAGAGCAGCCTCACCCACGGCGTCGCGAACGCCCAGGCCCGCTTCCCCGACGAGGTGGCGGTGCTCGAAGAGCTCGGGCTGAAGAACCTCAACGACATCGAAGCCGCGATCGAGCGCTACGGCATCGACTGCGACTACGAGCGCACCGGCGTGATCGACGTGTCGAC
>JAOBWO010000032.1 GCA_025463415.1 Acidimicrobiales bacterium | reverse complement strand
CCACCGCTGCCGCCACCGAGACCACCGGCGCCAGCGAGACCACCGCCGCTGCCACCGAGACCACCGGAGCAACCGAGACCACCGGCGCCACCGAGACGACCGCAGGGTCGACGGAGACCACCGCCGGAGCGACCGACACCACTGGCGCAGCATCGGGCGCGGACCTGTCGTCGCTCGAGGCCGACTGCAAGACCGAGGGCGCGGTCAACCTGATCGCACTCCCCGACGAGTGGGCGAACTACAAGGGCATCCTCGCCGACTTCGGCACCAAGTACCCGGGCATCAAGCATGATGTCGCCAACCCCGACGGCTCGTCGAAGGACGAAGAGGATGCAGTCCAGACCCTCTCCGGTCAGGCCGACATGCCCGACAGCGTCGACGTCAGCCCGGCCATCGCTCAGGACATGGTCGACAAGGGCCTGTTCGAGCCGTACACCCCGACGGTTGCCGCCGACATCCCTGATGGCCTGATCGATCCCGATCACAACTGGGTCGCGGCCTACTACGGCATCATGGCGATCACCACGAACACCACCATCGTCGCCAACGCGCCGAAGACGTTCGCGGACCTGACCAAGCCGGAGTACAAGGGCCTCGTCGCCCTGAACGGCGACCCCCGTGAAGCCGGCGCAGCGTTCGCCGCCGTCATGGCGGCCTCACTGGCCAACGGCGGCAGCGCCGACGACATCGGGCCCGGCATCAAGTACTTCGCCGATCTCAAGAAGTCGGGCAACCTCGGCGCCACCGACGTCACCAAGGAGACGGTGCTCAGCGGTGAGACCCCGATCGCGATCGACTGGAGCTACAACGTTCCGGGCCTCGCGGCGGACCTGAAGGCGGCCGGCCTCACGGTCGAGACCAACTTCCCGTCCGACGGTGTCTACGGCGGCTTCTACGCTCAGGGCGTCATCAAGGACTCGCCGCACCAGGCCTGCTCGAAGCTCTGGGAAGAGCACATCCTCTCCAACGACGGCGCCCTCGGGTACCTCGCCGGTGGGGCCATGCCCGCTCGCTACCAGGCGCTCCTCGATGCCGGTCTCGTGACCGACGACCTCAAGGCGAACCTGCCCCCGGACAACCTGATCGCCCAGATCAAGTTCCTCACCCCCGCTCAGATCGCGAAGGCCAAGGACACCCTGGCCAGCGACTGGGGTCCGATGGTCGCCGACGCCTCCTGACCTTTGTCAGTTGACGTGACCAACACCATTGCAGCAGTCGGGGGCCGCACGATCAGTGCGGCCCCCGCCGCCGCTGCCCCTCGTGTCCGCAGGAGTTGGGCGTGGATCGGGGTCGTCCCGTTCTTCGCCTTCCTCTCGCTGTTCCTGATCGTTCCGGCGCTCAGCGTCTTCGAACAGGCGCTCCACAACAACACCTTCACCGCAACGCTCGGCGAGCACACCGTCACCTCCGGCGGCGGGTTCGGTTTCGACGCGATGAAGGAGGCCTTCCAAGGTCAGAACCTCGACGCGTTCTGGTTCTCGATCCGCTTCTCCGCCGGTGCTTCGCTGGCCGGCGTCCTCATCGGCACTCTGCTCGCCTACGCAGCGGTCACGGCCAAGCGGCCGAAGTGGCTGCGCAGCCTGGTGACCTCGTTCAGCGGCGTGGCCGCGAACCTCGGCGGTCTGCCGCTGGCTTTTGCGTTCATCACCCTGATGGGCCGCCAGGGCCTGCTCACCAAGATCCTCACGTACTTCGGTTTCAACCTCTACGGCGGCGACTTCAACCTCGGCCAGGTCTCGGGATTGATCACCGTCTACTCGTACTTCAACATTCCGCTGATGGTGTTGATCACCCTGCCCGCGATCGACGGCCTGAAGGCGTCGTGGCGCGAGGCATCGGCGAACCTCGGCGGCTCGTCGTTCACCTACTGGCGCCGGGTCGGCATCCCGGTGCTCACACCGTCGCTGCTGGGCGGGTTCCTGCTCCTGTTCGCCAACTCGTTCAGCGCGTTCGCGACGGCGAAGGTGCTCACCGACAACTCCAAGATCGTGTCGCTCCGGCTCGGTTTCTTCCTGGGCGGCGACATCAACGTCGGCCAGGACGCGATCGGCTACGCGTTGGCCGCCTGGATGATCATCATCATGGCGTTCTGCATGGGCTTTTACTGGGTGCTCAGAAAGCGGGCCGAACGATGGCAGACATAAACCCACTGGCTCCGGGGCTGCCGCTGGCGATCGACCCGGAGGTCGGTGGCCCGCCCACCGCGCCCATCGGCGGCATCCCGCCGCGCGCCGGTCGTCCGATCGCGCGCTTCGGCCGGCTCGGCCCGAACCTCGTCCTCATCCTGTGCGCGGTCTTCTTCCTGGCACCGCTGCTGGCACTCGCTCGCTACGCGCTGCAGAACGTGCCGACGATCCTCCTCGGCCGCTCCACGCTGTTCAAGAAGTGGTCGCTCGGCGGGCTCACGAAGGCGTTCAGCGACAAGCAGTTCGGGCCGACGCTGACGCTCAGCCTCAAGCTGGCGGTGGGCACGGTGTTCCTCACCCTCGCCCTGCTGTTGCCGACGGCCATCTGGGTGCACATGCGTCTGCCGAAGATGCGTGCGGTGATCGAATTCGTGACGGTGCTGCCGTACGTCATCCCCGCCATCGCGCTCGTCGCGGGCATCGTCGTCGTCAAGCCGCACGCACGCTGGTTCCTCGACTCGAACTACTCGCTGGTGCCGTTCTACGTGATCCTCGCGTTGCCGTTCACCTACCGGTCGATCGACGCGGGTCTGCGCGCGATCGATCTGAAGACGCTCGTCGACGCGTCGCGAAGCCTCGGCGCCGGCTGGGGTACCACGCTGCGCCGCGCGCTCGTGCCGAACCTGCGCACTGCGATCATCTCCTCGGCGTTCTTGACGACGGCCGTGGTGCTCGGCGAGTTCACGATCGCATCCACGCTGTTGAAGAACACGCTGCCGACGTTCCAGGCGATCTACGTCAAGCGCGAACCCCAGGGCGGCTACGGCTTGAACCTGCTCGCGCTCGTCGTCACCACAGGCCTGTTCGCGTTGTTGACCCTGCTCACCCGCAAGCGCGGCAGCCGCAAGTCCACGGCAGTCGTCGCCGTCGCCGCAACCGCAGGTCAGGCCAGGACACTCGCCCCATGACCCAGGTACCCAGGAGCCACGAATGACCGGTTTGCTCTACATCTCGGTTCGCAAGACATTTGGACCAACGGTCGCGCTGGAGAGCCTCGACCTCGACGTCAAAGAGGGTGAGCTGATCAGCCTGCTCGGACCCTCGGGTTGCGGCAAGACGACTGCGCTGCGCATCGCCGCCGGCTTCGAGTTCGCCGACTCCGGCGCAGTGACCGTCGGCGGCGCGGACATCACCCGCAAGCCGGCGCACAAGCGCAACATGGGCATGGTCTTCCAGAGCTACAGCCTGTTCCCGAACCTGACGGTGAACCTCAACGTGGACTTCGGGCTGCGCACGCGCAAGATCGGCGCGCCGGAGCGCAAGAAGCGCGTCGCCGAGATGCTCGAACTGGTTCAGCTCGGTGGGATGGGCAACCGCTACCCGCACCAGCTGTCGGGCGGTCAGCAACAGCGCGTCGCGCTGGCTCGGGCGCTCGCGATCCGGCCCTCGGTGCTGCTCCTCGACGAGCCCCTGTCCGCGCTGGATGCCAAGGTGCGCCTGGCGCTGCGCGACGAGATCCGCCGGATCCAGACCGAGCTCGGCATCACCACCCTGCTCGTCACCCACGACCAGGAAGAGGCGCTCGGCATCGCCGACCGAGTCGGCGTCATGTCGTCCGGTCGCCTCGAGCAGCTCGCCCCGCCGGCGCAGATCTACAGCCGGCCCGCGAGTGCGTTCGTGGCCCGCTTCGTGGGCTCGATGAACGAGCTGCCCGCCGTCGTGCGCGGGCCCGACGCGGTCGAGGTCTCCGGGCAGACGATCATGACGCCGAGCGCGCTGACCCGCGATGTCGGTGAGTCGGTGCTGTTCCTCGTCCGTCCGGAGGATGTGACCGTCCGCGATGCCGATCAGGACGGCCTCGCCGGAACGGTGACCGCCACCACGTTCCAGGGTGCATCGACCGTGGTCGGGCTGCGGCTCGACGTGCTCGACGTGTTGATCCACGCCCACCTGAACAGCTCCACTGCGTCGCACCTCGCCGCCGGGCAACGCGTGTCCGTGCAGATCGACGGCACCCGTGGTGTGCTCGAGTCGCTCGGTGCGGCGCCGGTGGTCGAGGACGCACTCGCCTGACGGGTCCGCCCCGGGTCAGCGGCCGGCGACGAAGTCGCGGACTGCCTGCACACCCTGGTCCGGGAAGTTGATGTTCAGTCCGTCCATGCCCATCGACAACAGCTGGGCGTAGCCGTCGGGGTTCTCCCACTTCCGGTCGTCGGGCCAGACCCAGATCACGTAGCCGGCCGCGTGCGAGGCGGCGATCGTCTCCGGCGTGAGCACGTGGATGTCGCCGTAGTCGACGGGTAGCTGCAGGATCCGCATCCCGGCCGGCAGCGGCTTGCCGTCGAGGATGAAGTCGGACGACAGCTGCAGGCCGGGGGTGACCTCCACCGTCGGCGCGGCAGCGTGGAACGCATCCACCACGGAGTCGTCGAACGAGGTGACCACGGCGTTGTCGAGCAGGTCGAGCTCGGTCAGCTCCTTGGCGAGCTCGTTCGCCGCGGCGATCGCGTGATCACCACTGCCCTTGATCTCGATGTTGACCGGCATCGTCGGGAACTGTTCGGCGATGTCGCTGAATCGGGGGATGATGAAGTCGTCCGGCGCGTAGCCGGCCGGCGGAGGCACGGCCCCGGTGCGCACGCCGCGGTAGAGATACGCCGCGTCCGGTTGCCCGGTGCACGTGCAGTCCGTGGTGAACCAATAGGCGTTGTCGAGCGCGGCGAGGTCGGCGTAGTCGGTGTCGGCGATGGCGACGTCTTCGTTCGTCGTGCGCGCGGTGGTGTCGTCGTGCTGCACGACGAGCACGCCGTCGGCGGTCAGCTGCACGTCGAAGTCGAGCATGTCGACTCCCTCGCGCACGCTCTCCGCGTAACCGAACGGCGTCGAGTGCGGATGCTGGTCCTCACCCGACGCGTGGGCGAGGACGATCGGCCGGCCGAGGTCGAGCAGCTGCTGGACGGTGAGCGGGCCGGTGGGCTGCGTGAGCGTCGTGGCCGGCGCCCCAGTCGTCGAGGTGACGGTGGTCGAGGTCCCCGTGGTCGAGGTGGCTCCAGCGACGTCGGTGGTGACGGCCTCGGTGGTGGGGCTCACGGTGGTCGCCGCCACGGTGTCGGGTGGCGACGACGTGACCGCCGGAACGGGCGTCGCGACCGGCGGTGTTGTCGGCGCGACCGACCGTGCCGTACCCGCCGAGCTGGAGCAGCCGGCAACCAGCGCCAAACCGGCGAGACCGGCAACGATCAGGTGCACACGTCGCATCATCGCCTCCGGAGGTCTGGGTGTGTGGTCTGGGCGTGGCGGGATGGTCAGGCCCGAGCGGCGGCGAGCTCTGCGTAGCCCTCGTGGACGTCGTGCAGGTGGTGCACGGGATCGTGGATGAGGTACTGCGCGAACGAGTGCACCGTGAACTTGGCGCCATCACTGCGGGTGCCGGGGCGAGCCCATTGATCGCGGCTCACCGACTCGAACCGGTCGGCCAGCGCCTCGGCCGCGTGGGCGATCGCCGGCAGCACGTCGTTCGGGTCCTGCTCGCTGTACCGCTCGCTGACGGCGGTGGCGTCCTGATCCCAGTT
>JAOBWO010000015.1 GCA_025463415.1 Acidimicrobiales bacterium | reverse complement strand
GGCTGGGTCACCACCAGATCGAATCCGTCGAGCGATCCGCGCAGCTGGGCGATGACGGCCATCTCCGCGACCACCTGCTCCACCGACAGATCGATCGGGAAGTAGCCGTCCCAACGCGCCGCACGCCGCGTCGGACCGGCGTTGGGCGTGCGCCCGGCCACCCACACCGGGATGCGCGGCTGCTGGATCGGGCGCGGCGTGAAGGTGACGCCATCGACCGTGTAGTGCGCTCCGCGATGGTTGACCTCGTTGCCGGTCCACAACTGGGTGATCACGTCGAGCCCCTCTTCGAGCCGCTGCGCCTGTCTGACCGGGTCGACGATCTCACCGAACGACGACAGCTCGCCCATGCGGTCGTGGCCGAGTCCGACACCGAACACCAGCCTGCCTCCGCTGAGCCGATCGAGGGTGGTGCTCTGCCGCGCCAGCTCCTGCGGACGACGCCGCGTCAGCGGGGTCACCAGCAGGCCGATGCGCATCGTGTCCGTGGCCATCGCGATCGCGGTCAGGCACAGCCACGGATCTCCGACGGCGAGCCCCGGCTTCCACTGGATGTGATCCCACAGGAACATGCCGTCCCAGCCGATCTCCTCGGCATGCCGGGCCGCATCGGCCAACACCCGGGCGTCGGCGAGCTCGCCGAAGGGTGCGACGAACAACGCGTGCTTCATCGGATCACCAGCTCCTCGACAGCCGCGTCGATCGAGCCGGCCTCGGCCGCCACGCTGACGGAGTCGCCGGGCTGCACGGCGCGGGCGATGCTGGCGAGAGCCAGCCACCCCTCGTCGGAGTCCGCCACAGACGTCAGCGCGCCGACGTCCTTGCCGCCGTACCTCACCAGATCGCCGCTCGCCACCGAACCTTCACCGCGCAGGCGGCGGACGAAGCGGGGCGCGTTGGAGCCGCGGCTGTCCATCCGCTCGACCAGTTCCTGGCCGGGGTAGCAGCCCTTGGTGAAGTTGACGGCCAGCGGCACCACGCCGGTCTCCGCCGGGATGGTGGCGTCGGTGATCTCCGAGCCCATCGCCGGCCAGCCGGCCTCGATCCGAGCCGCCTCCAGCTCGGCCGGCGTGCCGCGGCGAACACCATCGGGAGCGGGCGGCGCCTCGCCGAGCAGATCGTGCGCATCCGGCCTGCCCCATGCCGGCAGCGAGCCGGCGGGAGCGACATCGGTGCCGCGGACGGCGATCATCCGCCAGTCCATGGACTCGATATCAACCTTCACGCGGATCTTGAACCGGTTCAACCGGGCCTTCAGCGCCTCGCCGAAACCGGCCTCCGTGTCGAGCAGGAGCTCGTCGGCCGTGACGCGGTGGACACGGGCCAGGGCCTCGACCTTGCCGGTGGGTTGCAACACGAACGTGTAGGTCGTGCCGCCGTCGCCGAGCTGGCGGATGTCCTGGCTGATCTGGCTCTGCAGGTAGGTCAGCGCATCGACACCCGACACGCGGAGCACATCACGGGGAACGTCGCACCAGAAGGCAGTCACCTCGACAGTCTGCTGGCAGCGGCGCCCATCCCAACCGGCCGCACCCAACGCGCGGACTCGACGGGAACGATCTCGACCGGCACGGGCGCACAGCCGCTGTGGCACACTCGTCAGGCATGGCGAACCTCCAGGACGTGGCCCAGCTCGCGACCCGGCACATCGCCGCGGTCGTCGACCGGGCGACGCCGGTGGCCCGTGGCGTCGCCCTGCTGTCCAGCGCCACCGGCGGGCTGGCCTACCTCGTCGGTCTGCTCGTCTTCCAAGGTGGCTGGCGTGCCGGATGGGCCGTCGTCGGTCTGCTGATCTGCGCAGCGCCGGCGTGGTCACTGTGGACCGCGTTCCGCCGCCTCCGTCGAGCGGCGTTGGCGATTCCAGGCATCGCGATCAAGTTGCAGTCGCTGACCGGTGACCGTGGGGTGCGCGACGAGCTGTACCTGCTCGCCGAGAACCCGCAGGACCCCGCGTCGGCGTCGCTGACGGGACTCGGCAAGGAGCTGGTCGGGTTGCGCCGGGCGGTCGACGGCCACAAGCGTGATCTCTTCGACCTGTGGCGGACGATCACGGCCGTCACGACGCTTCCAGGGCTGCTGGCGCTCGGGATCGTCGGCTCGTTCGGCCTGCTGATCCTCAGCGTCGTGCTGGTCCTGGCCGGCATCTCGCTCTGAGGCACCCCTACTCGGTGGCTCGGCGGCTGGCGGTCATGCGACGTGCCGCGGGGATCGCGGCGAGCAGCGCCGCGGCCTTGTTGTGGCACTCGAGGTCTTCGTCCTCGGGCACCGAATCGGCGACGATGCCGGCTCCTGCCTCGAAGTGCGCGCCGTGCTCGCTGACGAACATCGTCCGGATCGCCAGCGCGGTGTCGAGGTTGCCGCTGAAGTCGACGTAACCGACGACCCCGGCGTACGGGCCGCGCTTGACCGGCTCCAGCGCGTCGATGATCTCCATCGCGCGCACCTTCGGCGCACCGCTGACCGTGCCCGCCGGCAGGGTTGCGCGCAGCACGTCGATCGGGCCCTTGCCCTCGACCAGCTCGCCGGAGACCTGCGAGGTGAGGTGCATCACATGGCTGTAGCGCTCGAGGGTCATCAGCTCGTCGACGTGCATGCTGCCGAACTTGGCGACGCGACCGACGTCGTTGCGAGCGAGGTCGACCAGCATGATGTGCTCGGCGACCTCCTTGGGGTTCTCCTTCAGCTCACCGGCCAGCCGGCGATCGTGATCCTCGTCGCGGCCGCGTTTGCGGGTGCCGGCGATCGGACGTGACGTCACCTTGCCCTGGCGCAGCACGACCATCGGCTCCGGAGACGAACCGACGATCGTGATCTGCGGATGGCGCAGGAAGTACATGTACGGGCTCGGATTGATCTGGCGCAGCACGCGGTACACGTCGAACGGATCGGCCTGCAGATCGACGTCGAACCGTTGCGCCAGCACGACCTGGAAGATGTCCCCGGCGCGGATGTGCTCCTTGGCCACCTCGACGGCCTGCTGGTACATGCCGTGCGACATCGACGACGTCGTCGCCGGCAGCTCGTCGCCGACCTCGGGTGGAGCGACCGGGACGTAGGGCAGTGGGCGGCCGAGGTCGGCAACCGTCTGGCGAACCCGTGCCGCCGCTTCGTCGTAGGCGACGTCCAGCTCTGCGGCGGAGAGGCCGAGCACCGGCACGCTCTCGATCAGGTACACCCGTTGCAGCCAGTGGTCGAACGCGGCGAGCGATCCGATGATGCTCATGATCGCGTCGGGCATGCCAACGTCGTCGTGCGGCACGTCGGGCAGGTGTTCGACCTCGCGGATGACGTCGTAGCCGAGGAAGCCCATCAGCCCGCCCTGCAATGGCGGCAGGTCGGGGAACAGCGGCGCCCCCAACACATCGAGGATCGCCTCCATCGCGGCCAGGATGCCCCGGTCCGTCGGTACGCCGGCGGGCAGATCGCCGTCCACACTGAGCTGCCCGTCGCGGAGCACCATCGTCGCCCGCGGGTGGCGACCGACGAAGGAGTACCGGCTCCAGCGCTCGGCGTGCTCCACGGACTCGAGCAGGAACCCGTCGCCGTCACCGACCAGCTTGGCGTACGCGGCGACCGGTGTCTCCAGATCGGCCAGGAGCTCGGTCCAGACCGGCAGCACCGTGTGCTGCGCAGCAAGCTCGTGGAACTCGGCGCGCGTCGGACGAAGGCGGAACTCGGACACGCTCAGTTCGCCCCGGAAGGCGACACGGCTGCCGGGGCAGCGGCATCGGCACCGAGCCGGGTGAAGAAGCAGCTGTACGCGCCCGTGTGACAGGCGCCGTTGCCCTCCTGCTCGACGAGGAACAGCAGCACGTCGGCGTCGCAGTCGTAGTTGCCCTCGCGAACGAACTGACGGTCGCCGCTCGTGTCCCCCTTGCGCCAGACCTCCTGGCGGCTCCGGCTCCAGTAGACCATCCGGCCCTCCTCGAGCGTCATCCGCAAGGTCTCCGCGTTCATCCACGCCATCATGAGGACGTCCTTGGTGGCGATGTCCTGGGCTATGGCTGGAACGAGTCCCGACGCGTCGTACTTCACCGCGTCGAGCTGTTCGGGCGTCGCGTCGATGCGAACTCCGGTTGGCATGCGCCCATGCTACGAGTGCCGTTCCCCCGCCGACCGATCCAATTCGGACCGGCGGTCAACCCATCACCTCGCGTCGGCACCATCACCCGCGGCGAAGATCCGCCCGATGTCGAGCTGCTTCAGCGGGCAGTGCAGCAAGGTGATCGCGTTCGAGCGCAGCGTCGCCTGGACGCCGGTCGAGCCGAGCCCGACGTGACCGATCTCGCCCCCGGCGATCTCCAGGTCGCACGCCTGGATCGAGAACGCTGCTTCGAGCGCGAAGCGCAAGAACGGCACCGGCACCTCGTCGAGCAACATCTCGACCGCCGGCTCGTTGCCGAACGAGATCTCGTGTGCCGCCAGCGCGACGTGCCGGCTGCTGCCGTCGAGCTTGGTCGCCGCCTTCGCCTGCATCACGGCCTGCAGGTGGCCCCAACCGCCGCTCAGCATGTCGCCCATCGGCAGCGCCTGGAGCAACTGCAGGACCTGCTGCGCCACCTGCGTCATCAGGTACTTCGCCGCCGCGGCCTGCAGCACCGGCGCGCCCTCGGGCAACGTCTTCAACAGTCCGGTGTCGGTCAGTGCCGTCTGGAGCGAGTGCTCGGCCGTCGCTGCGTCCTCGAAGAACAGGTCCCATGCCGTGAGGCGCGGCGTCTCCGTTGACATGTCGGAGGTGGTCATGGGCTGTCCTCTTCGGGGTCGATGTGGCGTGCAGTGTGGGTCGGGGGTCCGGGCGCGATCCTCACCCCGAGCCCGATGCCCGCGACCGGGTCCGAGACGCGGTGGGTGGAGGCTCCGGGCACCCCCCGGACGCGTGGCGCCGACGCGGCTGGCTGGATGGCCCGGCGTTTGCGCCTGGCGACGGACCACATGCCTGCGCCGGCTGCGGCCAACACCGCGGCGACGACCACGATCACGATCGGCGCGCTGGAACCGTCCGACCCGGAAGAGCCGTCGCTGACGACCGTTGGCACCGTGCCCGGGGTCGTTGGTGGCGCGCCGGGGCTCGTCGCGACGACTGCCGCGTCTGCTGTCGCGATGGTCACGATCGTCGTGGCCGCTGGGAGGGACGACGCCGACGCGGCGTTCGTCGAGGCGGTGGTGGTGGCGGTCACGGTGGTCGTCGTGACCACCGCTGGGGCGGCCGGCGCGCGGGTGATCGCGACGGCATCGAGCCAAGGCGACAGCAGTTCGTTCTGCCCGGTGTCGGTGCTCATGCCTCCGGCGACCAGCACCTCGACATCGGGCTCGGCCGATGGCGGCTTGTTCGTCAGGGGCAGCAACGGCCAATCCGGACCTCCGGCCTGCGCACCAGCGGGTTGAGCAGGCTCACCTTGGGTCGCGGCGAAGGCGAGCGGCGGAAGCAGCGGCACGAACAGCGTGTACCCGGTGTCGATCGCACCCTCCGGCAGCGCCGGGGGCGGCCCGTGGTTCTTCAGGAACGACAGCGATGAAGTGGTCACTGTGGTCGTTGCTTGGCCCGGGAGGTCGAAGATCGTGTAATCGCCGTCGACGTCCACCCCGACGACGTCGGGTCGCGGCGACGCACGAAAGCCGCTCGCACCGTTACCCGGACCCGACACGACCGTGCGGTAGACCACGACGTTGCCGGTCTGATCGATCGTGCCGGTGTAGTTCTCGGTGTCGTTGTACGCGACGAAGTAGCCCTCCGCGTCGACGAAGCCGGTCACCGCCGTGCTGTCCGGCTCGGTCACCGTGACCGCACCACGGTCGATCGCCACGGTCACCGGGGTCAGGGTGTGAGGAGTCGAGTCGGCCACCGCGATGCCGTCGGTGGAGCTGACGTTCTCGTCGGTGCCGAGCAGCACCTCCGACGAGCCGACGAGCTCGTTCATCGGTGGCGATGAGGTCTGCTTGCCGCCGACGGGCGGCGGCGAGCTCACGGCCCTGCCGAGCGCGAGGCGAAGACCATGGTCGGCAACCGTCGTCGGGACCTGCTCACTGCTGCCGTCGGGGAAGTTGATCCGTGCGTCGTCGGTCTGGTTCGGGAACCACACCAGGTTTCCCTGCTGGGCAGGGTCGAGCGCGCTGAACCCGTCGAGCGAGAACGAGACCGAGATGTATGCGCTCGCGGAGAGCGGCACGTCCCTCGGGTTGCCGACCGTGTCGATCGCGAGCACACGGTCCGTCCCGGTGCCCTCGAACCGGACCGCTGTCACCCGGACGCCGTCGGGGATCGCCGACGAATCCGGCGCGCCGGTCGGTGGGGACAGGGTGGTTCGTGCATCGGTCAGCGAAACGGTGGCGGTCGGATCGCTCTCGCCGGTGAGGTAGCCCACGGGCACGATCGACGAGCCGGCGGCGAACCCCGTGGTCGGACTGGAGTCGCGGAACTGCCCATCGGCGACCACCTCGACCAAGGCCTGCACCGTCCACTCGGGCGTCACGCCGAGGCTGGGCGAAACGCTGATCACGGCGACGTTGCCGACCAACACTCCATCGCCTGGGGCCGTCGGGGTGAACGTCTGCCCGTCCCACGTTCCGACCGCCGTGGTGCCGTCGGCCTGGATCTGGACCGCCATCGGGTCGCCTGTCGGCGGGCGGAGGATGATCGTCTGCGTCATCCGCACCGCGGTGCCGCGCCACGAGTGCAGCTGCACGATCGGCACCCGGTACCTCAGCACCGCCGAGTAGCCGCCGGTGTGCGTGTCACGGACGAGGGTCACGGCGCGGAGCGAGAGCTCGGGAGGTGCGTCGTCGAAGAAGGACACCTGGTTGGAGATCGCGCCGTCGATCATCTGCAACGCGCCGCGGCCGACTGCGTCGCTGCCGATGACGAGCGGATCGCTGAGAAGCGCACCCCCACCGGGCGAAACGAGGGGTGTGCCGCCGGACGCCGGCGGTGGCGGGGTCGTCGCCGACACCGCGGACGGCGACGACAACGCGACGGCGAGCACGGCGACCACCACCAAGGCGCGCCGGACCCGATTGCAGACCTTCGACCCAGCCGTCCCGTGCACCGGCGCAATCCTGCATCGCCGGTGACTCCTGCGCAATGGCCAAACGGCAGCGCACATCGCGTTGCCGGCGTTATAGGTACAGACCGGTGCTGCCTTCGTAGTGCTTGGCGGCTACGGCGTGGAGATCTCGCTCGCGCAGCATGATGTAGTCCTTGCCACCGACTTCGACCTCGTAGCGGTCCTCCGGACTGAACAGCACGCGGTCGCCGACTTCGGCGCCACGAACGTTCTGGCCGAGCGCGACGACCTCTGCCCACACCAGCCGCTTGGACACCTGCGCGGTGGCGGGGATGACGATGCCCCCCATCGAGCGTCGCTCGCCTTCCCGGTCGGGCATCTGGACGAGCAACCGATCGTTGAGCATCTTGATCGGGAGCTTCTCGTCGACGGCCACGAGACGGCACGGTAC
>JAOBWO010000450.1 GCA_025463415.1 Acidimicrobiales bacterium | reverse complement strand
CGTCGCACACCATTTGATCTGCGATGTCGCGCATGCGCAGCGGACCGGCGGCCAACATCGTGAGCGTCTGACCGTGCGGCGGCGTGAGGCCGTGGCGGGCCATCGCCTGGAAGAACTGATCGCGCTTGCCGAGGAACAGCGGCTGCAGCTTCGTCCAGATCTGGTCGAGCACGGGATCGGGGACGGCGGGCATAGTTCGACTCTACCAATGATCGATGCGAACAAAAGGTTGACAATTACCAATGATTGGCTAATGTGCAGCACATGAGTCATCCATCTCGTGGAGTCACGGCAACGCGGATCACCGGCACCGGAAACCCGGCCATCGTCGCCGAGGGCCTCGTCAAGCACTTCGGCGATGTGGAGGCCCTGAAGGGCGTCTCGTTCGAGGTCCCGCAGGGCACCGTGCTCGGCCTCCTCGGTCCGAACGGCGCGGGCAAGACCACCGCGGTGCGGATCCTCACCACGATCCTCCAGCCCACCGCCGGGCGTGCCGAGATCACCGGCTTCGACGTCGTTGCGTCACCGCGCAACGTGCGCCGCAGCATCGGGCTGGCCGGGCAGTACGCAGCCGTCGACGAGAACCTCACCGGTCGCGAGAACCTGATCCTCGTCGGTCGGCTCAACCACCTCAGCAAGGCGGCGGCCGGTGTCCGGGCGACCGAACTGCTCGATCAGTTCCACCTCTCCGATGCCGCCAACCGTCCGGCGCGCACCTACTCCGGGGGCATGCGCCGCCGGCTGGATCTCGGTGCTGCACTCGTGACGCATCCACCGGTGCTGCTGCTCGACGAGCCCACCACGGGGCTGGACCCGGCCAGCCGCCAGGAGCTCTGGGAGGTGATCGGCGGCCTCGTCGCCGATGGGACGACCGTGCTGTTGACCACCCAGTACCTCGAGGAAGCGGACCGCTTGGCCGATCGGATCATCGTGATCGATCACGGCGTGATCGCGGCGGAGGGCACGGCTGCGGAGCTGAAGGCGCGGCTCGGCGAGACCACGGTCGTGCTCGGTTTCGCGGACGCTGTGTCTGCGGCGAGCGCTGTTGCCGTGCTGGCGACGCACGCCGCGACGATCCTGCCCGAGGACGACCACGGGTTGGCGATGCCACTGCGCGGTGGCCCGACGACCGTGCGCGACGCGCTGAACGCACTCGACTCCGCCGGGCTCTCTCCGACGCGCATCGATCTCCACGAGCCGACGCTCGACGACGTCTTCCTCAGCCTGACAGGACCAACGGCATGACCGCCACCACCACCCTCACCGACGGCAGCAACACCGGCTTCCGGCCGACCAGTCCCGCCGTCCCGATGCCCGGCGACGGCGCGCTGTGGGCCGTGCGCGACACGCTCACGATGACGTGGCGCAACCTCACCACCATTCGCCGGGTGCCACAGTTGCTGGTCTTCGCGATCGTGCAGCCGACGATCTTCGTGCTCATGTTCCGCTACGTCTTCGGTGGCTCGATCAGCATCCCCGGCCACTCCTACGTCGACTACCTGATGCCCGGCATCTTCGTCCAGACCTGCGCGTTCGGCGCGCTCAACACCGCGATCGGGCTGGCCGAGGACAAGGGCAAGGGCTTGCTGGAGCGGCTGCGCTCGTTGCCGATGTCCCGGTCCGCAGTGCTCGGCGGGCGGGTCCTGGCGGACACGACGCGCAACGTGTTCGTCGTGGTGCTGATGTTGGCGATCGGCTACGCAGTCGGCTTCCGTGCGCACACCAACGTGGTGATGGTCGCGCTCGGTGTGTTGATGTTGGTCCTGTTCGGCTTCGCCCTGAGTTGGATCTTCGCGTTGATCGGGCTGTCGGTCTCCAACGGCGAGGCAGCGCAAGCCGCCGCGTTCCCGATGTTGGCGCCGCTGGTGTTCGCATCCAACGCATTCGTCGATCCGGCGAAGATGCCCGGCTGGCTGCAGGCGTGGGCGCGGCACCAGCCGGTCAGCGCAGCAGCGGACGCGGTGCGTGCGTGCATGCTCGGCGGGCCGACAGCGCACAAGGTGCTGATCTCACTGGCCTGGTCACTGGGGATCGCGATCGTGCTCTCGCCGATCGCCGTGCGTCGCTACCGCCGGCTCTGATCGACCGAGGTCGCGCCGACGAGAGATCGTTCGGCGACGCCGGAGTCGAGATCTGGTGCGCACGGATGGCTGACGGCGGTGCTGTCGGGGCATTGCCTGGCGTTGGATGTCGTGCCGAGCTCGGATCCGGACGCAGGGGGCTGTGATCCGCTGGATGCCGTGGTCCGCGCTGCGCGCCACGACGATGCTGCCGTCGCTCGCCTGTTCGAGGAGCTGCAGCCGCGGATCCTCCGGTACCTCCGCGCTCAGGAGCCCCGGTTCGCCGATGACATCGCGTCGGAGATGTGGGTGGCAGTGGCCGCGTCGATCGCGACGTTCGACGGCGGGTGGTCGCAGTTCAGGGCCTGGTGCTTCGCGATCGTTCGCAACCGCCTCGCCGACCATCGCCGCACCGCCGTGCGGCGACGCACCGACGTGGTCGACGCGGGCGGGTTCGAGTCGCGACCGGCGCCGGACACGACCGAGGATGTCGCTCTGGAGTCGCTGTCCGGGCAGGCAGCGGCCTCGTTGATCGCGTCGAACCTGAAACCTGAACACGCAGAGGCGCTGCTCCTGCGCGTGCTCGGTGACCTCGACGCCGAGCAGGTGGCGACGATCATGGGGCGCTCCCCGAACTGGGTGCGAGTCACTCAGCACAGGGCGCTGCGAACCCTCGCCGTCCGCTTGGGCGCAGAGCAGTTGGTGCAGCCATGAGCGATCGCGGCCCATGGCGCGACCTGGGTGCCCGCCGGCGCGAAGCGATGGAGGCTCTGCTCGCGATCGATGCCGAGGACTCGTCCGAGCTCGACCCGAGCGGACGCCTCGACCGCGTGCTTCGCACGCTGCGCCGGCCCGCCGAAGCGGACGAGCTGGCTGCGCGCGGCGACGTGCTGGCTCTGATGGCGGCAGCCCGGCCAACCGCGCACGGACCGGCAGACGAACCTCGACGACGGCGATCGCTGGCGAGACGGACGACCATCATCGTCGGGGCGGCCACGCTGGTCTCTGCCGCAGGCGCGGCCGCGGTCGGAACCGTGCCCCGCATCTTCACGCCCGATCGTCACGCACCGTCGATCATCGTCCCGTCCACGGCCGTCTCCAGCACCGAGCCGTCCCCGACGGCGACGCCACCGTCAGCCGAAGGCTCGATCACCCCGACGGAGACGTCGGCACCCGTCAGCGTTCCAGCTGCGACCGTCGATGTTCCGGCCCCGACTGTCGGCGTGCCCGACGCGACCGTGGCCGGCTCCGTCACACCGACGGAACCGATCACATCCGCACCACCGGATCCCATTGCGGCCGGTGGCCCCCAGGTGATCCCGCCCACCGCGCCGGGTGTCGGGATCGACAACCCGTCCGGCACCGCTCCGGCCCATACGGGCGAGTCGCCGTCAGCGACAGCGCCGGGTCATACGGGCGAGTCGCCGTCAGCGACAGCGCCGGGTCATACGGGGGAGTCGCCGTCAGCGACAGCGCCGGGTCACACGGGCAACTCGCCGTCGGCGACAGCACCGGGTCGGCTCAGCTCGACGACGGACGAGCCGTGACCAACTTGCGGCCGACGCGCGGCCCGACGCGCGAATCGGGCGGACGGTGAAGCCGTCCGCCCGATCGTTCCTCGCCCGGTCGAGTCAGATCGACTCGACGCGAGCGGTTCTCGTGGTCATCCTGGGCACGAGCAGGCTGACGAGCACCACCACTGCAGCGGCCACCACGGCCGTCCACGCCAGGCTGGACTGCAGGGCAAGGTCGTTGCGGAACGACTTCGTCTGCACCGCTCCGACGATGCCACCGACGCCGAGCACGAGCCCGAAGAACACGGCGGCCCCACGACTGGTCGCGGCAGCCGCGATCAGCAGGCACACCCCGATGGCGATCTCGATGAGGCCCAGGGTGGTCGTGTGGGTGAAACCGAGCACCTTCACCACTGGAGTGCTCATCGAACCGTCGAACCCGGCGCGAACGGCGGCGATCAAGCCGACGGTCAACAGGGCGAGGCCGACGAGGCCGACGATGATCGAGTCGAAGGCATACCGCCGTCCGTGCGTAGTCTCTACTCGCCCTGCGGCGACTGGCGTCGCCACCATCGGCTCCGCAACGCGAGCGGTTGCGACAGGCGCTTCTACGTACGTGCGTCCGTCGACAGCCGTGACGGTCCGGTTACCGACGACGGGTTGGATCCGGGGATCGATGTCAGTCATGGCTGGCTCCTAGAGCACGTGCCGGTGGCCGCGGCCACTGACGGCCCGGTACACCAGCAGTGCGACGATCGAACCGAGGATCGAGCCGATGATGCCCGATGCCTGGATTGCGCCGTCGTTGGCGTCGTGGTGCGTGAGCACGTAGCCGAGGAACCCACCGACGAACGAGCCCACGATTCCGAGCAGGATGGTGCCGCCGACCGACAGCGAATCCTTGCCGGGCACGACCGCCCGAGCGATGAATCCGGCAACGAGGCCGATCACGACGAGATAAAGAATGAATCCGAGCACGTCTTTCTCCTTTGTAGTTCGGCGATGATCGTTCATCGCCGAATGTGTTGGAGTACGAATGTCCGATTCACGGGTGTCGTAAACACGGCCGAGGTGAACTGTGGAGCCCGTGTGGATCTCGTGAATGGAGCTCCATGCGCGCGCGATGACGTCCATCAATGAGCAAATGCAGAGCACGCGCGAGCGCCAAAGGAAGGTCGTCGTTCGCGACGGTTCCGGGCAGGGTGGAGGAACCCTCGGTCTGAGATCGTCCGAGGCGTCCGCAGCATTACAAGGTGAGCCTGGCTGCCCTTGCAACGCCTTGCCCGGCACTCCCGGCCGGCTCAGGCTTCACGTGTCCGGGGCGGTTGCCCGTGCACGGATCAACTGGACAGTTTCAAGAGGGCTGCGTTTGGGCACACGGTGGCGTGGTCGCGATCGCAGTCGTTATTTTCTTGACGTGGAGCGGAGCCGTGTACGCAATGCTGAACCACCTGCCCTCCCCGCCGATCGACACATCACCAGATGCACCGATTCCAGGGGTCGCCGGCTTCGCAACGTTCGGTCTCGAGCCGAACGAAACATGATGGCCGAACCGTGTGCGTCAGGTGTTCACGACGTGCACATGCGTCGTCACCCGCGAGTTCGACCCACAGCTGCCGGCTGATCGGCCGTGGCATCGCGAAGCGTCTCCGCGAACCGCACCGCGACGTAGCCCGTCGCCGGCGCCGCTGCCAGCGCGACCAGCCCGACGAACGGCCCTCGCTTGCGCGCCGTGTAGGCAGCGATGCCTGTCCACTCGACGAGGAACAGTGCCGTGCACCCGAGCAGCTTCACCGTGGAGCGGATGCTCTCATCCTTGGGCAGGCGAGCCAGGCGCTTGACGATCTGGTACGGGACGGCGTGCACGATCGCGCCGATGAGCGCGATCGGCGCAGCCAGCAACAGCGCTGGTCGCGGGCTGACGTCGCGCGCCGAGCGAACGGCCGTTGCGAACCGGAGACGTCTCGTGACCGCCGCTGGGCTGGGCAGCTCGGTCTGATCCGGCGACACGGCACGCAGCCCTTCGGTCATCGCATCGGTGCAGGCCCGAACGGTGGCCCGTTCATCGGATCGGTAGGCGTCGGCCCACTGGTCGACCGGGATCGGATCACCGATGGTCACGAGCGCGTGCGAGCGGAACGTGGCCTTTGCGTCGTAGGCGAGTCCGATCGGCACGATGCTGATCCCGGTGGCGCCCTCCGCCGCGGCGGACAGCGCGATGCGTGCGGCGCCGGTGCGCAGTGGCTGCAGTGTGTCGAGATCGTGGCTGATGCCCTCCGGGAAGATCGACACGACGGCACCCTGGCCGAGCAGCCGACGGCACTCGGCGAAGGTCGCATCGTTCTGCGCCGCGCGGTCGGTCTCGCCTGGCTTGGCATCCTTGGCGCGATGGACGGGGATCACACCGGCCAGCCCGAGCAGTGGCTTCAGCCCAGGGATGCGGAACAGGGTGGCCTTGCCGAGGAACCTCGGCCAGCGTGGCAGCGTCGACATCAGCAACAGCCCGTCGACCAGACCGTTGGCGTGGTTGGCCACCGTGATCACCGGACCGCTGACCGGCAGCAGCTCGAGACCGTCGACTTCGACGCGCCGGAAGAACGTGTGGATCATGGCCTTGGCCACGCCCCGGATCGCGGTGTCGGACATCCTCGGAGCGTAGCGAGCGCCCTGCGCCGCGGTCAGGAGGCGGCTTCGACAGCGGCCTTGATCCGCTCCAGGGTCGTGCGCATGTCCTCACGGTTGGTCTTGCCACGCGACCAGCCCATCAGCGCCCAGTAGAGGCGCAACCCGAGCGTCGGGGTGAGCGTGAACGACTCGGTGACGTCGACGCCGTCGCCCGCCGGCTCGATGCAGTAGCCCCAGATGCTGAGCGGCTTACCGGGCTTGCCGACGCCGAACGCGAACTCGCGACCCGGCTCGCACGTCGTGACCGAGCTGGATGTCCAGTAGACCGGGCCGATCCCGTTGCGCTTGACGTGGCCGCGAAACCGGGCGCCGACGGCGGGACCCGTGGCACCTTCGAGCCATTCGGCCTCGAACGTCTCGGGGCTGAAGCGGCCGATCTTGGTGACGTCGCTGACCAGGTCCCACACGGCTTCGGGCGTGGCGTTCATGTGGACCGTGACGGCTTCGCGCATGCGCGGCACCCTACTGGTCCAACGGCGCCGACGGCTCGGTCGTCTGGTCGCCGGGCGGGTCGACGGGGGCAGCCCGGTCGGCGAGGGCTGCACGGGCTGCGCGGGCGGCGATGCCTTCGTCTCTGGCGGTGTCGAGGCGCTCCGTCGTGAGTCGCGGCACCGCGTAGACGGCGATCAGCGCGCCGAGCGCAGCGGCGAGGAAGAACGGAGCTCGTAGTGCTGTCTCCCGACTCCGGTGCTGCTCGACGAGCACGACGGTGAGCCCGCCGAGCGCGGTACCGATCGGGATCATCCCCCATGCGAAGAAGCGGTAGACGCTGTTGACCCGGCCGAGCAGCTCGTCGGGGATGATCGTCTGGCGCAGGGACACGGTGACGACGTTCCACATGACGCCCGTCAGCGTCGCGATCGCGAACATCGCGAACACGATCGGCCACGCCGACGTCAGCCCGATCGGGATCGGGGTCAGCGCTCCCGTGACGAGGGTGATCATCAAGCACGTGCCGCTTCCGTAACGCCGCCGAACCCACGGGGCGACATAGCCGCCGGCCACGCCACCGACCGCGCCGCCCATCATCAAGATCGCGAACTCGATCGGCGACGTGCGCAGCACCTCCTGGGCGAAGAGCACGAGCGTCGCCGCGGTCAGCGCGCCGACCATGTTCAGCATCCCGAGGATGATCGCCATCGGCCGGAGCAGATCGTGGCCGAGCAGCCAGCGCACACCCTCTTTCAGCTCGACCTTCCACGCGCCTGGCTCGGCCGGTGCCGAGCCGGCCGGGTTCAGCGGCTTGGCGCGGAACTGGCCGACGACGAGCGCCACCAGCGCTGCGGCCACGGCAAAGGAGACGGCGTCGACGACGAACGGCAGGAAGAACGCAGCGGCGATCAAGGCGCTGCCGAGGGGTGGTCCGGCGAAGGTGTTGGCCACCTGCTCGGCCGACCACATCCGCCCGTTGGCGCGCTCGAGGTCGTCGGGCGCGACGATCGAGGGCACGATCGTCTGTGCCGAGTTGTCGCGGAGCACCTCGGCGAACCCGAGCAGCAGGCTGGCGATGAGCAGCACGAGGTAGAGGCTGAGCTTGGTGCCGATCACCGTCTTGAGCGCGTCCGGCTCCGGCAGCCCGCGGCCCAGTCCCAACACGGCGATGGCGACCAGCAGCGTGATCACGGCCCGGCACGCGTCCATCAACACGATCACCTTGCGCCGATCGGCCCGATCGGTGATGACCCCGGCCGGCAGGGTGAACACCAGCCACGGCAAGCGCTGAGCGACACCGACTGCCGCGATCAGCAGCGGGTTGCGGGTCACGGCGGAAGCCAGCCACGGATAGCCGATCTGGGCGACACCGTCGCCGAGGTTGGAGATCAGGCTGGCGGTGTAGACGCGGTGGTAGTTCGGGCCCAGCGACGGCCGCTTGGCGCGCGAGGTGGCGCGCGCATCGGTGGCACTCATGCCACGGGCTCCGGAAGGATCGGCAGGTCGGTGGGATACAGCGTCAGGAGGAGTCCGAACATGACGTCGCCCCCACGCTCGGCGGAGACGAACTCGTCGGACAGCGCGTACAGCCGCTCGCCGAACTCACGGGCCCGATCGGCGGGGATCCGCGCGTGGCGGAACGTCGCAAAGACCGTGTCCGGAACACCGTTTTTGCCATCCTGCTCCGGACCGGCATCGTCCTCGGCTTGGCGTGTCTCAGGCATCACTCGCGACATCTCCTCCAGCGCGTCGCGGACCATCCACATCGAGGTCGGGGTCGAGCTGCTCGACGACTCGAACATGAACGTACGCGCCGTGCGACCCCAGAACCGCTCGGTCATCGCCCGCACCTGCCGGGTGCGCACGACGTGGACCAGACCGGCCCGGGCGAGCACCTTGAGGTGGTGGTCGACCGTTCCCTTCGGCTTGCCGAGGGCGATCGCCAGCTCCGTGGTCGATGCGGCACGCTCCAGGAGCAGCAGCGCGATCGCGTTCCGCGTCGGCTCGGCGATGGCCTTCATCTGGGCGTGGGTGGTGATGTCGACCCGCTCGGCGAGTGGATAATCTGGCGTCGGCCGAGCGGGAACGTCCCGTTGTCGTAGAACATCCGGCATCTGCCGGACATTAGCCGATCAGGGCACGAGCAGGAGCGCCGGCGAAAGGACGATGTCGAGGAGCTTGTTGACGTAGGCCCGGTCGAGCCGGTCTCCGGTGAGCAGCCGACGGTAGAAGAGGGGACCGACGAGCACGTCGACGATCACCTTGAGATCGACGTTCGCCGCCATCTCGCCACGCTGCTGGGCCCGGCGGAGGATGACCCGCAACGGCTTCTGGCGGCTGCTGACGTACTCGTCGAGGGAGTTGCGGACCTCGGCGTCGTAGCACGCGGCCTCGATCAGGTGGGGCAGGAGATCGGTGTTCGGGTTGGCCTTCAGCCGGTCGAGCAGCGCCCAGAAGTAGGCCTCGAGGTCGGCCCGCAGCGATCCGAGATCGGGGCTCTCCAGCGCGCGGGTGTCGGTGCCCATCGCTTCCAGGAGGAGGGCCTCCTTCGACGACCAACGTCGATAGATGGTGGCCTTGCCGACGCCGGCGCGTGCCGCCACCCCGTCGATGGAGACGCTGCCCGCGCCGCCCTCGTTCAACATTTCGAGTGTGGCGTGCAGGATGGCCTCGTCACAGCGTGCGTCGCGCGGGCGGCCGCGTCGGGCGACTGTCGCGCCTTCGCCGACTGGAACGGTGGCTCGAACGGTGGCAGGAACGGTGGTGACCGTGGCAGCGCTCATCGCGGTCGCTCACTCACCGGCCACGAGCGAATCGGTGAGCTCGACGAGTTCCTCCGGCGAGGCCGCCGGCGACGTGTCTTCACCGGTGGCGCGAGCGGGGAGGTAGCGCCAGACGACGAACCCGGCGAACACCACGAAGATCGAAGCCATCCGCAGTCCGGAGCTGAGGCCGGTGACGAACGCCGTCTTCACCGCGTTGGAGAATTCGATCCCGCTCTGGCCCAGCGACCGGGCGACCTTCAGGCCGCCGCCCAGCGACGACCTGGCCTCAGCGAGTTGCGCACCGGCGAGGTGGAACCGCGCCCCGGCAGAATCGACGTGGCTGGCGTAGATGCTAGAGACGACGCTGCCGATCAGCGCGACCCCGACGGCGCCACCCATCTGCCGGGTCGTGTCGTTGACGGCCGAACCCACGCCGGCCTTGTCGCGAGGGAGTGAGCCCATCACCGACTCCGTCGCCGGCGGCATGGTCAGGCCGATGCCCGCCGACATGCCGCAGAACGGGATGATCGCCAACCAGTACGGCGTGTCCCGGGACAGGAACGACAGCGCGATCAGCGAGCAGGTGACGACGAACAGGCCGAAAGTGATCACGCGCTTGGAGCCGACCCGCTCCACCAGTCGGGATGACAGGGGGGCGACGACCATCATCCCCATCGCGTACGGGATGAGGTGCACGCCGGCCGACAGCGGGCTGTAGCCCTGGACGAACTGCCAGTACTGGGTCATCAAGAACAGCGATCCGAACATCGCGAAGAACGTGAACGTCACGGCGGTGTTGGCTGCGGTGAATCGAGGGTTCTTGAAGAACCTCATGTCGAGCATCGGATGGTCGATGCGCTGCTCCCAGAGGATGAACGCGGCGATGCCGGCGATGCCCAAGCCGAAACCGGCCAGCACCCCTCCACTCGTCCATCCCTTCTCGGGCACCTCGATGACGCCGTAGAGGAACGTGGCGAGGCCGATGATCGACAGCACCGAGCCCACCGGATCCAGCTTGTCGGCACGGTCCTCGCGCGACTTCGGCAGCAGGAACGCGCCGGCCACCAGCGCCGTCAGCCCGATCGGGATGTTCACCCAGAACACCGAGCTCCACGAGAAGTGCCGGAGCAACAGCCCGCCGACGAGTGGACCTGCGGCCACGCCCACGCCGGAGAAGCCGGCCCAGATCCCGATCGCCCGACCACGCTCTTTCGGATCGCGGAAGGTGTTGGTCAGCAGCGACAGGGTGGACGGCATGATCAGCGCGCCGCCGATCCCCATGAACGCCCTCGTCACGATCAGCTGCGACGCGGAGGTGGCCAAGGCGGAGGCGACCGAGCCGATGCCGAACAGGACGATGCCCACCTGCAGCGCACCCTTGCGACCGAAGCGATCACTGAGGCTGCCAGTGGTCAGCAGGAGGCCGGCGAAGACGATGGTGTACGAGTCGATGATCCACTGGACCTGGCTGTTCGTGGCGTTGAGGTCGGTGATCAACTTCGGGATCGCCACGTTCAGGATGGTGTTGTCCATCACGATGATCGTCATCGACAAGCACAGCACACCGAGGATCCACCAGCGTCGGGCATGGATGGCGGGGTCGATCTCGGCGTCCACACCCGCCGCCGCGGTGTGTGGGGCTGCCATCTCTGCAGTGCTCATCGGCCCGCCTTCCATTTCGATACTAGACTGTTCCGTATCGTAATGACCAGGCGCGGCGTTGGGCTACGACCAGGTGTGTGGCAATGGGCACGCGCGACGGATAGAACGTGGGCGTGCTGGAGGTCGGCGAGGTCCGCAAACGCTTCGGCGACGTGGTTGCGCTCGATGGCGTCAGCCTGAGCGTCGGTTCGGGCGCGATCGTCGGCTTCCTCGGACCGAACGGTGCCGGCAAGAGCACCACGATGCGAGCGGTGATGGGGCTGATCGCGATCGACTCCGGCTCGATCACCTGGAAGGGCGCACCGATCACGGCCGCGACGCGCCGCCGGTTCGGGTACATGCCGGCCGAGCGGGGGATGTACCCGAAGATGACGGTCCGCGACCAGCTGGTGTACTTCGCCCGGCTCGCGGGGCTCGGCTCGACGCAGGCTGCCGAAGCGGCCGCAACCTGGATGCGGCGGGTCGACATCTCCCACCGTGCCGACGACGAGGTGCAGGCGCTCTCGAGCGGCAACCAACAGCGGGTCCAGCTGGCGATCGCACTCGTGCACGATCCCGAGCTGCTGATCCTCGACGAACCGTTCTCCGGCCTCGATCCCGTTGCCGTGGAGACGATGAAGACGATCCTCGCCGAGGAGTTGAGTCGGGGCACCTCGGTGCTGTTCAGCAGCCACCAGCTCGATCTCGTCAGCGACATCAGCCGCGACGTCGTGATCGTCGACGCCGGTCGAGTGGTGATGGAGGGCGACGTCCAAGATCTGCGCGAGCGCTCGGCGGTGCGATATGCCAACGTGACGTTCGCGGGCGACACGACGTGGGCGCCGGTGCTGCCCGGTGCCGAGGTGATCGAACGGCAGGCGCGCACCACGCGAGTTCGCGTGCACGCCGGCACCGATGTGTCCGCCGTCCTGGCCGACGCCTCACGAGCCGGCCACGTGGTCGAGTTCTCGTTCACCCCGCCGGACCTGTCCGAGGTCTTCCTGTCCGTGCTCGATCGACCGTCCGAAGCGTCGGCGGCGCTGTGACCGGTTTGGCGGTGATCCGCCTGGTGATGTCGCGCGAGATCCGCCAGCGAGTGCGCTCGCGTGGGTTCCGGATCACGACGGTGCTGATCTGCCTCGGGGTGCTCGGTGCGGGCATCCTGCACCGGTCCCTCAGTGGCGACGACTCACGACCTCGCTACGACGTCGCGCTCATCGGAGCCACGCCCGCCGGCTTCTCCGAAGCCGTGGCCGCCGCAGCGCGCACGCTGTCGATCGACATCCACATCACCACGGCCGATCGCGATGCCGCGGTTTCGGCCGTCCGGTCCGGTGCCGACGACGCGGCCGTCGACACGACGTCCGGCACTCTGATCTCTGAATCGATCCCACCCGACGACCTCGCTGCCGCGCTGGGAGCCGGCTGGAGGTCGGCCCGGTCGCGCGCCGCGGCACGGGCTGCCGGGCTGGACGACAGCGAGATCACCGCAGTGCTCGCTCCCAGCGGCCTGCAGACCTCCGTGCTCGAGCCGTCCAAGCCGCACGACGACGACGTCGGTCGACTCGTCGGTTCGGCCGCCGCGGTGCTGTTGTTCATCTCGATCAACGCGTTCGGTGGGATGGTGCTGACCGGTGTGGTCGAAGAGAAGAGCACCGGCGTCGTCGAGGTCCTGCTCGCCCACGTGCGTGCCCACCAGTTGTTGGCCGGGAAGGTCTTCGGCATCGGTGTGGTGGCGATGATCCAGTTCGGCGCAGCGATCCTCACGGGCGTGGTCGCACTGCGGATCTCCGGCACGACCGTGCCGAGCTCGGTGTGGTTCGGGTTGCCCACCACCATCGCCTGGTTCGTCGTCGGGTTCGTCCTCTACAGCACCCTCTACGCGCTCGCCGGTTCGTTCGTGTCGCGTCAGGAGGATGCCCAGAGCGCTGCCGCACCGATCTCGATGATGTTCACCGCGGCCTACCTCACGGTGTTCGCCCTCGGCGGCGCCCCGTACTCGACCGTGGCGAGGGTCGTCTCCGTGCTGCCACCGTTCGCCCCGCTGCTGATGCCGTTGCGGATCTCGATCGGCGCGGCCTCGGTCGTCGAGATCGTGCTGTCTGCCGTGCTGCTGCTCGTCGCCACGATCGGCATGTTGCGCCTCGCCGGCGCCGTCTACGGGCGCACGTTGCTCCACCGCGGCTCGCGCCTGCGGTGGAAGCAGGCGCTGACGATGAAGTCGTCGTGATCGGACGTCCTGATGATCAGCCGAGCAGTGCGCCCATCGCGCCGACGGTGTCGAGATCGTCGAGGACGGTGATCGCCCTGTTCCGGAACGCGTCGGAGAACTCGCGCTGGTCCTCACCGTTGTAGGGCGGCACGAGGGACAAGAACGAGGCCAGCACCGTGTAGCCGGCGTGCACGCGATGCGCCTGCCAGGCCTCGTCGAAGGAGATGGTCGCTCCGCCGAGTGCGTCGCGCACCGAGAGGTAGTGGCGGATCAGGTCCGGCTCGGCGCCGCGACGATCGTCGGCGGTCATGGCCATCCCGAGGAAGTAGCTCACGTCGCGCATCGGGGTCATGATCGTGGTCAGCCCCCAATCGAGGAACCCGACCCGGTTCCCGTCGATGAAGAGGTTGCCGATGTGGGCGTCGCCGTGGATGAGCGTCTGCTGCCCCGTCTGCCAGAGCGCGATCACGGCCAGCGGATCGGCGATGTACATCTCGCCGACCGCGACGTACGCGTCGGACAACACGTCGCGATGCTCGTCGATGACGTGGCGCAGCATCCCCGCGGTGAACTCGATCGCACCAGCGGGGTTGGCGGTGACCCAAGGACGAACCGCGTCGAGCCGAGTGGTGTCCTCGAAGTGCACGTGCAGGTTGGCGAGGTCCTCGAGCGCTTTGGCGGCGAGGTCGACCGGGATCCCCCAGGTGCCGTCGGACATCGCGCATCCGGAGCGGCGAGGTCCTCGAGCAGCAGCACGAACGCGCCGTCGTCGTCGGCTTCGGCGAAGTAGCTCGTGGGCGTGCGCATCGCGAGCGTCGGCGCGAGGTCGCGGTAGAAGCGCGCCTCGCGAGCTCCCATCCCCGTGGCACCGATGGCCACCCGGTGGGCCGGATCGAGCGACGCCATCTTGCAGAACAACGTGTCCGGCGCGGCGCCCCCGTCCTCGTCGCCGCGAGCGTCGTAGGTGAGTCCGAGTCGCACGTGGTGGTTGGTGCTGCCGCGCTGGCCGAGCACCTCCACCTCGCCGACGCGCGCACGCGGGTGCCGGGTGCGCAAGGCGTCGGTGACCCACGCTGCAGTCAAGCTGTCGACATCGACCGGTAGTGACATGTTGGAAACCCCCGGCGGGGGAGCGTAGATCAGTCGATCAGGTAGAAGTCGTAGTCGACGCCCTGCTCGCTCGAGTTGCCGAGCCCGATGCCCTGCGATGCGTTGAGCCAGGCGTACTGCTCCGCGCCCGTTTCGAACAGGGGCGCGCAGATCGCCCGTCGGTTCTGCAGGACGCCTCGGTAGGACACGTAGATCGTCGCGTCGTCGTCGGTCTGGATCGTGAAGCGCACGTCGATGCGCATGCTCCCATTCGCCCCGACCGACACCCAGTCGCCGCCCGAGTTGGGGACGATGATGCCGTTGACCCGGTCACCGGTGATCGTGCCACCGGTGATCGCGACGATCAGCTTCGTTCCCTCAGGACCGTTGCGGACGTAGCTCGGCGTACCGACGTCGAGGTGGGCACTGAAGATGTGCTTGGCGGGTATCGCGTGCAACGGCTCGTCGGGCATGCCCCGACCATATGGACCCGACGGGTCAGACAGCGACCCCGAACTGCTTCAGGAAGGTCAGCAGATCGTCCGCGTGCTCCTCTTCGACGGCGAGGATCTGCTCCATCAACCGTCGCGACGTGATGTCGTTGTCGCCGAGCCACCGGGCGATCTCGGTGTACGAGGCGATCGCGACGCGTTCGGCGACGAGGTCTTCTTTGATCATGTCGATCAGGTCGGTGCCTTCGACGTACTCGGCGTGGCTGCGCGAGACGAGCGTCGCAGGGTTGAAGTCGGGCTCGCCCTGCAGTTGCACGATGCGAGCCGCGATGAGGTCGGCGTGTCCCTGCTCCTCGGTCGCGTGCTGGAGGAACTCGGCAGCGACCGACGCGGAGTTGATGCCCTCGGCGGTGTAGTAGTGCCGCTTGTAGCGCAGCACGCACACGAGTTCGGTGGCGAGCGCCTCGTTGAGCACCTCGATCACCCGCTGCCGGTCTGCGCCGTAGTCCTCGGTGAGAGGGCCTTTGTCCATGTTGGCGCGGGCATTGGCGCGGAGGGTCTGTACGTCAGAAAGGTGGTCGCTCACCTGCCGACGGTACCCCGCGGTCGCGGAGGTCAAACTCGGAGGTTCGCCGAGACAACGTGATCAAGTTTGAGTTCGGGTCACGCTGTCGACCCTGCCTCGGCAGCTTCGCCGGCGAGGACGTACTCGCCGTCACGGAGCCGCTTCATGAACTGCCGCGACCACTCCATGTCGGCCCGGGTGCGCATCACCGCGAAGTCGATGTTCTCGCGGACGTGCTCGGGAATGCCACCGGTGGAACCGGTGTCGCCGTCGCGGATCGACGAACGGATGAACTTCATCTCCGCGACCTGGGCCTCCATCTGCGCCGTCCGCGCCTGCAGCGCGGCGATGAGCTCCTCACGGCTCATCTGGGTCAGGAAGCACATCGCCGGGAAGAACGGCTCCTGACCACGTTCCACCTTCCACCAGGCGGCGCGGAGCAGGGACCGGAAATGCGTGTCGCCCTCCGCGGTCATCACGTATTCGGTGCGCTCAGGCCGCTTGAGCGTGCCCGTCGGTTCGGTCGAGTCGGGCGCAACGGTTGCGATGAAGCCGTCGCGCTCCAGCGTCTTGAGTGCCGAGTAGATCGAGCCGGGTTGGACGTTCACCCATCCGTCGAGGCGCCAACCCTGCAGTTCGCGCCGGACGTCGTAGCCGTGGACGGGCTGGGCGAAGTCGACGACACCGAGGACGAGCAACCGGATCGAGCTCACGCGTCGGGACGATAGTCGAGTTTGACTGCGGCCGTCAGCGGGCCAGCGGTGCGCCCTCGCCGAACGCGAGCGCAGCGAACCGGCGGCCCATCCGTGCGTATCCATCGTTGTTCGGATGCAGCCGGTCAGGCAGGTCGCCGACATCGTCCGCGCCGAACAGCTGCAGCCCGTCGAGGTAGTGGAGGTTCGCGTCTCCGAGCTCGCGGCGGATGGCGACGAGCTGCTCCAGCAGCTCGCGGATTCGAGTGAGCGTCAGGCAGCCGTTGCGGATCGCCTCCATCCCCGGCACGGTGTCGAAGCCGCCGTCGGCGGACATCAACGTCGGTCCCGGCTGGTGCTCGGCACTCGGGCAGATGATCGGCGACACGACGAGGATCGGGGTGTCCGGATGTCCGTCGCGGATGGTGTCGAGCAGACCGTGGACCGCTGGGATGAACGTCCGCTCGCGCATGACGTCGCCGTTGACGATGTTGATCCCGAGCTTGAGGCTGATGACGTCGACAGGGATGTCGCGGATCGTGCGCGCGACGAACTGGTCGAGCTGGCACTGCCCAGCGAGACCGAGGCTGAACAGCTCGACGTCACCCAGGTCTGCCGCGATCACCGGCCACACCT
>JAOBWO010000428.1 GCA_025463415.1 Acidimicrobiales bacterium | reverse complement strand
TGCCGCCGCCGCGTCGCCGCTGACGCGCACCTCCACCACCGTGCCGAGCAGTGGCTCGTACACGCTGACGAGGGGACGTTCGGCTGGCGGCATCACATGCAACCTATGCGGGGCGCTGCGATGTGGTTCGGCAGTGGTTCCGCAGTGCCGGCCGATCGGCCCCTTCCTGAATCTCCACGTGATGAAACCCGCTGCACCCATGCGGCGACACTGGGGCCACCGGCGGCTCCCCGGCCGCCGCCACCAGCCCGGTGCACGCCCTTCCTGAATCTCCACGTGATGAAACCCGTGGCGGAGCCGCTGTCTCGGCGAACGTCCTCCGGTGAACGCCTCCCGCAAGGTCTGGGTGACTGGCGTCGTCGACCTGACGACGCCAGGCTCCCAGAGTCGTCGCAGCAGCGCCGCCGGGAGAACGGCTCTCGACCACCGTGCGCGTCCGTCCGGCCGGCGGAACCGGTTCCCGTGCGGGCGTAGATCGTCAGGCTCGGAGTTTCATCACGCGGAGATTCACGAAGGGGCGGCCTGCCTGAATTGCGGGCCGGACCGGTTCCCGTGCGGGCAGAGATCGTCAGGCTCGGAGTTTCATCACGCGGAGATTCACGAAGGGGCGGCCTGCCTGAGTTGCCGGCGGGACCGGTTCCCGTGCGGGTGGGGGCAGATCGCCGTCTGAGTCGGAGTTTCATCACGTGGAGATTCACGAAGGGGCGGTCTGCCTGAGTTGCCGCCCGGACCGGTTCCCGTGCGGGCGGGCGCAGGTCGCCCGGCTGGTCGGAGTTTCATCACGTGGCGATTCACGAAGGGGCGGTCTGCCCGGACTGCCGGCGGGACCAGTTCCCGTGCGGGCGGGCGCAGATCGTCCGGCTCCGTCAGAGTTTCATCACGTGGAGATTCACGAAGGGGCGGTCTGCCTGAATTGCAGACGGGACGCAGTCGTCGTGGCGAGCAGCCGGCAGTCCTCCGAGGGCTGGTCAGCTGTGGGCCGTCAGGCTCATGCGTTCACGGTCACGCCGGCGGCGCGGGCCGTGTCCAGTGCCGATTGCAGCGACTGCGTGTAGCCGGTGCTGGTGTAGGTCGCGCCGGAGACGGTGTCGACGCTCGCCGACTGGGCGGTCAGCGCCTCGGTGCGCAAGGTGGGCAGGGCACTGGCATTGATCCGCTGGCTCTTGCGATCGCCGCTCGGGTACTCGATCACCGCGACGTCGGTCAGCGCGCCGTTGGTGATCTGCGCCTGGACCTCGATCGGTCCGTACCGCGTCTCGACCACGCTGCCGTTGAAGACTCCGGACGCCGCAGCTGTCGTCGCCGGAGTGGTGGCAGCCGTCGTGGCAGTCGTCGTAGCTGTCGTCGCAGCAGTCGTGGCGGCAGTTGTCGGCGATGTGCCGGCGCTCGACGCTGCGGGAGCGGCCGCGTCGGCGGCGACGACCGGGACCGTCGCCGGAGGGATCGTCGTCGTGGCGACACTCGGAGCGCTGGTGGTCGCGGCGGCGACCCCCGTGGTGGCGAGTGGCGCAGGAAGTCCGGCGATGGCAGGCGCCGCAGCGTCGGTGCCGCCCGTCGACGCGAACAGGTAGCCGAGGCCGCCGGTGCTCGCGCAGCTGACGATCAGCGCACCGATCCGAGCACTGCGCGCCGGGTGACGCCGCTTGGGGCGAGAGGCGGCTGCAACGGGCTTCGGCGTTGCCGACGAGAACGCGGGCGCGTCACGATATGGAGGCGTGCCGGCGTACGAGGGTGGCGGGGACGGTGCCAACGGCGGGGGCGGCATCGTCCGCGACATCGTCGATCGCGTGACGGCTGCCGGAGGACGGCGCTGCGCAAGGCGGTCGAGCCGCTCGAGGAGCGGATCGCCGATCGGCGTCGGCTCGGGTCGTTCAGGCATGCACCCAGCAGACCATGCCGGCCTCAGGACTTGCTCAGTGCGACGTTTGAGCCAGCTGTGAACTCTCAGCGGCCGGCGGCACGAGCGATCGCAGAGATGGTGCGGAGAGCGACGGCATAGATCCCGAACGCGGCGCCGACGAGGAGACCGATCTCGAACGTCGTGGCGGTGGCGTCCGTCCCCAGCTGGTACGCGTGGATGCCACCGAAGGCGACGCCGGCCACCGAGGTGAGGTGCAGCCAACGCCACACTCGCCGGGAGAAGCGGCGCTTCGGCCAGCTGGTGAACACCGCGATGCAGAACGTGTACGTCGCGAGCACGGCCCAGGTCATGGCCCATGCCGCAGCGTGAGCGGTGCCCGGGACGAGAGCCTGCACGATCCCGATCCCCGAGTCCGGATCGAGCAACGAGGCCAGGATGTGCGCGCCGGTGAACACCAACGCCAGACCGCCGAGGTAGTTGTGCAGGTCAAGCCACCACGCGGCGGGGCGCTTCGCACCCGTGTTGCGCGCCGAGAAGAACAGGCCGAGCACCAACGACCCGATCGCCAGGACTGTGGCCACCACGCCCGTCGAACGCGTCGCGTACCAGAAGACCTGGTTCATGTCGTGCCTGCCCATGGCACGCGCTGGCGAGCGAGTGGCAGCTCGATCGTGATCGAGACACCGGCGCCCGGTGCCGTGCGGAACTGGATCCGGCCACCGTGGGCAGCGACCAGGGCGTGCACGATCGCCATGCCCAGGCCGGCACCGCCGGATCGCCGCGAGCGTGACGGATCGGCGCGATAGAAGCGCTCGAAGGCGTGTTCGGCCGCGTCCGCCGGCATCCCCGGCCCGTCGTCGCTGACGGTCATCACGCCTCGGTCGCCGACCGTGCTCAGCTCGATCGTGGTCGTCGTTCCCGGTGGCGTGTGCGTGCGGACGTTGGCGAGCAGGTTGTCGAGGATCTGGCGCAGCCTGCCGGAATCACCGGCGACCAGGACCAGCTCTGACATGCGCAGCTGGATCGGCCACTCACGTGACACGGCGCGTGCCGCGCCGACTGCCTCGACGACGACTTCGCCCAGATCGACCGTAGCCAGCTGCAGGGCGCGCCCTTCGTCGAGGTGGGCCAGCAGCAGCAGTTCCTCGACCAACTCTCGCATCCGCTCCGATTCGAGGCTGATGCCGCGCAGCGCCCTGGCGAGATCGTCGGGCCGATCGCGCGCGCCACGATCGATCAGCTCGGTGTACGCCGACACTGCGGCGAGCGGGGTGCGCAGCTCGTGGGACACGTCGGCCACGAACTGGCGCATCCGTTGCTCGGAGGTCTGCAGGGCGAGCTCCTTCGCATCCCGTTCGGCGAACGCCTGACGGATCCGGTCGAGCATCGTGTTCAGCGCACCGGCAAGCCGACCGATCTCGGTGGAACGGCCATGTCCGGGGACCTCCACGTCGAGGTCGCCACGGTCCGCGATCTGCAGCGCCGTGGCCTCGACCTGGCGCAACGGGCGGAGTCCGGCATGCACCAACAACCAGCCCAAGATCGCCGCGACGGCCAGCGCGAGCGCGCCGACGATCGACTCGATGACCAACAGGTGCCGGCGCGACTCGAGGATCTGCTCCATCGATTGACCGAGGACCAGCACGGTGCCGTCACTGAGACGCGACGTGCGCAGGCGCAGCTGGGTGCTGCCATCGGTCGACCGGCGTGTCGAGAACGCCGGCCGGTCCACGTAGGCGTCGGTCTGCTCGTCGGGCGCGGTGAGGTGGTCGATGTCGGTGAGCAACGGGTCGTGGCCGGGGATGCGCGCCTCGATCGTCAGCTCTGTCCGGCCGTCCGGCGAGATCACCGCGACGAACAAGCCGGGCACCACCTGCTCGATCTCGGCCTTCAGATCGGTATCGGCCTGGGCGATCAGGTGCTCGACCGGTTCGTGGATCCGTTGCAGGGTGTCGTCGACTTCGCGCAGCTGTGACGAGGTGTACGCCGTGTAGGTCGCGAACACCGCGACGGCCAGCGCAGCCAGTGCGACGACACAGGTCGACAGCACGAGGCGGGCGCGCAGCGAGGTCACGACTCCTCCGGCTCCAGCTCGCGCAGGACGTAGCCGACGAGCCGAACGGTCTGGATCAGCGGGGGGCCGAGCGCGTTGAGCTTCTTGCGCACGTAGCTGATGTAGGTCTCGAGGATGTTCGTGTCACCGTCGAAGTCGTAGTGCCACACGTGATCCAGGATCTGTGGCTTGGACAGCACACGTCGAGGGTTGAGCATGAAGAAGCGGAGCAGGTTGAACTCCGTGGCCGTCGTCTCGATCGGCACACCGGATCGCCACACCTCCCGACTGTCCTGATCGAGGACGAGGTCGGAGAACGACAGCCGCGACGTCGACTCCGTGGCGTTGCCGAGCGAACGCTGCAGGATCGCGCGAACGCGAAGCACGATCTCGGCCAGCGAGAACGGCTTGGTGACGTAGTCATCGCCACCCGCGTTGAAGCCCAACACCTTGTCGTCGATCGAGTCCTTCGCGGTGAGGAACAGGATCGGCATGGTCAACCCGTCGGCGCGGATCCGGCGGGCGATGCCGAACCCGTCGATGTCGGGCAGCATCACGTCGAGCACGATCAAGTCGGGGCGAGTGCTCTGCGCCAGCGTCAGCCCCGTGCGACCGTTCGTCGCCTCCGTGACGTCATAGCCCTCGTAGCGGAGCGCTGTCGACACCGCGTCGACAATCGAGCTCTCGTCGTCGACCACCAGGATCCGTCGGGCTTCGCTCACCCCGGTAGTCAACCCGATCCGGCGCGCGCTCGGGAGCCTGGCCGGGATCCTCTGCGAACGCGCACAGCCGAGACACAGGTGGCACACAGGCGGCATTCCTACCTTGCCGACGATGGACACCCTGTTCGGCCTCCCCGCTCACCCGTTCCTCGTGCACGTCCCAATCGTGCTGCTACCACTCGCAGCCGTCGGCGTGGTGTGCATGGCCGTTCGCCCGCAGTGGTACCTGCGCTATCGCTGGCCGATCCTGGTGATCGATCGGCGCGGTCGGCACGCTCGGAGCGGTGTTGGCCGCTTCGGCCGGTGAGGAGCTGGAGCGTCGGATCATCGCGGTCGAAGGTCAGGACGCAGCGAGCAGCTGGGAGCACCACGCCGAGCTCGGCGACACAGCGCGACTCGTCGCAGTGCTCCTCTTCGTCCTCCTCGCCGCCTACGTTCTGATCCCATGGTTCCTCGATCGCCGCTCCCGTGCCGAGGCCACGGCGACGGGCACGTCGGAAGCCTCCTCGGCCGTCCCTCCGTCGCAGTCGTCACCGTCGTCGCGGTCCCGCCGTGGCTTGCGCATCGCGCTCGCGTCGTTGGCGGTCGTGGGCGCAGCGGCGTCGGTGACCACGATCATCCAGGCGGGGCACACCGGCTCGAAGTCGGTGTGGGAGGACTACGTCACCAAGACGTCCGGAGGATGACCCGCTGATGCCTCGGATCGTGGTGGTCGAGGACGACGATGCGATCGGGGCGACGTTGACCCGGTCGCTGGAGTCACACGGCTACGTCGTGTCGTGGTGCAGGACCGGGGCAGAGGCGACTGCCGCGGTCGCTGAGGCACCGCCGGATCTCGTCCTGCTCGACGTCGGGTTGCCGGACATCGACGGGCTGGATCTGTGTCGCAGGCTGCGGACGCAACACCGTGACCTTCCCATCGTGGTGGTCACCGCGCGCGACGCGGAGATCGATGTCGTCGTCGGGCTCGATGCCGGCGCCAACGACTACATCACCAAGCCGTTCTCGACGACCATCCTCCTCGCACGCATCCGCGCCCAGCTCCGCGGTGCCGAGCCGGCCGATGCGGGCGCAGCGATCGAGATCGGTCGGGTGCGAGTCGATCCGGCCGCCTGGACCGTGAGCGTGGACATGCAGCCGATCGATCTCCGCCCGCGCGAGTTCCAGCTCCTGCTGGCGTTGTGTCGCGATGCCGGCCGGGTCATCACACGTGAACGGCTGCTGGCCGATGTGTGGGACCTGCACTGGGAGAGCTCGACCAAGACGCTGGACATGCACGTGATGGCGCTGCGTCGGAAGTTCGAGGACGCCATCGAGATCGCCACGGTGCGCGGCGTGGGGTACCGGCTGGTCGTGCCGTGACGAAGCATCGTCGATCGGCAGGCGGATCGTGAGGCGGCGGATCACCGAGGCCATCGTCGGCGTGTCGGCACTGATCCTCGTCGTGCTCGGCATTCCCCTGGCCCTCGCCGTGCACAGCTCCATCCTCGACTCCGAGGTGGTCGAGCTCCAGGCCTCCGCGGCCCGAGCGCTGGCCGAGATCGCGGTGCCTCTCGATCTTCACCAGATCGAGCACATCGGGGCCGAACCGGATGCGCCCCCGCCGTTCAGCGTCTACGACGCCTCGGGCGCAGTCATCTTCGGCATCGGACCGTCGTCCGCCGATCCCGCGATCCGACAAGCGCTGGCCGGCAACCCGACGTCGACGACGCACGACGAGATCGTCGTCGTCACCCCGATCACCGATCACGCGACCGAGCGGGTGGTCGGCGTGCTGCGGATCACCGAGCCGCTGACGGGGGTCGACCACCGGTCTCGCGTGGCGTGGCTGATCATGGCCGTTGCCGGCGCGCTCGCACTGATCATCGGCTGGCTGATCGCGACGCGGGTCGCGCGTCGTCTGGCTCAGCCGGTCACCGATCTCGCCGCGGTGGCATCACGCATCGGCGACGGCAGCGTCGCCCTCGCGCCCGCCGCGCCGTCGGGGATCGCCGAGATCGACACCCTCTCCACAGCGCTTGCCGACAGCTCGGCGCGCGTCAACGCGGCGCTGGCGCGCGAGCGGCAGTTCAGCGCCGACGTCTCGCACCAGCTGCGCACGCCGCTGACCGCACTGCGATTGCGGCTCGAGTCAGTGGCCGCCGAGCAACCGCGCGACCTGGTGACGCGTGCGCTCGACGATCTCGAACGCGTCGAACAGACGGTGCAGCACCTGCTCGACTACGCACGCGACAACATCCCCGCGGGCACCACCTCGCGGCTCGACGAGGCGGTCCGCCGGGCGGGCGCTCGTTGGCGCGAACAGGTCGGCCGCAACGGGCGGACGATCGTCGTCGCTGCCGGGGAGCCGTTGCAGGCTCGTGGCTCACCTGCGTCGATCGATCAGATCCTGGACGTCCTGATCGACAACGCGCTGCGGCACGGCACCGGCGAGATCCGGATCGGTGCCCGCCGCCTGGCCGGCGGCGGCGCGATCGACGTCAGCGACGGCGGCACCGGCCAGATCGATCCCGATCTGGTGTTCCGTCGCGGCCATGGCGCAGACCTCGGGATCGGGCTGGCGCTGGCCCGCTCGATCGCCGAAGCCGAAGGTGGCCGACTGATCCTCGCCCGTCAGGACCCGACCACCTTCTCGCTGATCCTGCTCGGTGACGACGCCGAGTAGCACTCCAACCAGTATATAACTGGTGTGTTATATTGGTTCCATGCACGCGTTCGACGTCCTCGGCGACCCTGTCCGTCGCCGGATCATGGAGCTGCTGGACGAGCACGAAGCAGCCGGCGACGACGGCGTCGCCGCGGGAACGATCTGCGCCCAGGTGACCGCCGAGTTCGGCATCACCCAACCGGCGGTGTCGCGCCACCTTCGGGTCCTCCGCGAAAACGGGTTCGCGCGGGCGAGCGTGCACGGCCAGCAACGGTTGTACTCGATCGACAGCGTGGGGCTCGCCACCGCCGAGGCATGGCTGTCGCGCTACCGCCGGTTCTGGACCCAACGCCTCGACGCCTTGGACACCGAACTCCGTCGAGGCGCAACGAAGACCAAGCAGACCGGACCACGGAGGAGCCAACGATGAACATCACCGATCTCGCCGAACTGATCGGCCGCACCAAGCGATGCGTGGTCGACAACGGTGACCGTCGCCCGGTCGTGGTGGTCCGCGGCTACGACTGGCCGATCAGCGACGTATGGGACGCGTGGACCGATCAGGACCGGCTCCAGCGGTGGCTGGGCGAGCTGCGAGGCACGCCACTCGGCAGACGAGCAGGCATCGGCGACACCGTGCAGATGTGGGTCGGGCCGGGCGTGTCGGACACGGCAACCCTGACGATCCTCGCCTGTGAGGCACCGGAGCGGCTGACCGTACGGTGGGCAGCGGTGCTCGACGTCCGCGACGAGAGCGCCGCGGGGTTCGAACCGTTGCTCACGGAGGTGACACCACTGTGGGCCGAAGCCGCCGCATCCGCCGCCACTGATGCCCGCTGGCCGATCCTCATCGATGGCGAGGAAGCCGCCGCTGTCGTCGTCGGGCGCACCTTCACGCAGCCGATCGTGGTCGTGCGGGAGCTGCTCACGTCACCGGCATCGATGGTCGACTGGTTCGGTGACTTCGTCGGCAACGCGAGCTCGGCGGCGAATTCTCGATCACCTTCGACGGCGGTTCCGCGACGGGAGCGGTGCGGGAGTGCGCGGCGCCCGACCACCTGGTGGTCTCGTGGAGCTGGGATCACCAGGATTTCGAAACCCTGCTCAGCGTCGATCTTCGCGAGACCGAGGTCGGTACCGTCGTGACCCTTCGCCAAGACGGGGTGATCGGGCCGGCGCTCGGGTACTCGGCCGGTTGGTCTGCCTACCTCGCCGCAGCGGCGCGTCAGCTCTCGGGCCGGCCCCGCTCCGAGGCTGCCTGGCAGGCGGACTGGGAGATCGCGTTCCAGATGATCAGCCGGGGACCGGCTCGCTGATCGGGTCCGCGACGGGGTTGCGCGCGGGGTTGCCGACGGTGGGCGCGCCGGCGGCCGGGCGGACCCATGCTGTGGCGCCGACATCGAGGCCGAGCGCGTGGTAGTGGGTGCGAGTCATCGTGACCAGCACGGCCTCGTCGCCGGCGGTGAGCTCGACACGGACCTCGAACCCGACGCGGTTGACGCGGGTGATCGTCCCCACGGCCGAACCACCGGGATCAGCTGCGAACATCTCGAGATCGTGCGGGCGTACGAGCTGCCCGCGCAGGCGGGTCACCGGGCCGAGGAAGCCCATCACGAACTCGTTGGCCGGCGCGTCGTAGAGCTGATCCGGGGTGCCGATCTGCTCGATCCTGCCGTCGTTGATCACCACGATCTCGTCGGCGACCTCGAGCGCTTCGTCCTGGTCGTGGGTGACCAGCACGGTGGTGACGCTGACCTCGTCGTGCAGACGGCGCAGCCAATCGCGCAGCTCCTTGCGCACCTTGGAGTCCAGCGCGCCGAACGGCTCGTCGAGCAGCAGCACGGTGGGCTCGACCGCGAGCGCGCGAGCGAGCGCCATGCGTTGGCGCTGTCCGCCCGAGAGCTGGCCCGGCAACCGATCGGCGAACTGGGTGAGGTGCACGAGCGCGAGCAGCTCGGCGACCCGCGCCTTGACCTCGGCCTTCGGCCGCTTGCGGATCTCGATGCCGAACGCGACGTTGCGGGCCACGGACATGTGCTTGAACGCGGCGTAGTGCTGGAAGACGAACCCGACGTTGCGCTTCTGCGGCGGGAGGTGGGTGACGTCCTGGCCTTCGATCTCGACGAGCCCGGTGTCGGCGAACTCCAGCCCGGCGATGATCCGCAACAGGGTCGACTTGCCCCCGCCGCTCGGGCCGAGCAGCGCGGTCAGCTGACCGGTTGGGATGTTCACGGAGACGTCGTCGAGCGCGACGAAGTCACCGAACTTCTTGTTGACGTTGCGGACCTCGATGCTCACTGGTGCTCCATGGTCAGACGTGTTCCTTGGGCCGGATGATCGTCACGACAACGATGCAGGCAACAGCGACGAACGCCAACATGAACGACGTCGCATACGCGGTGTCCTGATGGAAGTCCTGATACGTCTGCTCGACGATCAGGGTGGCGGTCTGGGTCTTGCCAGCGACGTTGCCCGCGACGATCTTGACCGCTCCGAACTCGCCGAGGGCGCGAGCCAGGCTCAGCACCACGCCGTAGACGACGGCCCACTTGATCGACGGCAGGGTGATCCGGCGGAACGTCTGCATCGGACTCGCACCGAGGCTGCGCGCGGCCTGCTCCTGGTCGGTGCCGATCTCCTCGAGCACGGGCACGATCTCGCGGATCATCAGCGGGAGCGACACGAAGACCGTGGCCATGATGATGCCCGGGTTGGCGAACAGGATCTTGTAGCCGTGCGCTTCGAGCGTCTTGCCGAAGAAGCCGTCGCGCCGGTTGTAGGTGAGCACCAGCGCCAGTCCGACGACCACGGGCGACACCGACAGGGGCAGGTCGATGAGCGCGCTGAGGATGCGCCGGCCGGGGAACCGCCGGCGGACGAGGATCAGCGACATGCCCACCCCGAAGACGAGGTTGATGATCACGGCCACGACCGACACGTACGCCGTCAACCGTAGCGCGCTCGTGACGAGCGGATCGTCGAGCGCCTCGCGGATCGAGGACAGCCCATGGGCGAACGTCTGCTTGGCGACGAGCGAGACCGGCCACGCGACGACCATGAACAGGTAGCCGACGACGAGGAAGCGGAACACGTAGCGGACGGCGCGTGGCGACCGGTTGCGGCTCGGCCGTTTGCCCAGCTTCACGGCCGGCGATGGCGCGTCGAACGGTTCGCTGTCGTCGAGGAGGAGCATGTCAGTCACGGCGGGCGATCCTGCGTTGGGCGATGTCGACGAGGACGATGACGGCGAGCGAGATGAGCAGCAGCGTCGAGGCAACGGCGGATGCCGATGCGGTGTTGCCGTTCTCGATGTAGGTGAGGATGCGCACCGATGTGACCTCGGTGCGGAGCGCGAGGTTGCCCGACAGCAGGACGAGCGAGCCGTATTCGCTGATCGCGCGTGCGAACGACAGCGCGGCGCCAGCGCCGATCGCCGGCGCCAGGCTGGGCAGCACGATCCGACGGAACGTCGTGAACTTGCTGGCCCCGAGCGACAGCGCTGCTTCCTCGGCCTCCAGGTCGAGCTGCTCCAGCACCGGCTGGACGGTGCGGACCACGAAGGGCACGGTGACGAAGGCCAGCGCGAGGAACACGGCCTTCTCCGTGTTGGCGACGTTGATCCCGATCGGGCTCCGCGGTCCGTACAGCGACAGGAGGACGAGCCCGGCGACGATCGTCGGCAATGCGAACGGCACGTCGATGACCACCTCCAGGGCGCGCTTGCCGAAGAAGTCGTCACGAACGAGGACCCACGCGATGAGCGTGCCCATCACGACGTTGACGAGGGTCACGATCAGCGACTGCTCGACCGTCAGCTTGATCGCAGCCCAGGTCTGCGGATTGGTGATCGTCTTCCAGTAGGCATCCCAGCCACCCGCTTGGGCCTTGACGACGACGGCTGTCAAGGGGATCAGCACGAGCAGGCTGAACCAGATCATCCCGACCCCGAGCCCGAGGCCGGATCCGAGTGTGAGCGCGCCGGTGCGGGGCGCCCGCCGCTTGCGCGACGAGCCCCCCGCAGGCCTGTTGGCCCGAGCCGACGTTGTGGTCGTCGCGTCGTCGAACGACGCGACGGTCACGAGGTCTTGCCGGTCTGCTGCTGGATCAGGGTCACGATGCCGGTGTCCTCGTTGAAGAACTTGTCGGCCGCTGCGGACCAACCGCCGAAGTCGTCCGCGATGGTCAACAACTTGGCGGGCGTCGGGAACGGGTCGGCCGGATCGTTCGCGCCATCGACCTGCACGCCGGTGATGCTGTTGCCCAGCGAACGGAAGCCCTTCTTGACGAACTCGGTCTGACCCGCGTCGCTGATCATGAACTGCAAGAACGCCGCAGCACGCGGGTTGGCGTCCTTCAGCACTGCAGCCGGGTTCTCGATCAGGAGGGTCTGATCCGGGACGACGTAGTCGAGTGCCGCACCGGACTGACGGGACAGGATGGCCTCGTTCTCGTAGGAGATCAACACGTCGCCGGTGCCGGCGAGGAACGCCGTCGTCGCATCACGGCCGCTGCCGGGCAGGGCCACGGTGTTGGTGAAGAACTTGGTCAGGTACGCCTTGGCGTCGTCGTCGCTGCCGCCGGTGGCGAGAACGTGGCCGTAGGCCGCGAGGATGTTCCAGCGCGCCGAGCCGGACGAGCCGGGGTTCGGAGTGACGATCTGCACGCCGTCCTTGACCAGGTCGTCCCATCCGGTGATGTGCTTCGGGTTCCCGGGACGGACCGCGATCACGACCACCGAGGTGGAGACGATGCCCTTGTTCGGTCCGGCGTTCCAGTCGTCCGCGACGAGGCCTTCCTTGACGAGGCGGGTGACGTCACCTTCCAGCGAGAAGTGGACCACGTCGGCAGCGAGCCCGGACACGACCGCCCGGCTCTGATCGCCGGAGGCGCCGAAGGACTCGGTGAACGTCGTGCCGGCACCCTCGGGGGTCGCGGCGAACGCGGCCTCGATCGCGCCGTCAGCAGCCTTCGGCGTGGAGAACGCGACCAGGTTCAGGTTGACCGGACCGCTGTTGTCCGTCGCCGGCGTCGCAACGGTGGCGTCGGTTGCGACCGTGCTGTCGGTCGATGCGGCGGTGTCCCCTGATGCAGCCGTGGTGTCCGCCGACGCAGCCGTGGAGTCCCCCGTCGTTCCCGCCGTGGTGGCTGCGGTCGTGTCGGCAGCCGATGCCGCAGTCGTCCCGGCCGACGCAACCGTCGTCGGCGCGCTCTTGGCGTCCGACCCACAGGCCGCCAGCAGCAGCGCACCCGTTACACCGAGGGCGAGCAGCGCTCCGCGCCGCGTTCTTCCTGCCTTGTTCGTCATCGTCTCTCCCGTGTGTCTCCGGCGTTCACGTGCCGGTCGCAGATGACCACTCGGCCATCGCCCGGACGACAATACCAAAAGCCGACTAAAACGATCAAGATTGACCATAATTTCATCACGAGGAATTCGCTGCCACGAAAGACCTCCTCAGCCGCCGAGGCGCTGGGTCGAGAACACCTGCGCGCCGTCGACGGTGCCGGTGAACTGACCGTCGAGCTCGGTGACGGATGCGCCGGGAACCTCGTTGGTGCTTCCCGTCAGGGCAGCCTTGCCGCCCGACTTGGTGGTGCCCGTGCAGTTGACGTCGACCTTGGCGACACCGGCGTTGACGGTCGCATCACATGACAACGCGCCGGACAGCTCCTGTCCGGCATTCTTGAACTGCTCCTCACCCTGCTGGGTGGCGATGTTGCGCGCCAGCGCCTCCACCGCGTTGTCGGCCGCATCACCGGCGGCGTTGGAGACATCGCTGGCAGCCGTCGCCAGATCCGTCTTCAGTGACTGACGGGACTCAGAGCTGCACGCCGATGCTCCGAGCGTGCAGACGAGGAGGGCGACGACGACCCGACGTGAGTTCATGCCCGCGTGCGTGCCCCGAAGCTGCGCACGTGAAACCCGCTGCACGCAGGGACGCGAGGCACTTCGACGTCGCCAGCACTGCGGAGTGGACGGCGGCGCCGGTGTCGGCGCCGGTGTCGATCAGGTCGACGGTGGCCGCGAGGTGGTGGGCGGGGGCGGCATCGTCACCTGGTTGACGTGCAGCTGGTTGAGCGCGAGCAGGTCCTGGAACTGCTTCTCCATCCCGTTGGGCGAGCCGTCGAGGAACATCACGTTGCCCTTGCCGTGCTCGGCGACGTGGCGGATGGACTCCGTCCACATGCTGATCAGGATCAGCGCCGAGTTGCCGGTTCCGGTCTCGCGGGCTGCCTGGGCGAGGCCACGGGCGACCTCTTCACGGAACAGCGCGACGCCCTGGCCGCGGAGCTGGGCGGCGGTGCGCTCTGCTTCTGCGGCGATGCGGATGGCCGTGCCCTCGGCTTCGGCCTCCTTCGTCTTGCGGATCAGCAGGGCGTCGCCTTCGTTGGTGGCGGCCGCCTTGAGGTTGTTCGACGCGACGACCTGGGCCATCGAGGTCGTGATCGCCTGATCGAAGGTGATGTCGTTCAGCTGGAGGTCGATCAGGTGGTAGCCCCATGTCTCCAGCGTGACGTCGAGGTTCTCCTTGACTTCTTTGACGATCTCACCGCGCAGGCCGAGGATCTCGGCCTGCTTCATCGTCGCGACGAAGCCGCGGGTGCTGCCCTCGACGCT
>JAOBWO010000390.1 GCA_025463415.1 Acidimicrobiales bacterium | reverse complement strand
GGTGGCGGCAACTTCTGGCGCGGCCGCACGGGCGCGATGACGGGCATGGACGCCACCCAGTCCGACCACATCGGCATGCTCGGCACGGTGATGAACGCACTGGCCCTGCAGGACGCGCTCGAACGCGCCGGACAACCGACGCGCGTGCAGTCAGCGATCGAGATGCCGCGCATCGCCGAGCCGTACATCCGTCGCCGGGCGATGCGCCACCTGGAGAAGGGTCGCGTCGTCATCTTCGCCGCCGGTACGGGCAACCCGTTCTTCACCACCGACACCGCTGCCGCGCTGCGCGCGGCCGAGCTCGACGCTGACGCGCTGCTCAAGGGCACCCACAGCGGCGTCGACGGCGTGTACTCGGCGGACCCTCGGCTCGATCCCACGGCCACCAAGTACGAGCGGATCAACTACATGGACGTGATGACCAAGGACCTGAAGGTCATGGACTCCACGGCCATCGCGTTCTGTCGCGACAACCAGCTGCCGATCGTCGTGTTCGACATGTCCGCCCACGGCGCGCTGCGCGCGATCCTCGAGGGCCAGCAGGTCGGCACGATCATCAGCGACGACGCCCGCTGAGCCCTGCTCCTGCGGTGGCGGCGGAGGCGTCGCCGGCGATGCGGGCGGGCGATGCACGTTCGGCATACCCCCACCTCTGTACGCTGGTCGCCGTGATCGAAGAGACGCTCCTCGAAGCGATGGACAAGATGGACAAAGCGGTCCAGCACGTGCAGTCGCAGTTCACCACGGTGCGCACCGGTCGGGCGACACCGTCGCTGGTCGATCGCATCGTCGTCGAGTACTACGGCACGATGGTTCCGCTGCAGCAGTTGGCAGCCGTGCAGGTGCCCGAGCCTCGCCAGCTGATCATCAAGCCGCACGACCGGGCCACGCTCGGCCCGATCGAGAAGGCCATCCGCGAGAGCGACCTCGGGATGTCGCCGTCGAATGACGGCGTGATCATCCGGCTCAGCATCCCGGCGCTCACCGAGCAGCGCCGCAAGGAGTACGTGAAGATCGTCAAGAACCTGGCCGAAGACGGTCGGATCGCCGTGCGCAACCTCCGTCGCGACGCGCGCAAGCACCTCGAAGCGGCAGAGAAGGCCAGTGCCATCTCCGCCGACGAGCTGGAGCGCGCCGAGAAGGACATGGACAAGATCACCCACGATCACGTCGAGTTGATCGACAAGGCGTTCGCCCGCAAGGAAGCGGAGCTGCTCGAGGTATGAGTCCGGCGGAGAAGGTCCCGAACATGGCGCGAGAAGTGGCGAAGGAGTCCGGACGATGAGTGACGACGTGTGGCGCGGCAACAAGCGCGACGACGATTTCGGACCGCCGCTGTTCGGCGACCCCAGTGAGCCCGTGGAGAACCCGACCAAGCCGACGTTGTCCTTCGACGACAACACCGGCCCGTTGCCGCACTGGACCGAGCCGCCGACGGGTGAGATGCCCAAGGTGCTCGGTGACTCCACCGACGATCTGGACGTGTGGTCGTCGTTCTCGTCCAGTGCGCCCGTGTGGAGCGACGACGACGCCGATCCGTCGGCCGGATACGACCACGTCTCCGGCCCGGTCCGTTCCGGGCAGATGCCCGTCAGTGGCTCGAACGAGGTCTACTTCGACGAGGCCGACCCGAGCGGCAGCATCCCGGTCGCGGCACGGCGCGAACCCGGCCGGATCACGATCGGCACCGATCCCACCGACGACGGCGCCGGCCGGCCGATGCCGAAGGGCCGGTCCCGCACGCGCGAGGAGCAGGCCCGCGCGGCCGCCCGGGCGCGCAACACGGGCGGTGTGCGCACCACGCCGTCCACCGCGTCCACAGCGGGGGTCGGCGGTCGCGACATGCCGACGGCGATCGCCGTTGGCGCGGTCCTCGCGATCGTGTTCATCGGGGCGGTCAAGTGGCGGCCGCAGGCCGTGCTCGCCATCGTCGTGATCGTGATCGGCCTGGCGGCGGTCGAGTTCTTCGAGAAGGTCACGGAGAAGGGCTACCAACCAGCGAACGTCGTCGGCATCGTCGGTTGCATCGCCGCGCCGATGGCTGCGTACTTCTACGGCGACGCCGCCATCCCGCTGGTGATCATGTTCGCGTTCATCGCCGGCAGCATCAGCTTCATCGGCGCACCGAACCTCAACTCCAGTCCGATGCCGAACATGGCCATCACCACGTTGGGCATCACCTGGATCGGGCTGGCCGGGGCGTTCGGCGGTCTGCTCCTCGGGCGAGAGACAGCGCACATCTTCCCGTCGCACGCCGGCACGGACACCCTCCTCATCCTCGCGGTGGGTGTGGTGGTCAACGACATCGGTGCGCTCGTCGTCGGCTCAGCCGCCGGCCGCACGCCGCTGCGGGGATGGATCAGTCCGAACAAGTCCGTCGAGGGCTTCATCGGCGGAGCGTTCTTCACGATCGTCGCGATGGTGGTCATCGGGATCTCCCAGAAGAGCCACAACTGGACCACCACGAACCTGATCTTCCTCGGCATCGTCATCGCCATCGCTGCTCCCCTGGGCGACCTCACCGAGAGCATGTTCAAGCGCAACCTCGACATCAAGGACTTCGGCAGCATCATCAAGGGCCACGGTGGAGTCCTCGACAGGTTCGACGGGTTCCTGTTCACGCTGCCCGCGGTGTACTACGCCACGCTGGTCCTGGAGCCCTGGACGAAGTACACCGGCAAGTGACCGGTGCGCCCGGCACGCCGCGTCCGGCGCGCGGTGACGCCCGACTCGTGCTGAGTCTTGCCGACCCTTCGCTGACAGACTGACCCCATGACCGCCATCCGGGTTGCCATCGCTGGTTCCACCGGCTCGATCGGGACGCAGACGCTCGACGTCATCCGCGCCGAGGCAGGTCGGAATGAGGTCGTCGGCCTCGGCGTCGGCTCGTCGGTCGACGTGCTCATCGCGCAGGCGCTGGAGTTCCGACCCAAGGTGGTTGCCGTCGCAGATCCCGCCAAGCGTGCCGCCGTGGCCGAGGCGCTGCCGTTCGCCGAAGTGGTCGGGGACCTCGCTGATCTCGCTGCCGATGCCGACGTCGTCGTCAACGCCGTCGTCGGCTTCGCCGGGCTCCCGGTCACAGTCAGCACGCTGCGCGCCGGCAAGCGGCTGGCCTTGGCGAACAAGGAGAGCCTGATCGCGGCGGGCCCTGTCGTGCAGCCCCTGCGTGCGCTGCCCGGTG
>JAOBWO010000396.1 GCA_025463415.1 Acidimicrobiales bacterium | reverse complement strand
GGCGAGAGTTCAACGACCGCCACGGGGTCTCCGTCGGCGCAGCGATCAGCGTCGCTCCACCCTCCACCAGTTCGGCAGTTTTGCCAGCGGCGTCCACCACCTCGAACGCCACACGGATCTTCGGGCTCACCGGACGGCCGACCTCGATCTCGTCGATCATCCGCTTCTGCGCCGGGTTGGCGAGTTCCAGCGTCGCCCGGCCGGCGTCGAGGATCACGACTCGGGCATCGCCCTCGCCCTCGAACGCCGCCTGCTCGGGGAGGCCGAGCACGTCGCGGTAGAACATGACCGCTCGGTCGAAGTCCTCGGCCTCGACGACGAGACGCAGTTGCAGGACGGGACGGTCGGCGGCGGCGGGCTCCATCCGCTGGACGCTACCGAGCCCCGGCTGCCTGCGGCCGCGGGCCCCTCGTTCGCGGCACCACTGCGCGCTTGGATCGCCTTGTAAGTATCGGGACAGGTCGAACGACGACCAGTGTCTTGACAGAGACGTGGTCCGGGGCGCGCAGGCGGCCGAACAGTTTCGCGAGTCAAGGCACCCCGGGGGCTAGGGGCAGCCGATGTCGTGCAGTGCGGCGCACACGGGGCACAGTCGCACGTACGCGCCCCCGGTGCTCCAGGCCTTGGCCTGGGGCGAGCCGCACGCCTGGCAGGCGTCCGCGGGTGGGCCCGCGTTCACGTCACGCTCGTCCTGATCGACCATTCCCATGCGCACGCACGGTAATCCAACGGAGCCAAGCGGAATGACAGGCACGGATCGGCGCCGATCGACCGCGCCAGATGGCAACCTGTGGGGCATGTCCGAGACGGCGACGGGAGTGCCCGTAGAGGAGAAGCGCACGTCGTGGAGCGAGCTGTTCTTCGATCTCGTCTTCGTCTTCGCCGTCACCGAGGTCTCGTCGCTGTTGGAGCACGACCACAGCTGGCTCGGCGTGCTGCGCGCGCTCGTGGTCTTCGTGCCCGTCTACTGGGTCTGGGTGGGCGTCACCGTGCAGGGCGACGTGCGCGACCTGTCGGCGCCATCACTGCGGATCACGGTGTTCGCCATCGCGCTGGGCGGGATGTTCATGGCCCTGGCCGTGCCCGACGCGTACGGCTCTCGAGCGATGGTGCTGGCGCTCTCGTACTGGGCATCGCGCCTGCTGCTCGGCATCGTCATGCTCGGCCCGGCGCGCCGGCATCTCAACCCGGTCACCGTCAGCATGGCGATCACCGGACCGCTGCTCGTGATCGGCGCGATCGTGCATGCCGACATGCGGCTGGCGATCTGGGGTGTCGCAGCCGTGATCGACCTCGGCACCCCGTCGATCCTCCGCTCGCGATTGGCAGCGATGCGCTTCGACGCCCCGCACCTCGCCGAGCGGTTCGGACTCTTCGTGCTCATCGCGATCGGTGAATCGGTCGTCGCGATCGGCGGCACCGCGCAGGCCCGCCGACCGATCACGTTCGGGATCGGCGGCACCGTGGCCGTTGCGTTCGTGGTCAGCTGCGGACTCTGGTGGGTCTACTTCCACTTCGCCGCCGACGCCGTCCGCCACGCGCTGGCCACCGCAGCCGTGCAGACGAACATCACCCGGCTCGTCCTGTCTTACGGGCACCTGTCGTTCATCGCCGCGATCATCGCGACGTCTGTCGGCCTGCGCGAGGCCGTGGCCGACCCCGGCCGACACCTGTCCGGTGGATCGCTGGGCCTCCTCTTCGGTGGCTCGGCCCTGTACCTGGCGACGTTCGGCTACACCCGCTGGATGATGTTCCGTTTGGTGTCGACGACGCGGCTCACCGCCGCCGGTGCCGTTCTCGTCGCGATGGTTCCGGCCGGTCACGTGCCGGCCGTCGCGGCGCTGGGCATCCTCGCCACGGTGCTGATCGCACTGAACACCCACGAACTGCTGCACAACAGCCGCCTCGGCTGGCGAAGCCTCCTCGCCCGCCGCCGAGAAGTCCCCGAATCTGCTGGCACACTCGACTGATGCCGCTCACGCTTGCTGACTTCAAGGGCAGCCGATTCGGCGAACCGCACCTTGCGCTGTTGACGGCCCATCCGACGATCACCGCTCGATTGCTCCAGATCCTCAACGATCCGGTCAACGAGGATCGGTTGGTCCGTGCGGAGGCCCGCGATCTTCCGGCACTCGCCGGGGTGGTCGGTGTCATCGAAGCCGACTCGGTGTTGATCGGCGCGCTGAAGTCTCCGACCAGTGGCAAGGAGTTCCGGCTCGCGGTCGCCGTTGCAGTGAAGCTGAAGATGTTGTCGCTGGGCTGGTCGACGAACGGGCGCAAGGGCCAGGTCGGCGACTCCCGCTACTTCACCACCGCTGAACGCTTCAAGCCATGAGCGGTTCGCGACGCGGCTGCGTCAGAGAGGTTGGCGCTTCGACAGCGCGAAGCCGTTGTCGCGCATCACCTTGACGCTGTCCGCTTCGCTGTAGTTGAAGTTGCGGAGGTCCTTGATGTACGAGGACGGGTCGGCGAGGCCCTCGGCATGCGGGTAGTCCGAGCCCATCAGCACGCGATCGGCGCCGAGCAGGTCGCGCAGCGCGCCCAGCTCGTCCTCGTAGTACGGCGAGACCCAGACGTGGCGCTTGAAGGTCTCACGCGGATCTTCGGGATACGCCTGCGGGGTCTGACCGAACGACTTCTTCAGCTTCTCGTGGAGGTGGAAGACCCAGTCCGAGCCCGTCTCCACGGCCGCCATGCGCAAGTTCGGGTAGCGATGGAAGTGCCCGTGGGACAAGAAGTTGGCGAACGTGTCCTGGGTGACGTTGGCCGACAGGAGGGCACCGAACGGGTTCTGGCGGAACGCCTCGGTGAGCCCGGTCTCGCCCCAGTCCTTCTTGTAAGCGCTGTAGGCACTGTCGCCGCCGTGGACCACGACCGTGACACCGGCCTCGTTGACACGTGACCAGAACGGGTCGAGGTCCGGCGATGCCGGGGAGGCACCGCCGCGAGAGGTGACGAGTGGTCCGGGCATCACGAGGATGAACCGCGCGTCGTTGTCGAGCGCGTACTCCAGTTCGGCAACCGCGTGGTCGACGTCGAGCAGCGACATGTACGGCGCAGCGAAGATGCGCTCCTGATAGGCGAAGCCCCAGTCCTCGTTCATCCAACGGTTGAACGCGGTGAACGCCGCCTTCATCGCGGGCAGGTCGTGCTTGAGCGCCTGCTCCATGCCGACCCCGAGCGTCGGCAGGAAGATCGCCGCAGCCATGCCTTGCTCGTCCATCAACTTGAGGCGAGCCTCGCGGTCGCGGTACTCCGGGTGATCGGCCATCTTGTCGAGCTCACCGAAGAGCTCGCGGGTGCCTTCGCCCTTCGGGTTACGGCCGCGGAAGTACTCGTCGAGCGCGCCGGGCTTGGACACCGGATCGAACGTCGGGTTGGGAATGAACTTGTTGATCTTCTCTCCGACGAGCAGACGCTGCTTGCCGCCGACCTCGGCCCACGTCATCGCGCGCTTGCCGATCTTGGGATCGAGGTGGCGAGTGAACGCATCGAGCGCCTCGTAGAAGTGGTTGTCGCAATCGAAGTAGTCGAAGTCGACCTGTGAAGTCATGTCGCAGCCCCTTTCGGCCATCGCCTGAGTATCCGAACCAGAATTGAATTCTACCTGGCGCCTGTGGATCGCGCATGATCGTGGCGCACGAAGGCCGACTGAACGGTTGGAGCGACGACGTGGTCACCGCGCCTCGTCGGCGACGCGACCGATGATCGTGGCACGAAGGTCGGCCTTGAGGATCTTGCCCATCTGGTTGCGCACGACAGCCTCGACGTGCTCGACGCGTTCTGGGACCTTGTGCATCGCGAGGCCCATCGCGAGGCAGTGCTCCCGAATCGAATCGAGGGTCACCGCGCGGCCACTGACGTTCACGACCACCGCACAGACCCGTTCACCGGTGCGCGGGTCGGGAATGCCGATCACCGCGACATCATCGATGCCCGGGTGACCGAGCAGGACGTCCTCGACCTCGAGCGCGGAGATGTTCTCGCCGTTGCGGATGATGACGTCCTTGAGCCGGCCGGTGATGGTGACGTAGCCATCCGCGTCGATCGTTCCGAGGTCGCCGGTCCTGAACCAACCGTCGTCATCGAAGGCATCGGCATCGAGGCTGCCGTCGGCGTAGCCGGCGAAGCACTGTGGGCCCTTCAGCCGAAGCTCGCCGTCGACGACGCGCACCGACACCCCGCGAGCGGGACGTCCCGCTGTCGTCTCCAGCTTGTCCGCCGGGTCCGACGGCGACGCGCACGTCGCGATGGGGAACTCGGTGAGCCCCCATGAGGTCAGCACGACGTGAACCCCGAACACCTCGATCAG
>JAOBWO010000231.1 GCA_025463415.1 Acidimicrobiales bacterium | reverse complement strand
GCGCTGCCCGGGACGCGGACGACCTTGCTGAACTCGTCGAGCACCTCGCCGATCGGGCGTTCGCCACGATGGATGCGCGCCGCGACCAGCTCACGGCCGCGTCGCCAGGTCGTCATCTGGATCACGAGGCCGAACGCAACCAGGAGCGGGAACCAACCGCCGCGAGGGATCTTGGGGATGTTCGCGCCCAGGAAGGCGAGGTCGATGATGAACAACGGGATGCACACGGCCAACGCCCTGCGGCGGGACCAGCTCCATCGGTAGACGCAGACCACGTAGAACAGCAGGGTCGTGATCGCCATCGTCGTGGTGACCGCGATCCCGTAGGCCGCGGCGAGGTTCTTCGAGCTCCGGAACGTGATCACCAGCCCGATGCAGCCGACCATCAGCGCCCAGTTCACGAGGGGCACGTACACCTGCCCTCGATGGGTCGACGACGTGTGCAGGATCTTGACGCGTGGCAGGTAGTCGAGCTGCACCGCCTGGACCGTGAGCGAGAACGCGCCGGAGATGAGCGCCTGCGAGGCGATCACCGTCGCCATCGTGGCCAGGATCACCAGGGGCACGACGGCCCACTGCGGCGCCAACCGGAAGAACGGGCGCTCCACGGCAGTGGGATCCTGGAGGATGAGAGCCGCCTGCCCGAAGTAGTTGAGCATCAGCGCCGGCAGGACGATGCCGTACCACGTCAGCTGGATCGGGCGACGGCCGAAGTGCCCCATGTCGGCGTACAGGGCTTCGCCACCGGTGACGACGAGGAAGATCGAGCCGAGGGTCAAGAACGACTTCAGCGGCGCAGCGGTGAAGAAGTCGACGCCGTACATCGGGTTGACCGCCTTGAGCACGCTCGGCATCCGCACGATCTGGTTCAGTCCGAGCAGTCCGAGCACCGTGAACCAGACCACCATGATCGGGCCGAACACGCGACCGATACCGCCCGTGCCGCGCCGCTGGACCAGGAACAGCACCGCCAGGATCGCCACCGAGATCGGGATGATGAGGCTGTCGAAGGCGCTGGTGGCCTCCTTCACGCCTTCGACGGCGCTCAGCACGGAGATCGCCGGGGTGATCAGTCCGTCGCCGTACAGCAGCGCGGTGCCGAAGACGCCGAGCGTGACGATGATCGCCGCGTTGCGCTTCATCTGACCCTTGCTGCGTGGCATCACCATCGCGGTGAGGGCGAGGATGCCGCCCTCCCCCCGGTTGTCGGCACGCATCACGAACACGAGGTACTTCACCGAGATGATCACGATCAGCGCCCAGAACACGATCGAGACCACGCCCAACGCGTTGACCGGATCGGCGGCATTGAGGTGGTGCTCCGCGAACGCCTCGCGAAACGCATACAGCGGTGACGTGCCGATGTCGCCGTAGACGATGCCGAGCGCGCCGAGCGCCAGCGCACCCATCCCGGCCTTGTGCGCCGTGTCGCCGTGCGGCGCGGTCCTTGCGGCAGTGGAAGCCGCTGCATCTTCCACGTGCGCCGGAGCGTCCGTCGCGGTCTGTCCTTCGGGCTCGTCCGTCACCAGGGCGAACTTAGTCGGTGCGTTGCGTCGAGCGGGGAGCGGCGTATTCCAGGACCGTGAACGCTCCGAGTCCGGGATCGGCCAGCAACGCTTGCGCTTCGCCGACCCGGCTGCGCATCGTCATCGCCGCCAGGGTCGGGCTGCTCGCTGCCGCGGCCCACGCCCGCCGGCCTTCCTCGACCATCTCGGCGATGCCCCATCGCTGCAGGAACTGGCTCTGGGTGCGCACGGCATCGGGTTCGCCGACGGCTGCGACGAGCTGGTCGAGCGCGACGTCGGCGGTGATGTCCTGCGTGCCCGGCTCACGCAGGTAGTGCGCTCCACGCTGCTGGCCACGGTACGTGCGCAGCCAGTCCCGCCAGGGTCGGTTCGCGAACGATGCCGTGGTCGCCAGCGCATAGTCGAGGACGACGACCCGACCCTGGGTGAGCGAGCGCAGCGCCGCGTCCAGCCACCGGCTCGCTTCCTGTTGCACCGGAACCCGAGCGCCGTGTGGCGCCGCGTCCGGCAGCCCGAGCAGGTCGAGATCGGCGGCGGCTCGCAGGATCTCGGCGAACGTTCCGTCGCGCTGCGCCACCACGAACGCCTCGCGCCAACCGCCATCCATCACGAACAGCCGGAACGGGAGGTTGTCGAGCAACTCGTTGGCGATGATCACCCCCGTGATCTTCTCGCCGGGCATCTCGGCGAGCGACTCGATCCCCGCGGGGTGGGCCTCGCGCTGGGTGGCGGCGACCTCGACCGCGACGTAGCGCAGCGCGCCTGCGCACTCGGGCCGAGCGGCGAGCACCGCGCGCGCCAGCGTGCCCGGGCCGGCACCGGCATCGATCACGACGAGCTCCTCGGGCCGTCCCAGCTCGAGCCACCAGTGATCGAGGGCGCGCGCGATGACGGCACCGAACAGCGGTCCGACCTCCGGACTGGTGATGAAGTCCCCGCGGCTGCGTCCCGCCGATCCGCCCGAGGTGTAGAAGCCGTGCGGTCCGTAGAGAGCCAGGGCCATGAAGCGCTCGAACGAGATGGCGCCCGGTGCGTCGGCTATCGCCGCGCGGATGTCGTCACTTGCCGAGGGCACCGGTGTGCACGAGGTCGTTGAGGTCCCCGAAGCGCAACACCAGCTGCGGCAGGATGCCCAGCACGAGCGTCGCGATGCCGGTGATGCCGAGCGCTGCCAGGATCGACGACGGCACCTTCACCGGGGCGTTGCTGCCGTCGATGCTGGGCTTCATCCACATCTCGCGCATCAGGTTGCCGTAGTAGCCGAACGCGACGACGGTGTTGACCGCGCCGATGATCGCGATCGCGTAGCCGAAGCCGGTGCCCGCTTCGAGCACGGCCCGGAAGGCGTTCAGCTTGGCGAACCATCCACCGAACGGCGGGATGCCGGCCAGCGAGGCGAGGAAGAACGTCATGATCGCCGTGAGGCCGGGTGCCCAGGTGAGCATCCCGCCGAAGCTGCTGATGTCGCCGCTGCGCGTGCGCCGGCTGACCGCGATGACGACCGCGAAGACACCGAGGTTCGTGCTGGCGTAGACGAGGAGGTACACGACGATGGTCTTCAGCGACGTCTCGGCGGCCTTCGTGCCGGCCACGACGAAGGGCATCAGGATGAAGCCGCCCTGGCTGATCGAGGAGTAGGCGAGCATGCGCACGATGTTCGTCTGCTTGAGCGCCAGCACGTTGCCGATGGTCATCGTCAACGCGGCGAGCACGAAGATGAACGGCTGCCACACGTCCTTGGCCGACGGGAACGTCAGGTACACCATGCTGACCAGGGCGACGAAGCCACCCGCCTTGGATGCCACGGACAAGAAGGCCGTGACCGGCGTCGGTGCCCCCTGGTAGGTGTCCGGCGCCCAGCTGTGGAACGGCACGGCGCTGACCTTGAACCCGAACCCGACGACGATGAACACGATCGCGAGCGCAACGACGCCCGATGTCTTGTGGGCCCCCAGGTAGGCCGCGATGTCGGAGAGCTTGGTCGACTGGCTGACCCCGTACAGCAGGCTCATCCCGTACAGCATGATCGCACTTGCGAACACACCCAGCAGGAAGTACTTGACGCCCGCCTCGTTGCTCTTGGTGTCCCGTTTGCGCCACGCGGCGAGCATGTACGTGGGGATCGACAAGAACTCGAAGGCCACGAAGACGCTGACGAGGTCGCGCGAGCTCGTCATCATCACCATGCCGAGGACGCTGGCCAGCAAGAGGACGTAGTACTCGCCCTGGTGGTAGCCGCCCTCCTCGATCTCGTTGGTGGACAGCAGCACCACCACGTACCCGATGATCAGGAACATCGCCTTCATGATCAGGCTGAACTTGTCGACCACGTATCGGCCGTCGAACATCGATCGGGTGTCGTCGCCGATCACCGCGAGGGTGACGATCGGGATCAGCGATCCGATGAGGAACAGTCCGGCGATCGTGGCCGTCAGCCAGCGCTTGCTCTCGCTGACGAACAGGTCGACGAGCAGCACCACGCAGATGCCGGCGGAGAGGATCAGCTCCGGCGCGAGCGCGTGGTAATCGATGCGCGGACGGACGAAGTCGCCCGCCGCAGCCAGGACCGTGGACAGCACCGGTCAGCCCTTCCCGAATGCCTTGAGCACGACCTGCGACGCCGGATCGATGACCTTGAAGAGCAGGTTCGGATAGATGCCGAAGACCACGATGCCGATCAGGAACGGGCTCCAGGCGAGCCACTCGGTGATCTTCACGTCGTGCAGGTCGCTGTGACCGTCTCCGTGCACGCTGGCGTCGGCATTGGCGGCCGCGCCCACCGTGGAGACGGCGCCGTGTCCGCCGTGCACGTCGTGGGCGTCCGCCATGACGAACTCGTCTCGAGGCTCGCCGAACGCGACCCGCTGGAACAACCAGAGCAGGTAGCCGGCGGCCAGCACCGTGCCCACCGCGGCGATGACCATGAACACCCGGAAGATCTCGTGACCCACACCCGGCAGCGTGGAGTTGCCGCCGAACGGGCTGTACGCCGACACGATGGCCGGGAACTCACCCCAGAAGCCGGCGAGGCCGGGCAGCCCGAGCGAGGCCATCGCGCAGAAGCCCATGATCCAGCCGAGCTTCGGCATCTGCTTGAGCATCCCGCCGAGCCGCTTGATCTCGAGCGTGTGGTACCGGTCCTTCACGGAGCCGGCGACGAAGAACAACATGCCGGTGATCAGACCGTGGGCCACCATGCCGAACACCGCGGCGTTCACGCCGAGCGGGGTGAGCGTCGCGATGCCGAGCATCACGAAGCCCATGTGTGCGACCGAGCTGAAGGCGATCAGCCGCTTCATGTCCGTCTGCGCCAGACAGCCGAGCGCGCCGTAGATGATGCCGATCACGGCCAGCGCCCCGATGAACGGCGCCCACGCGACCGCAGCTCGGGGCAGGATCGGGATGGCGATGCGGATGAAGCCGTATGTGCCGAGCTTGAGCAGGATCGCAGCCAGAATGACCGAGCCCTGGGTGGGCGCCTGGGTGTGCGCGTCGGGCAGCCACGTGTGGAACGGGAACATCGGCACCTTGACCGCGAACCCGATGAACATCCCGGCGAACAGCCAGATCTGCACCGTCTTGCCGAGGATGCCGCCGTGCGCCGCGAGGTACGGGATGCTGAAGCTGGCCTCACCGACCGGCACGTGCTTGGAGACCTGCCAGTAGAGCGCCAAGAAGGCGACCAGCATCAGCGCCGATCCGAACATCGTGTAGAGGAAGAACTTGAGCGATGCGTACTGGCGCTGCTCGCCTCCCCAGACACCGATCATGAAGTACATCGGCAGCAGGACGAGCTCGAAGAAGACGAAGAACAGGATCAGGTCCTGGGCCATGAACGTTCCGGCCATGCCGACCTGCAGCACGAGCATCAGGATGAGGAACGCCTTGGGGTTGCCAGGGGACGGGATGTGGTCCCACGAGTAGACCATCACCAGCACGGTCACGATCATCGACAGCAGGTACAGCGGGAGGCTGATCCCGTCCAAGCCGATCGTGTAGTTGCTGTGGATCACCGGGATCCACGAGGTGTCGGCGAACAACTGCAGCTTGCCGGCCTGGTTGTACTTGAAGGTGACCGCGATGATCACACCGAAGACGAGGGTGGCGACCGCCGTCAGCAGCGCGATCTGCTTGTGCAGCAGCTCTTTCCCCTTGGGGACGAACAGCATCACGATCACACCGGCGAGCGGCAGGAACGTACCGACCGTGAGCAGCCAGTTGTTGTTGCGAAGTACATCCATTGCCGTGAGGCTCCTCAGAGATTGACGATGAC
>JAOBWO010000230.1 GCA_025463415.1 Acidimicrobiales bacterium | reverse complement strand
CCGCCGCGGCGTTCAGCGAGGGTGATGTCGCGGCCGTAGCTGTTCACGTTCTGGCCGAGCAGGGTGATCTCGGTGACGCCCTCGCCGGCCAGCAGTTCGACCTCGGCCACGATGTCGTCGAAGGGTCTGCTGATCTCCACGCCGCGCACGGCGGGACCGATGCAGAACGCACACGAGTTGTCGCACCCGATCTGGATCGTGACCCACGCGTTGAAGCTGCTCTCGCGCCGCACGGGCAACGCGCTCGGGAACAGGGCGTGGTCGTCGATGACCGCTTCGTCGAAGATCTCGGTGACCGGCCCGTTGGTCAGTGCGGAGGTGATCAGCTCGCCGGCGCGGTGCACGTTGTGGGTACCGAGCACGACATCGACCCACGGGGCCCGACGACGAACCTCGTCGCGATCCTTCTGCGCCATGCATCCGGCAACGACGAGCTGGCGACCTTCGACCTGGTCCCTCCAGCTCTTCAGGTGCCCGAGGTTGCCGTAGGTCTTGGTGTCAGCACCTTCGCGGATGCAACAGGTGTTGACGACCACGACGTCGGCTTCGTCCTCGGAGGTGGCAAGGACGAGCCCGTCCGCCTCCAGCAGACCGGCGATGCGTTCCGAGTCGTGCTCGTTCATCTGACACCCGTAGGTGCGGATCGCGTAGCTCCGAGTCATGGTCGGCCAGCCTACTGGCGAGGGTCACAGACCCAAGCGGACCAGCTGGTCGTCTGGCGCGTCGACGCTGAGGAGGGCATGCCGGAGCAGCTCGGTGGCCTCGGCGACAGGCCCACGAGCCGCGCTGTCGGCCACGAGGTCGCGGGTCTCGAACGGATCGTCGACCCGGTCGAACAGCAGCGTCTCGTAGCGGGATGCGTACGCCCAGAACGGGAGCAGATCTCCGGCCTGGAACGGCTGCCGGATCACGGGAACGGAGCTGCCCGGCATGCGGTCGAGAGCTGCGCGGTCATCCGGCGGCGGCATCTTGAAGTCGGGCGCACGACCGATCGGCATCGTCGTCCATCGGTTCGACCACATCGAGAGAGGCGCGTTCTCACCCACCGGTCCGCGGGCGTAGCGCCACTCGTTGGTGACGAGATGCACCTCTCGCCCCCACACGCCGGTCAGCAACCAGTCGCGCACCTCGGTGGCAGCGCCGTGGAGCAGCGGAAGCAAGGAGTGGCCGTGAGTGCGGTGGGCCGCATGCAGTCCGAACGCGTCGAGCAGCGTCGCGTGGAGATCGGCCGTCGTCGTCAGGCCGTCGCACGTGCTGCCGCCCGCGGCGCCCGGCCACCAGATCATCAACGGGGTGTGCCCGAGGGTGCGGTACACGGGGATCGCCGGCTTGCCCCACACGTCGTCGCCGTGGACGTCGGGCTCGCCGAGGTAGTGGCCGTGATCGGTGCAGACGACGACTGCCGTGTCGGCCCAACCGTCGGTGGCATCGAGCTCGTCGAGCAGCCGACCGAACCAGTGGTCGATCATCGAGAGCTTGCCGCCGTACTGGGCGCGCACCTGCCGCGCTTCACGCGGCGACAACAGCCCGGCTTCGACCGCGCCGACGCGGTACGGCGGCCAGATCATGTGTGCACCCTCCCAGTCGGCGTCGTACATCGACGCCCACCGCTCGGGCGTGTCGAACGGTTCGTGCGGATCGAACTCGTCGACGAACAGGAAGAATCGCTCGCCCGCGGCGCGGTGCTGCGGTGCGACGTCGCGCAACCAACGTGCTGCCGCGGTCATCGTGCGCGGTCCGGGGAAGTCGTCCTCGTCACGGAAGTAGCCGCGGGACGTGTCGTAGTGGGTGTGGCCTCGACCGAAGTCCGGCGCGCCCACCCACGACGGGTCGGGTCGGGTCTTCCACGGGTCGCTCTCGTGGCCGCGCTCGTACGCCCAGGCGGTGAAGTCGGTGTGGTAGTTCTCCCCGCCGGTCTCGAACAGGTGCGGATGGTCGGAGATCAGCTGTGTCACCACACCCGCGCGGCGCATCGAGGCGGTGATCGCCTCCTCCCACAGCTCGATCGAGCCCCACGGCTTCCACAGGAAGTCCAAGGCACCGACCAGCAGGTCGTGACGGGCAGGGATGCACGGCAGCGACCCGGTGTGGTGGTTGGTGAACCGCACCGACCGAGCCGCGAAGCGGTCCAGGTTCGGGGTGGCCCACTCGGTGCCGCCGTAGCAGCCGAGGGCGTGACGGTTGAGGCTGTCGAGCAGGACGACGACCACGTTCGCCGGACCGCCGTCTGGCACCGGCATCACTTCGCCTGGAGGATGCGCAGCTCTTCGATCGGGATGTGGCAGCGCATCGCGTGGCCCGGAGCCACTTCGACGAGCGGCGGTTCGGTGACTTCGCACACGCCGGTGATGTAGCGCGGGCAGCGGTTGTGGAACACGCATCCCGAGGGAGGCTTGGCCGGGCTCGGGATTTCGCCGTCGAGCCGGATCCGCACCTTCTCTTCGCCGTCGACGCTGGGCACGGCCGACAGCAACGCCTCGGTGTACGGATGGTGCGGCCCGTTGAAGACGTCGTCGGTGAGGCCGATCTCCTGGATCCGACCGAGGTACATCACGGCGATCCGGTCGGCCAGGTAGCGCACCACCCCCATGTCGTGGGTGATGAACACGTAGCTGGTCTTCTGCTCCGACTGCAGCTCGGCCAGCAGGTTCAAGATCGCGGCCTGGACGGACACGTCGAGCGCGCTGGTGGGCTCGTCGCAGACCACGATGCGCGGGTCGCCGGCGAAGGCCCGGGCGATGGCGACGCGCTGCTTCAGGCCGCCGGAGAGCTGGCGGGGCTTGAGGTCGAGGTGACGAGGAGTGAGGCGGAGGTGTGCGGCGAGGTCCTCGACGCGCTTGTTCTCTGCCTCACCGGTGATCCCGGTGAGCTTGGTGACCGAGCGAACGAGGATCCGGCGCACCGACCAGCTGCGGTTGAGCGCCGAGTCCGGGTTCTGGAACACCATCTGCATCGAGCGCTTGTCGGCGGTGGAGCGCGACACGGTGCTGCCGGCCATCGCGTGTCCGTCGAGCGACACGGCGCCACCGACGTCGGCGGCCTCGATGCCGAGCATCGTCTTCGCGAGCGTCGACTTACCGGAGCCCGACTCACCGACGATGCCGAGCGTCTCGCCTTCGGCCAGGCCGAGCTCGACGTCGACCAGCGCCGGGATCGCGTTGCCGCGCTGGTGGAACGTCTTGGAGACGTGGGTCAGCTCCAGCACGTCCGGCTGGTTCTCCGCCGGCGCGAGCATCGAGATGTCGACCACCGGTTCGGCCTCGGGCATCTCCGGGATGCGGTCGCGGTGGTGGCAACGGGTGAAGCGCAGGCCGTCGTCGCCGACCGGCACGACCGGGGGAACCACGGTGCGGCACAGTTCGTCGGCGAGCGGGCAACGGTCGACGAAGACGCACGTCGGCAATGGGCTGCCGATGAGCGGCAGGATGCCGGGGATGGTGGCCAGGGCGCGATCCGTCTTGCGAACGCCCTTGCGCGGCAGGGAGCGCAGCAGCCCGACGGTGTACGGATGTTGCGGGTCGTCGAAGACCTGCTGGCTCGGTCCTTCCTCAACGATCTTGCCGGCGTACATCACCCCGACCCGGTCGCACATCGAGCGGATGATGCCGAGGTTGTGGGCGATCATCAGAATCGCTGCGTCGGACTCGGTGCGCAGGACGCGCACGAGGTCGAGGACTTCGGCTTCCACGGTCGCGTCGAGACCGGTGGTCGGTTCGTCGAGCACGAGCAGCTTCGGGTTGCAGGCCAGCGCCATCGCGATGACGACGCGCTGCTGCATGCCGCCGGAGAGCTGGAACGGGTAGCGCTGCATCACGCTCTCGGGCGACGCGATGCGGACTCGCTTCAGCGCGCCGAGCACCGACGCCTGGGCCTGGCTCTTCGACTGACCGAGCAGGCGGAAGCACTCCGCCACCTGGCGACCGATGCGCAGCGACGGGTTCAGCGCCGCGCCGGGATCCTGGTAGACCATCGACGCCTCTGTGGCGCGGAACTGCTGCAGCTGCCCGGTGTTTAAGCGGGTGATGTCGCGGCCGTCGACGAGGATGTGACCGGCGGTGATGTTGCCGTTGCGGGGCAGGTAGCGCAGCGCGGCGTAGGCGGTGGTGGACTTGCCGCAGCCGGACTCGCCGACGAGGCCGTAGGCCTCACCCGGGGCGACGCTGAAGGTGACCCCGCGCAAGACCTCACGTGGGATGCCGCGCACCGTGTACGCGACCTCGAGCCCTTCGACGGCAAGCGCTGCCTGCGCCGGCGACGCCATCGACTCGGCTGGGGATGTCAGCAGGTCGCTCATGCTTCGATCACCGACTGCACGGCATCGGCGATCAGGTTGACCGCGATGACGAGGGTGGCGATGGCCAGCGCCGGGAAGATGGTGGGCCACCAGAACCCGGCGTTGAGATCTCCGTAGGACAGGCTCACCTGTGCCCCCCAGTCTGCTGAAGGTGGTTGCGGGCCGGCGCCGAGGAACGCCAGGGAGGCAACCGTGAAGATGGCGTAACCGATGCGCACCGTGAGCTCGACGATGATCGGCGCCGTCACGTTGGGGAGCACCTCGCGGAACATGATGAAGCCGGTGCCCTCGCCGCGCAGCTTGGCCGACGTGGTCGGGGTGGTGCTGGGCCTTGCGGCGATCGTCGGTCTGGTGGGACCGCGGGACGTCCGCGGCATGGGCGACAACGGTGACGGAGCGCGCTTGTTCTGTGGCGCTGGGATCGCTGCGCCAGAGGGCGGCACCGTGTTCCTCGGTGGCGTCGTGCTCGACTTCGGGACAGCGCCGGCCTGCCCGGATCCGCAGCCGTCCTCGGCACTGGCATTTCTGAAGATCGCACGCCACAGCGGGGCTCGGTTCGTTCTCACCCAGCTCGGGTGGATCTACGCCGTCGCGTTCGGGATCGTGACATCGATCTCGGTCTACGCGGTCACGGCGCGCCGCCTGAGGTCGGCGTTGCTCCTGTCGCCGGCGGTCGTGCC
>JAOBWO010000229.1 GCA_025463415.1 Acidimicrobiales bacterium | reverse complement strand
CGACGAGACGTTCGACATCGTCGTCGTCGGTGGCGGCATCACCGGGGTGGGCGTCGCACTCGATGCGGTCAGCCGAGGCCTGCGCACCGCACTGGTCGAGCGTGACGACTTCGCGTCGGGCACCTCGTCGAAGAGCTCGAAGCTCGTGCACGGCGGGTTGCGCTACCTCCAACAGGGCGAGATCCGCCTCGTGTACGAAGCCCTGCACGAACGCCAGCGGTTGCGCAAGAACGCGCCGCACCTCGTCACGGTGCTGCCATTCATGATCCCGATCCTCACCCGCGATGGCGTGGTGTCCCGCAAGATCGCCCGGGTGCTCGGGACGTCGATGTGGATGTACGACCTGACGGGCGGATGGCGGATCGGCAAGCTGCACCGCAGGCTGAAGAAGGCCGCCGCGTTCGCGCACCTCCCGACGATGCCCGAGGACCGCCTGGCATCGGCCTACCTCTACTACGATGCCACGGCCGACGACGCCCGCCTGTGCCTCACCGTCGCGCGCACCGCTGCCGAGCTCGGCGCCGTCGTGGTCAACGACTGCCCGGTCGTGTCGATCCTCCGCGACGGCGTCGGGTCGGCGACGGGAGTGACGGTGGAGACCGGTGGAGCACGCATCGCTGTGCGCGCGACCGTCGTGGTCAACGCCGCCGGGGTGTGGTCCGACGACGTGCGCGCGCTCGCCGAGGCCACCCATCCCGACTCCATCCGCCCGGCCAAAGGCGTGCACATCACGGTGCCGTGGTCGAAGGTGCGCAACGACATCGCCGTCGTCATCCCCGTGCCGAAGGACAAGCGCAGCCTGTTCGTCGTGCCGTGGGGACGGCTCCCGGACGGCACCTACCAGCACACGTACGTCGGCACCACCGACACCGACTACTCCGGACCCGTCGACGATCCGCAGTGCACCCGGGACGACATCGACTACGTCTTGCGCGCGCTCAACGCCTCGGTCACCACGGGCATCACCGCCGACGACATCACGGGGGTGTGGGCGGGGCTGCGGCCTCTCGTCAAGAGCGGTGGATCGGCGCGCACGGCCGATCTCTCCCGACGGCACAGCATCACGGTCGACAAGGCCGGGGTCATCAGCGTCACCGGAGGCAAGCTGACCACCTATCGGGAGATGGCCGAGGACACCGTCGATCGCGCCCTCACTGCACTGGGCCGCACGGCGAAGTGCCGTACGCGCAACCTCCCCCTGCACGGCGCCACCGGGTTCCGCGAACCCGAGCCCGGCGCAGCGGATGAGCACTTGGCCCGCCGGTTCGGCACCTCGGCGGGCGCCGTCCGCGCCCTGATCGACGACGATCCCTCGTTGGGGGCGCCGCTCGTGACAGGCCTTCCCTATCTGCGTGCCGAGGCCGTCTACGCCGTTCGCACCGAGATGGCTCGCGGAGTCGACGACGTGCTCTCCCGCCGCACCAGGTCTCGCCTGTTCGACCGCGGCGCATCGATGGCGGCTGCGCCCGATGTCGCCGCACTGATCGGCAAGGAGCTGGGCTGGTCGGAGGAACGCATCGCCGCCGAGGTGGCCGCGTACTGCGACAGCTGCAACGCCGAGATCGACGCGGCGCTCAGCGTCGTGCAGCCGTCGCAGCGGGCCGGCGCGTGAGGCCCACGCCACCGATCGAGCTCACCGGCACGGCCGAGCACCTCTCGGGGACGGGAGTGGTCCTGACCGAGGCGTTCCTCACTGGGCTGTCGGCGATCGCCGAGACCGACATCACGGTCGCCGGCACGGCCGATGCCAGTCGCGACTGGTGGCCGCTGACGATGCACTGGGCGCTGGCCGGCGAGGTGCCGCGTCGCGCCGGCGCCGTGGTGCGCCCGCGTTCTACAGCGGATGTCAGCGCCGTGGCGAAGCTCTGCAACGACGCCCGGGTCCCCCTCACGGTCGCAGCGGGACGCTCTGGTGTGTGCGGTGCCAGCGTGCCGGTGTTCGGCGGCGTCGTGCTGGACACCACGGCACTCCAGGGCATCGTGTCCGTCGATGCGATCTCGGGAATCGTCGAAGTGCTGCCCGGCACGTTCGGCCCCGATCTCGAATCCGAGCTCGGGAACGCGCACGGCCTGAGCGTCGGGCACTTCCCGCAGAGCTTCGACATCGCAACCGTCGGCGGCTGGGTGGCGTGCCGCGGTGCCGGCCAGTACAGCACCCGCTACGGCAAGATCGAGGACATGGTGGTCGGCCTCGAGGTCGTCCTGGCCGACGGGCGCGTCATCACCACCGGAGGCACCCCGGCCGCTGCCGTCGGTCCCGACCTCGACCAGTTGTTCCTCGGCTCGGAGGGCACGCTCGGCATGGTGACAAGGGTCTGGCTGCGCACCCATCCCGCTCCACCGGCCGAACGCCGCGCCGCGTACAGCTTCGCCACGTTCGGTGCCGGCCTGGAGGCCTGCCGCCGGATCATGCAGCGCGGCGCCACACCCGCGGTGCTGCGGCTCTACGACGCCGCCGAATCGCAGCGTGGACAGGGCGGCGACGGAACGCAGTGCGTGCTCCTGGTGCTGGACGAGGGCGACCCGGTGTTGATCGACGCCGTCATGGGTCTCGTCGCCGATGTCGCCGGCGCGCTCGGAGCCGAGGACCTCGGACCGGATCGGGTCGAGGCGTGGATGCACCACCGCAACGACACCAGCGCCCTGCAGGCCTTGACCCGCAAGGGTTTCGTCGTCGACACGATGGAGATCGCCGCCAACTGGTCGGCGCTCGACGCGATCTGGAACGAGGCCCGCGCAGCGCTGCTCGGTGTGCCGCACGCTCGAACGGCCACGTGCCACCTCAGCCACAGCTACTCCGACGGCGCGTGCCTGTACTTCACGTTCGCCGCCACACCCCCGCCTGATCAGGTCGAAGCCACCTACGTCGCGCTCTGGGACGCGGGCCAGCGCACCGTCCTCGCCGCCGGCGGCAACCTGTCCCACCACCACGGCATCGGCCTCAACCGCAGCCGGTTCATCGCGGAGGCGCTCGGTCCCGCACACGACGTGCTGGCCGCGCTGAAGGCGACGCTCGATCCGCACGGCATCCTCAACCCCGGCAAGATGGGCTTCGACTCCCCCTTCGGCAGCGTCGCCTGGCCACTGAACACGGAGACACGATGACGGCCCCGAACCGAGCCGACCCCACGGGTCTCAAGTGGGACGCCGACGCCCTGAAGGCCGGGGCCAGCGTGACGGTGGTGTTCGCCGCGCCGTTTCTGATCGCCGCCCGGATCCTGGCCGACCACGACCGGCACAGCAAGCTCGCCCTGCCCCTGATCCTGATCGCTCTCGTCGGCTTCGTCCTGGGCAGCGGAGTCGCCGCGTGGCGGCAGCAGTGCCGAGCGCCGCTGGCGCACGGGATCGTCACGTCCGCCGGCACGTTCATCGTCGTCCAGGGTGTGTTCGTCATCGTCAACCTGATGCGTGGAGTCGACATCCGCTGGTTCAACATCTTCTTCACGTTGACCGTCACGGCGTTCGCCGGGATGGTCGGCGGCCTGCTCGGCATCCGCCTGCAGAAGAGTGGATTTGAGCCGAAGCGATGAGCATCCTCGTCATCGACGTCGGCACGAGCGGCCTGCGAGCAGCCACAGTCACCGCCGACGGCGGCGTGCACAACGTCAACCCCCGGCCGTTCGCGCCGTCGTCGCCGTCACCCGGCCTCGTCGAGTTCGACGCGATGGCACTGGGCGCCGCCGTGCTGAAGGTGGCCAACGCGACTGCCGAGCGCATGGTCAGCGACGGCGACACCGTCGACGCCCTCGGCATCACCACGCAGCGCGCCTCCACGATCGTGTGGGATCGCATCACGGGCGAGCCGGTCGGGCCGGCCCTCGGGTGGCAGGACCTGCGCACGGTGTTCGAGTGCATCATGGCCAAGGCCGACCATGGACTCGCGCTGGCACCGAACCAGTCCGCCACCAAGGTCGCCTGGCTGCTGGCCACCTATGACCCGGATCGGTCGCGCGACCTGCTGTTCGGCACCGTCGACACCTGGGTCACATGGGTCGTCTCGGGCGGCGCCCTGCACGTCACCGACCACACCAATGCCGCGGTCACCGGTCTGTACGACATGGGCAAGCGGGTCTGGTCGGAGCACGCCTGCACGGCGCTCGGCATCCCGATGCGGATGCTGCCGACCATCGTCGATTCGTCCGGCGAGCTCGGCCATGCGACAGCGCTCGCCGGGGCTCCGCTGATCGGCGGCCTCGCCGGCGACCAGCAGGCGTCGCTCGTCGGCCAGGGTTGCGTGCGTCCGGGCATGGCCAAGGTCACCTTCGGCACCGGCGGGATGCTCGACCTGTGCACCGGCCCGGAGCCCCCGAGCGATCATCGCCGCAGCTCGCAAGGTACGTTCCCGATCGTCGCGTGGACTCGCGAGGGCCAGGCCAACTGGGGCGTGGAAGCGATCATGCTCTCCGCCGGAACGAACGTGGAGTGGCTGCGCGACGACCTGGGCATCATCGACACCGCCGCGGCCAGCCACGAGATCGCCGCGCAGTGCGCGACCGCGGACGGTGTCACCTACGTCCCGGCTCTGCTCGGCCTCGGCACCCCGAAGTGGGACTACGGCGCCAGAGGCACCTTGCTGGGCATCACGCGCGGCACGGGTCGGCCGCAGATCGTGCGCGCCGTGCTCGAAGGTGTCGCCCAACGCGGCGCCGA
>JAOBWO010000206.1 GCA_025463415.1 Acidimicrobiales bacterium | reverse complement strand
CGCACTCGCAGGCGACAGCACCGTTGAGCAGGGCCTTGCCGCTGCCCTTGCCGGCGCGGGCAGACATGCGGCCGAGTTCGACGGTGAGCTCCAGTGTGTCACCCGGAACCACCTGGCGACGGAACCTCGCGCCGTCGAGACCACCGAACAGCGGCAGCTTGCCGGCGAACCGCGGGTCGGTGAGCACGGCGATCGCGCCGACCTGGGCGATGGCTTCGCACATCAGCACGCCCGGCAACGTCGGCCGGCCGGGGAAGTGGCCCGCGAAGAAGAACTCGTCGCCGGTGAGGTGCCACCGGCCGGAGGCGCTGAGCCCGGGCTCGAGCGCGGTCAGTTCGTCGACGAACAGGAACGGCGCACGATGAGGAATGACGTCCTCGGGACGCGGGAAGACGGTCACGTGCCGAGGGCTTCGAGCAGCTTGACCGGGGTGTCCTTCGGGCTGATCTTGTACCAGGCCTGCTCGATCTTGCCCTTCGCGTCGACGAGGAACGCTGAGCGAACGATGCCCATGTACCGCTTGCCGTAGTTGACCTTCTCCTGCCACACGTCGTACGCCTCGGCGAGGGCGTGCTCGGTGTCGGCCAGCAGCGGGTACGGCAACTCGTACTTGTCAGCGAACTTCTTCTGCGCTGCGGGCTTGTCCGGGCTCACACCGATGATCTTGGTGTCGCCGACCTGGCCGACGATGTCGCGCAACGCGCACGCCTGCTGCGTGCAGCCGGGCGTCGACGCCTTCGGATAGAAGAACACCAGCGTCTTGTGGCCCTTCAGCGACGCCCACGAGAACGGGTCGCCGGCCTGGTCGAGCACGTCGGCGGTGGGGGCGGTGTCACCTGGGGAGAGCATGGTCGCGACCTTAGCGCGAGCGCCTCATCGGCCTCCGGGCCTCACCACGCTCTGAGCCGGCGCGGCCGGGCATGAGCGTGGTAGTGGTCGGGGATGTTGCGCATGTTGTCGTCGATGTAGTGCCCGCCCGCGAACCGCTCACCACCGTGCACGGCGACGACCTCCTGCAGCCGGGCATGGAGGTGTTGTTTGACGTGGTCGGGTGGCGCGTTGTCGTGCACCTTCCACACCACCATCGGCACGTCGCAGAACTCGCACTCCGCGACCCAGCAGATGTCGTCCTCGTGGAACCACGGCGTGATCCGTGCCGCCTCGCACAGGTCGCAGTGTTGGTCCTCATCGACCATGGGCGCGCCTCACGGTGTCAGAACGTGATCGCGGCGCGCACTTCGGCCACGTAGTCGCCGACGGCCTCGGGGCCGTGGTCCATCAGCCGCTTGACGACGCTGGCGCCTTGGATGACGCCGTCGGCGACAAGGCATGCCTCGCGCGCCTGCTCCGCGTTGGACACACCGACACCGACGAGCACGGGCACGTCGGTGATCGCCTTGAGACGGCCTGCGAGCGACGTGGCCGACGCGGCGAGCGATGTGCGCTCCCCGGTCACGCCCAGCAGCCCGACGGAGTAGACGAAGCCACGGGCCCGGGCGGCGACGCGGGGCAGCCGGTCGTCCGGAGCGGTCGGCGCCGCCAACATCACCGTCTCGATGCCCTCGGCGTCGGCGGCGGTGCACCACGGACCGGATTCCTCGAGCGGGAGGTCGGGCACGATCGCGGCGACGATGCCCGCCGCGTCGAGCAGGTGGGCGAAGCGCTCGTGCCCGGCGTGATGGATCGTGTTGTAGTAGCACATCACCGCGAGCGGGATCTCGACGTCGAGCTCGCGCACCTGCTCGAAGATGATGTTGATGTTGATGCCGCCATCGAGGGCGCGTTGGGACGCCTCTTGGATGACCGGACCGTCCATCACCGGATCGGAGAACGGCAGGCCGATCTCGATCGCATCGGCGCCGTTGTCAGCGGCTGCGCGGATGGCCTGCTGCCAGCCCTCGAGGCCCCCGGTCACGTACGGCACGAGCAGCTTCCGCCCTGCCGCGCGCTTGGCGCGGAACTGGGTCTCCATCGTGCCGAAGTCCGTGCGAGTGCTCGGCGACGCGCTCATCCGAGGATCTCCATCATCTGCTCGACGTCCTTGTCGCCTCGGCCGGACAGGTTCATCAGCACGAGCTGGCCCTGCATCGTCGGCGCCTCGCGGACGATCCAGGCAAGCGCATGCGCGGACTCCAGCGCGGGGATGATGCCCTCCGACCGGGCCATCATCTTGAACGCCTCGATCACCTCGGCGTCGGTGACGGCCGGGTACTCGGCGCGACCGATGGAGGAGAGGTACGAGTGCTCGGGACCGACGCCGGGGTAGTCGAGGCCGGCAGAGATCGACTGCGCCTCCTGGACCTGGCCGTACTCGTCCTGCATCAGGTAGCTGCGCATCCCGTGCACCACACCCGGCACGCCACGACCGACCGCTGCTCCCCCGGCCGGCTCGACGCCGATCAGCCGAGCCGTGGTGTCGACGAACCCGCTGAAGATGCCGATCGCGTTCGAACCTCCGCCGACGCACGCGACGACGGCGTCGGGCGGCCCGTCGAGCAGCGCATTGCACTGCGCGAACGCCTCCTTGCCGACGACGCGGTGGAACTCGCGCACCATCCACGGGTAAGGGTGTGGACCCATCACCGAGCCCAGGCAGTAGTGGGTCTCGCCGACGTTGGCGACCCAGTCGCGCATCGCCTCGTTGACCGCATCCTTCAGCGTGCGGCTGCCGCTCTGCACGGCTTCGACCTCCGAGCCGAGCAGCTTCATCCGGAACACGTTGAGCGCCTGGCGTTCGACGTCTACCGCGCCCATGTACACCTTGCACGACATGCCCATCAGCGCCGCAGCAGTCGCGCTGGCGACACCGTGCTGGCCGGCGCCCGTCTCGGCGACGAGACGGGTCTTGCCCATCCGCTTCGCGAGCAGCGCCTGGCCGAGGACGTTGTTGATCTTGTGCGACCCAGTGTGGTTGAGGTCTTCGCGCTTCAGCAGGAGACGGATGCCGAGCTGCGCTCCGAGGTTGTGGCACTCGGTGAGGATGCTCGGGCGGCCGGCGTAGTCACGCAGGAGATCATCGAGCTCAGTGACGAAGGAGGGATCCGA
>JAOBWO010000188.1 GCA_025463415.1 Acidimicrobiales bacterium | reverse complement strand
CCTGTTCCTGTTCGGCGGGTTCATCGCCTACTGGACCCTCGGCTACGCGCTCGAGTTCCTCATCTCGTGGTCCGGATCCGACGTCAACCAGGTCTTCCCGGTCGACAAGTACGTCAGCCTGGTCGGGTTGATGGTCGCGGCGTACGGCGTCGGCTTCGAGTTCCCGGTGCTGCTGGTGTTCCTGCAACTCGTCGGGGTCGTCACCCCGCAGGCGCTGCTCAAGCAGTGGCGGTACGCGATCATGGCCATCTTCTTCGTCGCGGCGGTGATCACGCCGTCCGGTGACCCGATCTCGATGTTGGCGCTGGCCATCCCGATGTCGATCTTCTACCTGATCTCGGTGGTGATCGGCATCGTCCTGCAGCGCCGCAAGCGCAAGCGCGACAAGAACAACCCGACCAGCGACAAGGACGACGACGAAGCCCTTGCCGGCTCGAACGCCTGACCTTCCCGCCGATTCTGGCGCTTCGGTGCGACACTGATGGACGTGCGTGCGGACCGGGCCGAGCTGATCGCCCACTACAACTTCCCACTCGATCGCTTCCAGCTGCAGGCGATGGATGCGCTCGATGACGGGCGGTCGGTGCTCGTCGCCGCGCCCACCGGATCGGGCAAGACGGTCGTGGCCGAGTACGGCATCGAGGCCGCGCTGCGCGCCGGCAAGCGCGCCTTCTACACCGCGCCGATCAAGGCGCTGTCCAACCAGAAGTTCCACGACCTGGTCGAACGGTACGGCAGCGATCAGGTCGGGCTGCTGACCGGCGACAACGCGATCAACGGCGACGCGCCCGTGGTGGTGATGACCACCGAGGTCCTGCGCAACATGATCTACGGCCGTTCACACGCCCTCGCCGATCTCGCCCTCGTGGTGCTCGACGAGGTCCACTTCCTGCAGGACACCTATCGCGGGCCCGTGTGGGAGGAGGTCATCATCCACCTCCCGCTGACCGTGCAGCTCGTCTGCCTCTCGGCGACGGTCAGCAACGCGACCGAGCTGACCGAGTGGATCACCACCGTTCGGGGACCGACGACGGCCGTGCTCGAGGAGAAGCGCCCGGTGCGGTTGGAGAACCTCTTCATGGTCGGCGACAAGTCGTCCGATCACATCCATTTGCTGCCGACTCTGGTCAACGGCCATCCGAACCACGTCGCGATGCGCCTCACCGAAGAGGGCAGCCACACGTGGCAGGGCGGGCGCGGGCGCAAGAACGGCAACGGACACGGTCACGGGCACGCCAAGCGCAAGCTCTACGCGCCGAGCCGGCTCGAAGTCGTCGAGCGACTCGATCAGCAGCAGATGCTGCCGGCGATCTACTTCATCTTCAGCCGCAACCAGTGCGACGAGGCAGCCAAGACCTGCCTCGCCGCCGGTCTGCGGTTGACCACCGGCGAACAGCGCGAGCGGATCCGCGAGATCATCGAGGCCCGGCTCAGCGGGATGGAACCGGCCGATCTCGCCGTCCTCGGCTACGGCCAGTTCCTGGCCCAGTTGGAGGCGGGCATCGCCGCGCACCACGCGGGCATGGTGCCGCCGTTCAAGGAAGTGGTCGAGGCGTGCTTCACCGAAGGGTTGATCAAGGTCGTCTTCGCCACAGAGACCCTGGCGGTCGGCATCAACATGCCGGCCCGCACCGTGGTGATCGACAAGCTGACCAAGTTCACCGGCGAGCACCACGCGATGCTGACCCCTGGTCAGTACACCCAGCTGACTGGGCGGGCCGGCCGTCGTGGGATCGACGATCACGGGCAGGCGGTGGTGCTCTGGAACCCGTTCACGACCTTCGATCAGGTCGCCGGGCTGGCCGCGAGTCGCTGGTTCCACCTCAACTCCGCGTTCCGGCCGACCTACAACATGGCCGCCAACCTGGTGAGGACGTACACCTCCGAGCAGGCACACCATCTGCTCAACCTCTCCTTCGCGCAGTACCAGGCCGATGGCGACGTGGTCCGCATGGAGAGCCGGCTCGGCAAGCGGCAGACCCAGTTGTTGGAGCTCACCGAGGAAGCCCGCAGCCCGTACGGAGACATCGACGACTACCGTCGCCGGTTGCAGGCATCCGAGCGGCCGGCGGCGCACATCGTCAACGGCGACGATCCGATCGACCTGGCGATCATGAAGTTGCGCCCGGGCGACGTGATCTACGTCCGCAAGGGCAAGTACGCCGGACGCGCCGCTGTGATCTCCACGGCGAACCGCAAGGGCGGGATGCGCGTCACCACGGTGACGACCCGACGCGACCTGCTCGCGCTGTCCACGGGCGACTTCGACGAGCCACCCACGGCGCTCGGCAAGATCGAGCTGCCGATCGACTACGCACCGAACCGCAACGACTACCTGCGCGACACGGCGCAGCGGCTGGAAAAGGTGCGCCTCCTGCCCCAGCCGAACCGCAAGCGGCTGCCGACCACGACGATCGAGGGGTACCACCCGGTCGAGGACGATCCTGACCTCAAGCACCGGCTCAAGGCCGCCGCTCAGGCGGACCGGATCGCGCGCGAGGTCGAGGAGCTGCGCAGCCGGGTGAAGGGTCGCAGCCAGTCGATCGCTCGCGACTTCGACCGGGTGCTCGGCATCCTCGAAGCGTGGGGCTACGTCGAAGGCTGGCGGCTCACCGAGGCCGGTACGATGCTGGCCCGCACCTTCCACGAGTCCGATCTGCTCGTCGTCGAGAGCGTCCGCCAGGGCATGCTCGACGGTCTCGACCCGGCGACGATGGCGGGACTCGTCTCGGTGTTCGTGTACGAGCATCGCAGCCCCGACGCGCCGCCGCTGCCGTGGTTCCCCAACAACGACGTTCGCAAGCGCTGGCTGCAGATCGCCGCGTTGAGCGCCGAGCTGCAGGACATCGAGAACGAGGACGGATTGATCGTCCACCGCGCACCGGACCCGACGTTCCTCGCCATCGCCTACGCCTGGGCCGCCGGAGAGAGCTTTGCCGAAGTGGTCGAGGCCGAGGAGCTGACCGGCGGCGACTTCGTGCGCACGATCAAGCAGCTGATCGACCTGCTCCGTCAGCTGGCGATCATCGCCCCGGTCGCGGCGACGCGACGTTGTGCCGATCAGGCGGCGCAGGCACTCTTTCGCGGTGTCGTCGCGGCATCGAGCGCGCTGGAGATCGCCCCGGAGGAACGGGCCGGATGACGATCCGCAAGGGCCAGGAGTGGGGCACGCTCGTCGTCCCCGGCCCCGGGATGATCACCGTGAGCAACGATGCCGAGCTGCGCGAGATCGTCGTCGACGCCCGCCGGAGTGGCCGGCCGCTGCCGGTCGTCGGCTTGCTCGGCGGGGACATGATGCGCACGGTCGGTGGCACCGCGGACCGGAGACGGCTCGACGGCGACGAACCGATTCCGCATCTGCCGATCGACATCGTCCAGGTCACGCTCGACGACGACGCGCCGACGTGGTTCGTCGCCCACGTGGTGGCCCGGGGGCGTTCGTGGTGGCGCGGGCCGATCGTCGCCGCGATGAACGCGCAGTTCCTCGGAACGTGGGACATCTCGCCGCGTTGCCACCCGAACGACGGCAGGATCGACCTCGCCACGGCCTCGCCCGCGCTCGGTGTGCAGCAGCGCTGGCTGGCCCGCAAGCGGTTGCCGCTGGGCACCCATGTGCCCCACCCGCTGATCACGATCAGGCAGCACAGCGAGGTCACCGTCGATCTCGAGGGTGAGCGCGGGATCTGGCTCGACGGTGTGCGTCAGGCGAGCGCGAGCAGGCTGCGGATCGCCGTCGAACCGGACGCGCTGGTCGTCTGCGTCTGACGGTACGGGGACGCAGGTCCTTGGGCGTGCCGGCGGCGGGCGCGGCTACGGTCGGTGCCATGGACGCGTGGATCCTCGACGAGTCGCCCGGAGCGTACCGATGGGGAGAGATCGCGCTGCCACCTCTGGCCGCCGACGACGTGCGGATCCGGGTCATCGCCAGCGCGTTGAACCACATGGACCTGTGGGTGACGCGGGGCATGCCGAAGCCACCGTTGCCACACGTGCCCGGATGCGACGTCGCCGGCGTGGTCGACGCGATCGGACCGGGGGTCACATCGGTGGCAGTCGGCGACGAGGTCGTCGTCAACCCCGGCGTGTCGCCCGTCGAGGACATCATCGCGTGGGGCAACAACAGCCCGCTGGGGCCAGGGTTCGCGATCTACGGCGAGCACACGTGGGGCGGGCATGCGGACGTCGCCCAAGTGCCGGCGCACAACGTGGTACCTCGACCGGCCGGACGGACGTGGGCCGAGTGCGCTGCCTATCCGCTCGCCTACCTGACCGCGTACCGGATGCTGAAGCGGGCCCGGCTGGTGGCCGGTGAGACCGTGGTGGTGGTCGGCATCGGCTCCGGCGTCTCGTGCGCCGCTCTGGCCATCGCCCGGCACATGGGCGCGCAGGTGGTCGTGACCAGCCGCAGCGAGGCAAAGCGCGCCGAGGCCCTGACGATGGGAGCCGTCGCCGCGTACGACTCTGCCGATCGGTCCTGGCCGGTGCAGGCCGACGTCGTGGTCGAGAGCGTCGGCCCGGCGACGTGGCCGCAGTCGACGCGCGCGCTGAAGCCCGGCGGACGTCTGGTGGTCTGCGGCAGCACGAGCGGGCCAACCGTCGAGGTCTCGATGCCGCGCCTGTTCTTCAAGCAGTGGGAGATCATCGGCTCCTCGATGGGCAGCTACCAGGAGTTCGCCGAGGTCACCCGCCTCGTCGCCGATGGACTGGCCGTCACGATCGACCAGACGTTCGCGTTGGCCGACTACGAGGCTGCGTTGGCCCGCCTCGAGACGGGCGAACAGCTCGGCAAGATCGTCCTCGAACACCCCACCGTCGATTCCACCAACCCCGGAGCGTGACATGACCACCGACATCGAATCGCTCAAGCAGATGGTGTGCGCCGAGGTCGATCGACTCGCGCCCCAGCTGCTCGATGCGAGCCATCAGATCCACGCCAACCCTGAGCTGAACTTCGAAGAGCACTTCGCCCACGACCTGCTGACCGGTGTCCTGGCCGACGCCGACCTCGCTCCCGAGCGACATGCGTACGGCATCGAGACGGGCTTCGAGTCGCGCATCGGTGACACCGGCGTCGATGTCGCGGTCCTGTGCGAGTACGACGCGCTGCCAGGCATCGGCCACGCGTGCGGGCACAACGTCATCGCCACAGCCGGGCTCGGCGCGGGGATGGCCGCAGCAACGGTGGCGAAGCTGGTCGGCGGACGGCTGCGGATCATGGGCACACCGGCCGAGGAGGGCGGCGGCGGCAAGATCGAGATGGCCCGCAACGGCGCGTTCCAGGACCTCGACGCGGCGATGATGGTGCACCCCGCCGACGCCGATCTGATCCGGATGGACGCCATCGCGATCCACCAGGCCGACGTGCGCTTCGCCGGAAAGGCCGCACATGCCGCAGCCGCTCCGCAGGAGGGCCTCAACGCGCTCGACGCCGCCGTGCTCGGCTACATGAACGTCGCCGCGCTGCGCCAGCACATGCTGCCCACCGAGCGGATCCACGGGATCTTTCTGAAGGGCGGGGACAAGGCCAACATCGTTCCCGCCGAGGCCGTGATGCAGTGGATGGTGCGCTCGCCGACGCTGGAGAGCCTGCAGCCCTTGAAGGAGCGCGTCGTGCGGTGCTTCGAGGGCAGCGCGATGGCCTGCGGCTGCACCTACTCGGTGGAGTGGGACAACGTGTCCTACGCGGACATGATCGACAACGGCCCGATGGTGGAGTCGTACGTCGCCAACGCGGCGCGGGTCGGACGAACGGTGCAGGACCCGCGAGCGATCGGCAAGCACGTCGTCGGATCCACGGACATGGGGAACATCAGCTACCTCGTGCCGAGCATCCATCCGATGATCCAGGTCGCGCCACCGGGCACGCCCATCCACACCGTCGACTTCGCCAAGTGGGCGGTCAGCGCGGACGGCGACCGGGCGGTGCTCGACGGCGCGAAGACGATGGCGATGACCGTCGTCGACCTGTGGTGCCAGGACGGGTTGATCGACTCGGTCCGCACGTCGTTCGCGCAGCGTCCGGCCGGTGTCGAGGTTCTGTAACACCTGATCAGCGCTCCAGCGCATACCGCTCGGCTCCCATGGGCAGCCCCTAGGATGGTCACTCGTGACGGTCTACGTCCCCGAAGAGTTCACCACTGAGGAAGGCGACGTCCTCCGTCGGTATTTTTCGAACCTCGACGGACCCGTTTTCGCCCTCGTCAACCTGCCCGAGGTGGTCAAGGGCGCTCTGTTCGCCCGGTACAGCCGCAGCCCGAAGAGCCTGCGCCGGCTGTTCCTGGACGAGTTCGTCGGCGATCTCGACATCAGCGGGGACCAGACCGTGGACGCCACGATCGGCCTGGCCCGTGCCGAAGAGCTCTACGAAAAGGTCTTCTTCGAGTACGGCGACGACTCCGTCGCCCAGCTCGGCGGCGTGCACCTCGCCTGCGAGCAGGCATCGAACATCCTCACCAAGGTGCTCGAGTGGGGACGCCTGATGAGCTACCTCGAGCAGAGCACCCGCTACATCGCCTACGACTCGCGGCTCGGCGGCCGGTACCGCTTCTACCGTGACCCGGCCGTGCTGAACAGCCCCTTCGGCACTCGCTACGTCGGCGACA
>JAOBWO010000167.1 GCA_025463415.1 Acidimicrobiales bacterium | reverse complement strand
GGCCGGCGCACATCGGAGTCCTGCTCGAGAACGTCCCCGACTTCACGATGTGGCTCGGTGGTGCAGCGCTCGCCGGAGCGACGATCGTCGGCATCAACCCGACGCGTCGAGGTGCGGAGCTGCAGCGTGACATCACGTTCACCGATTGCCAGCTGATCGTCACCGAACCGGGTCAGGTCGGCCTGCTCGAAGGACTCGACCTCGGTGCCGCGAACGGCCGGGTGCTGGTGATCGACACAGCGGAGTACGCGGCGCAGCTCGAGCCGCACCGCACCGGCGAGCCGTTCACGCCACCACCCGCCGAGCCCACCGACACCTTCCTCCTGCTGTTCACCAGCGGTACCAGCGGCGCGCCGAAGGCCGTGATCACCTCGCACGGACGCTTGCACAACGTCGCCACGTCGATCGGCAGCATCACCTCGCTGGGATCCGACGATGTCACGTACATCTCGATGCCGTTGTTCCACAGCAACGCGCTGTTCACCGCCTGGGGGCCGAGCGTGCGCTACGGCGCGGCGGTGGCGCTGCGGCGGACCTTCAGCGCCAGTGGCTTCCTGCCTGATGTGCGCAGGTTCGGCGCGACGTACTTCAACTACGTCGGTCGACCCCTCGCGTACGTCCTCGCCACACCCGAGCAGCCGGACGACGCGGACAACACGCTGCGTCGTGGATATGGCAACGAGGGCGCGGAGGCCGACATCAAGCGGTTCACCGAGCGCTTCGGCTGCACGCTCACGGACGGCTACGGCCAGACCGAGACCGGTGCATCGATCCAACGCGTCGTCGGGATGCCTTCGGGCGCACTGGGCCTCGGTGCGCCGACGATCCAGGTGCGCGATGCAGACACTGGCGGCGAATGCCCACGCGCGGAGTTCGACGCGCAGGGTCGGCTGCTCAACGCCGAGGCGGCGATCGGCGAGATCGTCAACAGCACGCGGGGCACGTTCGAGGGGTACTGGAAGAATCCCGAGGCCGACAGCGAGCGCCTGCGCGACGGTGCGTACTGGACCGGCGATCTCGCCTACCGCGACGTCGATGGCTACTTCTACTTCGCGGGACGCAGCGCGGACTGGATCCGGGTCGACGGCGAGAACTTCTCCGGCGCGCCGATCGAGCGGATCCTCGCCCGGTTCCCGGGTGTCCTCGTCGCGGCCGTGTACGCCGTGCCCGATGCCGACATCGGCGACCGCGTCATGGCGGCACTCCAGCTCGCGGACGGGGTCGGGTTCGATCCGGTTGCGTTTGCAACGTTCCTCGCGTCGCAGGCGGATCTCGGCCCGAAGTGGGTGCCCACCTACGTGCGGGTGATGGCGGTGCTGCCGATGACCCAGACCAACAAGGTGCTCAAGCGCGACCTCGTCCGCCAGCAGTGGCCGGTCGACGGGGAGACCTGGTGGCGGCGGACGAAGGCGATCGAGTTCGTGCGGTTCACCGCCGACGATCGCGACGCGCTCCGTGCCCGCTTCTCAGCGAGCGGCCGTGCGAACCTGCTGACGGATTGACTCGTTCGTCAGCTCTGCCGACGTGGCGCCGCGAGGCCGAGTTCGCGCGCCCGATCCAGCGCGTGCACGTACCCGCCGTTGGGCAGATCGGGGTCGTCGATCAGCGACGCGATCGCAGTGCCGATGACCTCGGGGCTGATGCCGTGCCGGGCGACGAACTCGAGCTGATCGCCGGCGGCGACGACACGCTCGGTGGCGACGAAGCCGGGGTTGACGTTGAACGCACGCATGCCCTGGTCGCCGTACTCGACGACCAGCATGTCGGCGATGCGGTGGAAGCCGGCCTTGGTGACGGAGTAGGCGAGAGGCCATCCACCCTCGCCGACCGGCGAGCGGGGGACGTTCTGCCCGGCAGCAGAGGTGACGTTGCAGACCGTGCCGCCGCCCGCAGGCAGCATGTGGTGCAGGGCGCGTTGGGTGATGAACATCTGTGCCGTGATGTTCCCGGTGACGCGCTTGACGAGGCTGTCGTGGGGCGTGTCGGCGAAGCGGAGGTCACTGCCCAGACCGACGTAGATCGCGTTGTTGACGAGCACGTCGAGTCGACCGCCGAGTCCAGCCACGGCTGCGTCCACGGCATCGTCGAGCGTGTCCAGCTCGAGCAGGTCGAGGGGCACCGACACGGCCTCGCCTCCGAACGCCTCGATCTCCGCAGCGGTGGTGGCCAACGATCCCGGCAGGACCAGACCGTTCTCCGGCGCCAACGACGACGGGTCACCCTCGTGGACCGTGCGCGCAGTGATGGCGACCCGGTAGCCGTTGCGGGCCAGGGCGATCGCGATGCCCTTGCCGACACCTCTGCTGGCGCCCGTGACGAGCGCTGTCCGTACTGCGTCCAACCGAAGAACTCCGACGGTCAGGTGAACTGCGTCAGGCGCAGCATCTTGATCGCGTTGCCGCGCACGATCTTGTAGACGGTGGCGTCGTCGAGATCGGCGACCTGCTCTTCGAAGAGCTTCATGCTGTCGGGCCACGTCGAGTCGGTGTGCGGGTAGTCGGTCTCGTAGGTGACGTTGTCGACACCGATGCGATGCAGGCTCTCGAGGCCGTGACGATCGCGGAAGAAGCAGCCGTAGATCTGGCGGTGCCAGTAGGTGCTCGGCGGCTCGGGGATGACGTCGCGTACGCCGCCCCACGCCCGGTGCTCACGCCAGACGTCGTCCACGCGCTCGAGGATGTACGGCAGCCAGCCGATCTGGCCCTCGCTGTAGGCCAGCTTGAGGTCGGGGTAGCGGACGAGCAGACCGCTGAACAAGAAGTCGCTGAGCGAGCTCATCGCGTTGCCGAAGCTGAGTGTTGCCGCGACGGCGGGCGGCGCATCCGACGATGTCGCCGGCATCTGCGACGACGAGCCGATGTGCATGCACACCACGGTCTTCGTTTCCGCACACGCCTTGAAGAAGGGCTCCCAGTAGCCGCTGTGCAGCGTCGGCAGGCCGAGCTTGGCGGGGATCTCGCTGAACGCGACGGCCGTGGCGCCACGCTCGGCGCTGCGCCGCACCGTCGCTGCTGCGAGCTCGACGTCCCAGAGCGGCACGAGCGGCAGCGGGATCAAGCGGCCACCCGAATCGCCGCACCACTCCTCGAACATCCAGTCGTTGTACGCCTCGACGCACGCCAGTGCGAGGTCCTTGTCCTTGGCCTCTGCGAACGTCTGGCCGCAGAAGCGTGGCATCGTCGGGAAGCACAGCGAGGCCTCGACACCGTCGATGTCCATGTCGAGGAGGCGCTCCTTCGGGTTGTAGCAACCGGGGCGCATCTCGTCGTACGTGATCGGCGACATCGTCATGTCGTCGCGATCGAAGCCGACCGCTGCGACGTGGCGCTTGTGCACCTGCAGGAGGTCGCCGTAGATCCACATGTCGGCCTTCGGGGCATCATCGTCCCACTGGTACTCGTACGTGGTGCCACCCTTGTACGAGATCCCGGCGATGCCGCGCCGCTCGACGCGGGGCTTGTCCGGGTGGTCCTGGAACTTGGCCGGCAGCCACCGGTCGAAGAGGTGCGCCGGCTCGACGACGTGATCGTCGACGCTGATGATCTTCGGGATTTCACGTTCGGTCATGAGGGTCTCCCCGGCTCAAAAGGGCAGCTCAACGGTGATATCAAGCGTTTCTGAAACGGTATCAGATCTGGGCGCCGGTTCTCCGGCCCGTGCAAGGATCGACCGATGCCCGGCCTGCGCGACGAGAAGTCCTTCGTGCGCTGGGCCGTGGCCGACGGCGTGTCGGTGATGGGCACCAGCGTCAGCACGGTGGTGCTCCCGCTGGTCGTCTACCAGACCACCGGCTCGTCGGCCGCGACGGGTGGACTCTTCGCGCTGCGGATCATCCCGTACATCCTCTTCGGTGCCGTCGCCGGACCGGTCGCCGATCGGAAGAACCGCCGCCGTCTGATCGTCGGTGGTCACATCATCGAGGGTGTGCTCGGGGCAACGATCCCGATCGCCGCCCTGTTCGGTGTCTTGACGGTCGCTCAGGTCTACGCGGTCGGGCTGCTGTCGGCGTGCGCGTTCGTGTTCTCCGACGCGGCCGTGTTCGGCGCAGTGCCGGCCATGGTCGGCACCGATCGCCTCGCGGCGGCCAACGGGTTCCTCGGCTCGATGGTGTCAGGGGCCGAGATCGCCGGGCCCGCACTCGGCGGCGTGTTGGCGTCGACCATCGGAGCGACCAACGCGGTGTGGTTCGACTGCTTCAGCTTCTTCTTCGCCGCAGCGGTGCAGGGGTCGATCCGTTCCACCTTCCGCATCGGTGAACCACCGACCGGGCCACTGCGGATCAAGGAGCAGATCGGCAAGGCGATCAGGTTCGTGCGCGGCAACCGCAGCGTCGCCACGTTGCTGCTGACCGGGTTCGGGAACTCGCTCGGCTTCGGCGCGGTGCTGGGGCTTCTCGTGCCCTACGCGGTCGAGCAACTCGGCCTTCCGGAGAAGGACCTGCGCGTCGGACTGATGTTCAGCGCCAGCGGCTTCGGCGCGCTGATCTCCGGCCTGCTCTTCTCCCGCGTGTTCGCGCCGATCCGCGTCAAGTGGATCACGCCGATCGCGATCACCGCGTCGGCCATGGTCGCGATGGGACTCGCCTTCAGCACATCGTGGGTGGCCGCCGCGTTCTTGTTGGTGCTGTTCTCGTGGTCGATCGGCACCACCGTCACCACCGGCATCACCTATCGGCAGTTGGCCGCGCCCGACGAGTTGCGCTCCAGCGTCAACGTCTTCGGGCGGATGATCTCGTGGGGCGGCCAGCCGTTCGGTGCCGGCATCGGAGCGTTCGTGTCGTCGGTGTTCGACGTGCGCGCGGCCTACATCGTCGCAGCCGTGTCGATGTCGATCAGCGCCGTCTGCGCGCTCGTCTTCCTCCGCCCATCCACCGCCCTCCACCCCATCACCCCACCCGCGTGACCCCCGCATGTGACGTCAACGAAGTCACCGTTGATCATCGCCCCGATGAGAAATGGTGACATCGTCAGGCGGCGAGCAGGTTGACAGCTTCGATGAGGCGGTCGGTGACCCAGCTGGAACGATCCCGGACATCGTCGTGGGTGAACGTGATCACTCGCTGACCCAGGAGCGTCAGTTCGGTTCGTCGTTGTTCATCACGCTGGATCGCTCGCCGCGACGAGTGAGTTCCGTGGCCGGCCAGTTCGACGACGAGGCGGTTGTCGAAATGAGCGTCGACGCGAGCAACGGTTCGACTCTCCGCCCGCCACACCTTCTGCAGCGTCGGTCGAGGTAGGCCGGCGCGTCGCACGATTCCGAGGAACCACCGCTCCAGACGACTTTCGCCACCCGTGTCCACGAGTGCGTCGAGCAGCGCCCGCCCGTGGTTGAGGGCTCGGCAATGTCGTTTGATGACAGCGGCCCGCAGCCGCTGCTCGCTGACCAGCTTGAGTCGGATTGCGGAGTCGATCGCGTTCTCGATCTCGGAGCGGGAGAACGCGAACTTTGGTGCTTCCAGGATCAGCCGGTGTGCGGTCAGGCAGCGGATCCCGTCGACCGTGATCGTGTCAGCAAGTGTCAAGGGGAAGACTGTGCACGCCGCACGATGCGGCGTCGAGATGTTCCGCCTGGCCCGATCGACGAGTACCTCGATCGTGTCGTCGCCGAATCCGTCGAGCCCTTGCAGGCGGCACGCTGTTCGGCCGGCGATGAAACCGGCACCGGCGACGTCGGCCATCGCGCCCCAGACGGAGCGGTGCCACGTCGGCGATGATCCCACGATCGCGTACGAATGCGTCTCGATCCGCTCGATCAAACCGCGTGCAACCCATCGCGATCGGGTCGCGGGATCGATGGCGAGTCGTTCGAGCTGGCTGGTGCTGATCGCGCCGTGTTGAGTCGAGGCGAGGGAGGTCGCAAGCGCGTATCGGTCATCCATGCACGCATCGTGCAGTACGGGTGTGACAGCGCCGATCCGGGCCCACGATGTCACCGTTCGTCATGGCGGTTTCAATCGGTGAGTGCAATGAGTTCGGCGAACTTCTCGGATGGTGTCATCCAACCGAGCGTTTGTCGAGGGCGTCCGTTGAGCTGGGCGGCCACGGTGTCGAGGTGGTCCTGGGTG
>JAOBWO010000138.1 GCA_025463415.1 Acidimicrobiales bacterium | reverse complement strand
GGTGGTGGGCTCGAGTGTGCTCGATGCCACGACGGTGACCCCGACCAGCGCACCGTGAGCCGTAGACTTTTCCGATGAGCTCGTTCTGGCCCAACCAGGAGCACTGGTCGTTGAAGATCCCCATCCGGACGCCCCATCCCCGTCTCGCCGCGTTGGCGGAGCACGGTTGGGTCCAGCTGAGGGACGCCGACTTCCCGCTGCCCGCGGTGGAGTGGGAATCGCTCGAGTACATGGACTGGAAGAGTGGTGGTGACACCAACTTCGCGCCGCTCGCATCGGCCGACGGACAGCTCGACTGCCGTGGTTTCTGGGACAAGGGCAAGACCGACAAGGGCGCGCTGTGGACGTCGAACGCCGAAATAGCTCCGACGTTGCGGCGCTACGTCGACGACATCGGCGCGAACTTCGGTCGGGTGCGGGTGATCAAGCTGGAACCGCAGGACCACGAGACCGCGTTCCGCAGCTTCCATCGCGACGACAACAACCGGTTCAACCCCGATGACGAGGGTTGGGTCGTGCGCACCTGGCTGGAGCTCACCGACAACCCCCACAGCTACATGCTGCTGATGGACAACGGACCCGACGGCCTGCCCGATCCCGCCACGGAGGTTCGCGTGCCGTTGCACCGCGGTGCGCGCTTCGTCGTCGATTCGCAGCGGCTCTGGCACGTCGTGGTCCACAACGGCACCGCGCCGCGGTACGCGCTCATCACCAGCTTCGAGACGGGTCCCCGGCTCGAGCGCTGGATCGAGCAGTCCACGCCCGTGCGTGCGTGATCTGGTGACGCTCCATCAACTGCGGTTGGCGGCGGCGAGCTCGGCGATGTCGCGCATGATCCGGCCCAGCTCGTAGTCCTTCGGCGTGTACACGCGGGCGATCCCCATCGCCATCAACCCGGCACGATCCTGTTCGGGAATGATCCCGCCGAGCACGATCGGGATGTCGACCCCGAGGTCGGCGAGTGCCTTCTGCACGTCGGGCACCAGCGCGAGGTGGGACCCGCTGAGGATCGACAGGCCGATCACGTCGGGATCCTCGTCACGCGCGGATGCCGCGATCTGCTCGGGCGTGAGGCGGATGCCGCTGTAGATCACCTCCATGCCGGCGTCACGGGCGGCGACGGCGATCTGCTCCGCGCCATTCGAGTGACCGTCGAGGCCGGGCTTGGCGACCAGGAACCTCGGCGGTCCGCCGGGGATCGAGCGCACGTACTCCGCGACCGCCGCGAGCTCGTTCGAGCGGCCGCCGACGGCCGCACTGACACCGGTCGGGGCGCGGTACTCGCCGAACACTGAGCGCAGCTCGGTGGCCCACTCGCCCGTCGTGCCGCCGGCCTTGGCGAGCTCGATCGACGGCCCCATGATGTTCTCGTCGCCCAGCGCGGCGGCGCGCAGGGCCAGCAGGGCAGCGGCGACGGCGTCGTTGTCGCGCGCCGCACGCCACGCGACGACGTCGTCGATCGTCTCCTGCTCCACGGCGGGATCGACGATGAGGATGTTGCCGTCGCCGCCGAGCGGGCTCTGCGCCGTCTCGGTGTACCGGTTGACCCCGACGACGATCTGGGCGCCGGACTCGATCCGCCGGGTCCGTTCGGCCATCGAGCGCACGAGGCGACCCTTCAGCTCGTCGACGGCCTCGAACGCGCCACCGAGCGAGAGCACGTCCTGCAGCTCGGTCCAGGCCGCATCGCGCAGCTCGGCGGTCGTGGCCTCGATCACGGTCGAGCCGTCGAAGATGTCGTCGTACTCGAGCAGGTCGGTCTCGAACGCGAGCACCTGTTGCATCCGCAACGACCACTGCTGGTCCCACGGGCGGGGCAGCCCGAGCGCCTCGTTCCATGCCGGCAACTGAACGCTGCGCGCCCTGGCCCGCTTCGACATCGTGACGGCGAGCATCTCCAGCACGATCCGCTGCACGTTGTTCTCCGGCTGGGCCTCGGTGAGCCCCAGCGAGTTGACCTGCACGCCGTAGCGGAACCGTCGGGCCTTGGCGTCCGTCACGCCGTAGCGCTCCAAGCCGATGCGGTCCCACAGCTCGGTGAACGCGCGCAGCTTGCAGATCTCTTCGACAAACCGGATGCCAGCGTTGACGAAGAACGAGATCGACGCGAAGACCTGGGTGAACTCCTCCGGCTCCACCTGTCCGCTGTCGCGCACCGCGTCGAGCACGCCGATGGCCGTCGCCAGCGCGTAGGCCAGCTCCTGCACCGGCGTGGCCCCGGCCTCCTGCAGGTGGTACGAGCACACGTTCATCGGGTTCCACTTCGGTGCGTGCTTCGCGCACCAGGCCACCATGTCGACGATCAACCGCCGCGATGCTTCGGGCGGGAAGATGTACGTACCGCGGCTGAGGTACTCCTTGACGATGTCGTTCTGCGTCGTACCGCGCAGTGACGCGGCCGGCGCGCCATGCTCCTCTGCGTTGGCGACGTACAGGGCCAGCATCCACGCCGCCGGCGCGTTGATGGTCATCGACGTGTTCATCTGTGCCGGCGGGATCTGGTCGAGCAGGGTGCGCATGTGGCCGAGGTGCGCCACGGGCACGCCCACCTTGCCGACCTCACCGCGCGCGAGCGGATCGTCGGGGTCGTAGCCGGTCTGGGTGGGCAGGTCGAAGGCGATCGACAGCCCGGTCTGGCCCTTGGCCAGGTTGCCGCGGTACAGCTCGTTGGATGCACGCGCGGTCGAGTGGCCGGAGTACGTGCGCATCAGCCATGGATCGTCACGGTGCACCAGAGGGTCGTTCACGTCACCAGTGTTACCCACCGGTAGGGTGCACTTCCACCCCCACCCACGCCGCCGTCTCGCCTGTCGCAGTGCCGGTCGCGGTGATCGACCATCCATCGACGGTCCGCCTCGTTCCGGCGCCACGGAGCAGATCGGTGTGCGGCGCGCCACTGCCGAGCGCGATCTGGTGGCGGTCGATGCCCGCGCACACGTCGTCCACCGGATTGGTGCACACGCCGGCTGACTGATCGATGCGATGCACCGCGATGCCGGCGAACGGCAGTGCGTCGTCGAGGCCGGTGTTGTCGAGGTACTCGACGGTGAGGAACGTCAGATCGCTGACGGGCAGCACGAGGAGTCGGGACCCGTCGCCGGCATCGGCGCCGTTCGACGGCAGCAGGTCGAACGTGCCGCCGGCCTGAGGCGCGACCGTCACATCCCCCGCGGCCAACCAACCCAACTCGAGCCGGTCGATCGCGATCGTGTCCTGCGCGTTCTTGCGTGCCGGCTGCACCTCGCGCGGTGCAGCGCTGTCGCTCATCACGTCGAGGGCGCTGTCGTAGGCGGCCGCCGTGTCACCGCTGTGGGGCAGGTCGAGGGTGTGCCCGAGCTCGTGCTCGATCAGGTCCAGCAGCGGCACGATCCCGTTGTCGGGGTGGAAGTCCGACGCGCCGATGTACGCCGAGCGTCGGGTGGAGGCGGCGCGACAGAAGCTCGTCGGGCATGCCGTGCCCGGTTTGCCCCAACCTCCCGGTTCGACGGCGAGGTGCTCGGCGTTCGCGACCACGAGCACCGCGGCGGCGTCGGCCGAGCTGGCATCGAGGGCACGGTCTACGCACTGGTCGTGGGTCTCGCCGGTGCCCATCGTGAGGGTGGTCCCGGCCGTGAAGTGCGGCTCGTAGCGCCCATGGGACAGCTGGACGAAGTACGGCCGTACGTTCGCCTCCAGGGTCCGGGCGATCTTTGCCGCGGAGAGGTCGAGGCGAAGCGGCAACGTGCCGTAGATCGGATCGTCGGTGCGCAGCGGAACGGCGCACACGAACACCTCGATCGTGTCGGTCGCTGGGGCCGGGCGATGGTCGAGCACCAACTGGAGGCCGTGTGGAACGTGGCTGGACGAGCTCCCCGAGCACGCCGTGAGCAGGCAGAACGCGGCCGCCACGACGTGCCGGAAAGATCTCCAAGATTTCTTCGAAAAGTTCCTCAAGTTCTGCATCCGACGTGCCGATACGTCACTGACGTGCACTCGTCGCCATCTCGAGCCGGCGGAGGTACTCGTCACGGGGCAGGTCGACCGCACCCAGCGAGCTCAGGTGAGGCGTGGTCCACTGGACGTCGAGCAGCTCGACGGACGACGAGTTGAGCGCATCGACGAGGTGCACGAGTGCGACCTTCGAGGCGTCCCGAGCGCTCGAGAACATGCTCTCCCCGGCGAACAAGCCACCGATGTGCACGCCGTACAACCCGCCGATCAACGTGCCGTCGCGATCGAAGGTCTCCACGCTGTGTGCCCAGCCGAGGCGGTGCAACCGCTCGTAGGCGTCGATGAACGGCTTGTTGATCCAGCCGTTCGGGCGCCGGGGATCGCCGCACCGGGTCATCACCTCGCGGAAGCAGGTGTCGAAGCGCACGGTGTACTTGCGGCAGCTCTGGCGCAGCGACGACGAGACGCGCAGCCCGTCGAGCGGAAGGATGCCCCGCGGGTTCGGTGACCACCAGCCGATCTCGCGCCGGCCCATCGGCATCGGGAACAGGCCACTGCGATAGGCGGCCAGCAGCGTGCCGGGTTCGAGATCGGCACCGATCGCGACGAGCCCGCGGTCGTCGGCGAGGTGCGGGGACGGCAGCCGCCACTTCGTCGCGGGGGGTTCGACGGGCGCGGTCGCGGCGATCCCTGGTCCAGCGTCGCTCACCGCTCCAGCATGCCCGACGCGCAGGCCGGACGCGAGGCGTCAGCGGGCGTAGTCGAAGAAGCCCTGACCGCTCTTGCGACCGAGACGACCCGCTGCCACCATCCGGCGCAGGGTCGGCAGCGCCGCGTAGTTGGGATCGCGGAGCTCTGCGTACAGCGCGTCGAGGATGGCCACCGACGTGTCGAGACCGACGAGGTCGAG
>JAOBWO010000102.1 GCA_025463415.1 Acidimicrobiales bacterium | reverse complement strand
TTCATCACCCGCCTCAACGGCTCTCCCTTCGTCGCGCCGACGGTCCCGGCCAGCGATCTCGCCCGCCGGATGGGTGGCTGGTCGGGTTCGGTCACCTCGTTCTCGCGCCCGCAGCTGATCGTGCAGCTCGAGCCCCCGGACTCGGGCAACGCGTGGCATCTCAGCGTGCTCGGGCCAGGGGCCAAGGGCAAGCCGCTGCCGATCGAGGTCGCCCTCGGCGACAGTCGCGACACCAAGCAGTTAGCCGACGAGCTGGCCCGTCTCGAGCGCGCGTACCCCATCCTGCGGCGAGCCGGAGAGCTGCGGCGCGGCCAAGTCGTGCTCAGCCAGTCCGAGGCGTGGGAGCTGATGACCATCACCGGTGCGCAGCTCGAAGCGGCCGGGTTCGAGGTTCGCGTGCCGGCGCTGTCGCGCCGCAAGCCCACGCCCTCGCTGCGGCTCTTCGCCGACATCGGTGGCGACTCCGTGGTGGGCGCACATCAGTTGGCCAACGTGCGCTGGTCGGTGCTGTTCGACGATGTCGAGCTGACCGCCGCCGAGATCACCAGGCTCGCCACCGAGGCTCGACCGCTCGTCCGCTCGCACGGCAAGTGGGTCGAGCTGGATCGCGTCGACCTCAAAGAAGCCGCCGCGGCGCTGGCCGAGCGGGCCGGCACCAAGCAGCTGACCGGTGCGGAGATCCTCCGCCAGGGCCTCGGGCTCGAAGGCTCACCGCTGGCCGGGGGCATCTCGATCGAGGGCAGCGGCTGGGCCACCGAGCTGTTCCAGCGTGCGAAGGAAGTGTCGACCGAGCCGGTCACGCGTCCCGACGGGTTCGCCGGCGAGCTGCGCAGCTACCAGGCTCAAGCCCTCGCCTGGCTCGGGTTCCTCGACGCTGCCGAGCTCGGTGGATGTCTCGCGCTGGACATGGGCCTCGGCAAGACCCCCACGGTGCTGGCCCACCTCGCCCGCACACCTGGCAACGGGCCGGTGCTCGTCGTGGCTCCGCCGGCTGTCGTCGGCAACTGGGCCCGTGAGTCGGCCCGCTTCGCACCGGGCCTCAAGGTGCTCGTCCACCACGGCGCGTCACGCGCTGAAGGGGCCCAGCTCGATGCAGCCATCAACCGGCACGACGTGGTGATCACCACGTACGGCACGGCCGTGCGCGACATCGATGAGCTCACCAAGCAGCACTGGCACCGACTCGTGCTCGACGAGGCGCAGGCGATCAAGAACCCCACGAGCGAATCGGCCCAGCAGCTGCGGCGGCTCGACGCGCGCAGCCGGATCGCACTCACCGGCACACCGGTCGAGAACGGGCTCGGCGACCTGTGGGCCATCCTCGACTTCACCAACCCAGGGCTCGTCGGCACCCGACCAGCGTTCATCGCGCAGATGTCGGGTGAGGGCGAGGCCGCGCTGCGTGCCCTCAACGGCATCCTCGTCTTCCGCCGCACGAAGATGGAGCCCGAGGTCGCAGCCGAACTGCCGGACAAGATCGACGAGCTCGACCACTGCTCGATGACGCCGGAGCAGATCGGCCTGTACCAAGCCGTGCTGGACGGTCTCGTTGCCAACGCCGCCGGCGTGGAGCTCGGCGCCGAGCCGAAGCAGGGCGCGATCCTCGCCGCCATCACCGCGCTCAAGCAGATCTGCAACCACCCCGCCGCGTACGTCGATGATGGCCAGCCGCTCTCCGGTCGCTCGGGCAAGTTGGCCCGCCTCGAGGAGATCGTCGAGCAGGTCTTCTCGGCCGGCGAACGGATCCTCATCTTCACCCACTTCGCATCGTGGGGCCGCCGTCTGGCCGTGCACCTCAGCGAACGGTTCGGCCAGCGGATCGATTGCTACGACGGCAGCCTCGCCCGTGGTGCACGCGACCACCTCGTCACCGAGTTCCAGGCCGGCAGGGGCCCGGGCGCACTGGTGCTGTCGCTGAAGGCCGGTGGCACTGGCCTCAACCTCACCTCCGCCAGCCACGTCGTGCTGTACGACCGCTGGTGGAACCCCGCCGTCGAGGATCAGGCCCGCGACCGCGCCTGGCGGATCGGCCAGACCAAGACCGTCGTGTCACACCGTCTCGTCTGCCCGGGCACGGTCGACGAGCGGGTCGAGGAAGTCGTCAACGGCAAACGGCACATCGCGGATCTGGTCCTGCCGAAGAGCAGTTCGCTGGCCGACCTCGACGCGCAGCAGCTGCGCGTCGCGCTCGGCCTGCGCACCGAGGATCTGCTCACGGACGACGAGATCGACGAGGAGCCCATCGTGAAGAACGTGCCGGCGAAGGACGTGTCGTGAACCAACCTCGGCGCAACAACCAGCAGCAGAACCGTCGACCGGCGCCGAAGGCGCTGCCGAAGCCGACCGATCTCTGGCGCCCCGTTCCGCAGCTGCCCGAGGTCGAGCTGATCGTCGCCGCCCAGGATCCAGCGGTGCTGCTGCGCTCGCTCGGTGATCCGCCGCTGATGAACAAGAGCACCGTCGCCGGCCACTACATCGCCACCGTCATCGAACGCGCGGCCGGGCTGGCCAGCGCGCTCGCGATGAGCGCCGACCTCCTCGCCATCCCGGACCAGATCTCGAACGACTGAGGCCTCCACCCTCGAACCCCCCATGGAAACCCGCAAAGAAGGGGGCGATGTTGCGGATGTTTGAAGGCTGCGGCGGCCAGCCTCATCGGCGGCGTTCGTGCCCACTGGAGGCCTTGCGTCGCGGCCGGTCGCGTCACAAAGCCTCCGCTCGCGTGCGCCTCTGTGCACCGGAGGATCTGTGACGCGCGCGGGTGCGGCGGAAACCCTCCAGTAGCGAGCGAGCCGGCGACAGTGGCCGCCGCAGCCGCAACCCGCCGGCAGCATCGCCCCCGGTTCGGTGCATGGTTCCGGCCGGAGGCCGATCGGCAAGAGGTAGGCCGACAGGCCGGCGTCAGGCGGCGCGTGGCTTGGGGGCCGTCGCCACGGCCACGATGGCCGTGAGGAGCATCACGAGCACGCCGATGGTGGTGACGACGTTCGGCTTGCCGTTGGTCGCGAACGACAAGAAACCCGGCGCCGCGGGTCGGTCGCCGAGCGTGGCGAGCGAGGACAGCCACTGCCAGATCCAGATCGAGGCACCACCGAGTGCGAGGCCGACGCCCCAGCGGTTGCTGCGGAGGAAGCCGAGGCAACCGGCCAGCGCGACGATCGCGATGAGGGCGAGGCGTCCTGCGACGATGGCAGTGTTGGAGAAGCCGGTGTGGAAGTTGTCGCTGAACGCAGCGCCGTTGGCCGGGATCATCTGACCGGCTGAGGCGGCCAGGCTGGCCAACGCTCCGATCACGCCGAGCGCGACGTTGAGACGCGGGCGGCCGTCGTTGCCGGACTGCACCAAGGAGACGCTCAACGCGAACAGACCGACCACTGCGGCGCCGAGGACGACGAACAGGCCGACGTCCTGGCGCGCTCGATAGAAGGTGCCGCCCGCGCCTGCGCCGGCGGCGAGGAACGCGTTGGTCTCGCCCTGCTTGGAGACGAGGTCGACCGTGCCCCACAACAGGATTGCAACCGGAACGATCGCCAGTCCGGCACCTGCGGCGAGGCCTGCGCCGAGGCGCTTGCCGCGAGTTGCCAAGAGTCCACCGCCGATGAGGCACAACGCCGCGACCACGAAACCGACCAGCACGTCGGTGCCGAGCGCTGCGAAGTCGTTGATCTTGTAGTCGCCGACGTCGGGGATCGGCGCATCCGTCTCGATCGTCAGCATGGGGAACAGCGACCCGATGACGACGGCGATGCCCGCGATCGCCGCAACGGCGGCGAGCAGCGTTGATCCGCGGCCCGGGATGGCCAGGACGTCGGTGGCCGGAACGATGGTGAACGCGGTGGCGGCGGTGCCGTCAGTCCGCAGGTCAGCGGCTTGGATGCGCGGCTGCACGCCGGTCAGCGTCTCGGCCTCGCTCGGCTGAGCATCCCAGCCCCCGGTCCACGTCGCCGCTCCGTCGAAGGGCGCAGCCGGAGCCGGTGCGGCAGCGGGCAGTCGGTCGAACACCGAGGACGGCAACGGCGGCAACGGTGCGATGGCGGCGGGAACCGTGGGTGGAGCGGCGGCCGCGACCGGATCGGCGATGGGCGCGATGCTCACCGTGGGCGGCGAGGCCACCCGTGGCGCCACCGAGGGAATCGCCTCGGTGGGAGGCGCGGCCGGGACGGGACCAGCCGGCGGTGCCGGCAGCGTCAGCGCTGCGACGTTCGCGCCGCACTGGATGCAGAACTTCTGACCGGTCTCGAGGGTCGCACTACACGTAGGGCAGTTCATCTCCGCGCAGCCTATTCGGCGGCAGAATGATCGGGTGGGCAGCGTCGTCGGTCGATTCGCTCCGTCGCCGACCGGTGATCTGCACCTCGGCAACCTCCGTACGGCGCTGATCGCGTGGCTGTCGGCACGGTCACAGGACGGTCGGTTCATCGTGCGGATGGAGGACCTCGACCGGATGACGTCGTCGGCCGAGCACGAGCGGCACCAGCTCGAGGCACTGGCGGCGATCGGGTTGAACTGGGACGGTGACGTCGTTCGTCAGAGCGAGCGGTTCGATCGCTACGACGCCGCGATCGCCGAGCTGACCGAGCGCGGCAGCACGTACGAGTGCTTCTGCACCCGCCGCGAGATCCGCGATGCCATCCGCGCGCCGCACGAGGGCCACCTCGCCTATCCGGGCACCTGCCGCGAGCTGACGGCTGCGCAGCGCGCGGCGATGGTGGGCGAGGGCCGCCGGCCGGCGATCCGCCTGCGCGCCGGCGGGGTCACCGTCGAGGTGGTCGACGAGCTCGTCGGCCCGGTGGGCGCGGTCGTCGACGACGTCGTGCTGCGCCGCAACGACGGAGTCCCGGCGTACAACCTCGCGGTCGTGGTGGACGATGCCGCGCAAGGTGTCACCGAGGTGGTGCGCGGCGACGACCTCCTCGCAACGACCCCGCGACAGGTGCTGCTCCAGCGCCTGCTCGGGCTGCCGACGCCGAGGTACGTGCACGTGCCGCTCGTGGTCGGCGCCGACGGTGCGCGGCTGGCCAAGCGCCATGGTGCGGTCACCCTCACCGACGTGGCGGCGCGGGGCATCGACCCCACCGCCGTCCGCCGCCTCCTCGACGCCACCCTCGGTTCGCAGCAAACGACAGCCCCCCAGAGCGCGCATTTTCACGCGGAGAACGGTGGGTTCGACGTGCGGATGGTGCCGCGGGAGCCGTGGGTGATCCCGCTCGACCTGCAACGATCGGATCCGTGAGCGACCTCGACGACCTGCAACGCGTGCTCGGCTACATCGATGCCGCCGACGACTCCGAACCGATCCGGGCCGTCGGCGCCGACCTGTACGCGACGTCGTTCTGGAAACCGGAGTTCTGCGCGGCGATCATCCGGGCAGCGGAGGCGATCGGCGCCTTCGAGCCGCAGCCGGACGATCCCGTGCCCGGCCACGAGGTGTCGCTGGCGATGATCAGTCCGCGGCTGTTCGAGCAGGTCCAGGCCGACATCGGCATGCGCCTCTGGCCACAGCTGCAGGATGCATGGCCGTACATCGACTACCACGGCCTGCGCGACGTGTTCGTGATCCGGTATGCCCTCGGTGAGCAGGAGAGCCTCCGCATCCACCACGACGTCGCCCAGGTCTCCGCGTCGATCAAGCTCAACGACGGCTACACCGGCGGTGAGCTGGAGTTCCCGTTGCAGGCCTTCGACAACACCTCGCTCGAGGTCGGCACGCTGCTGGCCTGGCCCTCGCTGGTGACCCATCCGCACCAGACCAACCAGCTCGTCGATGGCGTCAAGTACGCCCTGACGATCTGGTGCGAGCTGCCCACGTACATCGGTTGAGGGCCGCGCGGCGAGGTCCCAGCACGGCTGCGGAACGGCCGGATCACATGAGCAAGATCATGATCAGGATCGTGACGAAAATGGTGACGAAAAGTTACCCAACTGTTGTCGGGGAGCGCCCTGGGTGACCGTTTGCGGGAAGGGGCCCGGGGGTAAGGTCTCGGTGCGGAACATCTCGACCACAGGGCTGATGACAGCCTCTCCTCGACAGACAGAAGACTCGATCACCCACATGAAATGGTCCACAATGCGACGAGATCGCCTCGGCCTTGCGGCGGCGGGGCTGCTCGTTGTCGGCTTCGGTCTGAGCGGCTGCACCACGACGGACACTCCGGTCCAGGCGAAATCGCCTGACACGGTTTCGATCACGCCGTTGGCCCCGCTGACCGCACTGCCGACGACAGAAGCACCCCTTCCGGCGCCCGTCACCGAAGCGCCCATCACCGCGTCGCCGGTGCTCACCACCGCACCGGTGGTCACGGACGCGCCGACGCTGCCGACAGATCCTCCCACCACGGAGGCGCCCACTACTACCGAGGCACCGACCACGACGACGATCCCGCCGCTGCCATCCAACGTCGAAGTCGTCGGCGCGTCGTCGACGCCGTTCGTCGCGGTCGGCAAGGGCAGTGGTGCGAACACGGCGGCGGTCCAGCTCCGCCTGCTGCAGCTCGGTTTCTGGAACGGTGGGGCCGACGGCAAGTACGGCAACACCACCCAGCAGGCCGTGATGGCGTTCCAGAAGTACGTCAACCTGCCGACGACGGGCAAGGTCGACGCCGACACCGCCACGTGGCTGCAGGCGATCGACACCAAGGCGCACGGACTCACCGACACAGGCACCCTGATCGAGGTCGACAAGGGGCGGCAGCTGTTGTTCATCGTCGTCGACGGCAAGACGCAGTGGGTGTTGAACACGTCGACTGCCACCGGCAACGTCTACCACGAAGAGGACAAGAACACCCCGGGGCAGTTCCAGGACGGCGTGTCGATCACGCCGGACGGCCTCTGGAAGACGAACCGGGAGCGGCCGGAAGGCTGGTGGGAAGGCGATCTCGGTCAGATCTACCGGCCGAAGTACTTCCACGGTGGCGTCGCCGTCCACGGTTCGAACAGCATCCCCAACTACCCCGCCTCGCACGGCTGCGTGCGGGTGTCGGTGCAGGCGATGGACTGGATCTGGGCCGACAACATCATGCCGCTGGGCATCACGGTCTGGGTCCACGAGTGACCCACGGCGAGTAACACACCGCGCCGGCCCTCGGGTCGCTGACAAACTCTCTGGCGTGCTTCCCACGATCGGCGAACTCGCCCCCTGGTCCGATCCGTCGCTGATCGCTCTCCGACGGCTCCCGATGCGGGTGCCGTCGACGGCGTACCGCACCGCTGACGATGCACGCGTGGGCGATCTGGCTCGTTCGTGGCGGCGCACGCTGGACGGTCCGTGGTCGTTCGGCCTGTACGACACGCCGGACGACGCGTCGATCGACGACGACTCGACGGACGCGATGTCGGTCGACGTTCCCGGTAGCTGGACGATGCAGGGGACCGGTGATCTGCCCCACTACACCAACGTGCAGATGCCGTTTGCGGGACCGCCGCCGCGCCTGCCCGAGCACAACCCGACGGGCGTGTACTCGCGTGAGCTCGTCGTGCCGAAGGCGTGGGCGAAAGCCCGTCGCGTCGTCCTGCACGTCGGCGCGGCAGAGAGCGTGCACGCGGTGTACGTCAACGGCACGTTCGCCGGCTACGGCACGGACAGCCGGCTGGCCAGTGAGTACGACATCACCGATCTCGTCACGCCGGGGATCAACCGGATCGCCATTGCCGTCGTGAGGTACAGCGCGCAGAGCTACGTCGAGGACCAGGACCAGTGGTGGATGGCCGGCCTGCACCGGGAGGTGTTCGTCGAGGCGCGAGGTGTGGTCCGGATCGACGACGTGCGCTGCGTCGCCGATCTCGATGTCGCCACCGGCGTCGGCTCGCTGGAGGTCACGTCCACCGTCGCGTTCACGGTGCGGCCCACCCGTGGCTGGCGGGTTCGCACCACGCTCGAGACGATGGGTGGCCGCCGGATCGGCACCGCCGTGGTCGCGCCGGTGCCGAGCAGCTTCGCCAACGCCTACTCCTTCACCAGCCACGGCGCGAGGGCCGCGTTCGACGTGTCCGCGGTGAAGCCGTGGTCCGCGGAGCAGCCCACGCGCTACCGCGTCCTGACCGAGCTGCTCGACACCGACGGCGCTGTCGTCGAAGCGCACGCGCAGCTGGTCGGCTTCCGTCGCGTCGAGATCGCCGACCGGCAGTTGCTCGTCAACGGCGCGCCGGTCTGGATCTTCGGCGTCAACCGTCACGATCACCATCCCCAGCGAGGCGCCACCGTCACGCGCGACGACATCCGCAACGATCTGGTGCTGATGAAGCAGCACAACATCAACGCGGTGCGCACGTCGCACTACCCGAACCACCCCGATCTGCTCGACCTCTGCGACGAGCTCGGCATGTACGTCGTCGACGAAGCGAACATCGAGAGCCACGCCTACAACACCTCGTTGTGCGACGATCCTCGCTACCTGCCGACCTGGCTGAGCCGGGGCAGCCGGATGGTGCAGCGCGACGGCCACCACCCGTCGATCATCCTCTGGTCGCTGGGCAACGAGAGCGGCTACGGCGACAACCACGACGCGTTGGCCGGTTGGATCCGCCGGCACGACCCGTCGCGACCGTTGCACTACGAGGGCGCGGTCTACCACGACGGCTGGATCGACGGTGGACTCGCCGCCAGCGACGTGGTCTGCCCGATGTACGCGCCGATCGACGCGATCGAGGCCTACGGTTCCAGCGGCCAGGGCACACGGCCGCTGATCCTGTGCGAGTACAGCCACGCGATGGGCAACTCGAACGGTTCGCTGGCCGACTACTGGGACGTGATCACGGCGACGCCGGGTCTGCAGGGCGGGTTCATCTGGGAGTGGCAGGACCACGGCCTCGTTCAGCACCTGCCCGACGGTCGCACTCGGTTTGCGTTCGGCGGCCAGTTCGGCGACGAGCCCAACGACGGCAACTTCGTGGCCGACGGCCTCGTGTCGTCGGATCGCCTGCCCCACCCGGCGATGTCCGAGGTTGCGTGGGTGTACCGACCGGTCACGTCGACGCCGGGACCCCGGCCGGGCACGATCTCGGTGACGAACCGCCGATCGTTCGCCGATCTGTCGGACCTGCGTGCGGAGTGGAGCGTGCTCGTCGACGGAGAGCCCTTCGCGCGCGGGCGGCTCGATGTCGGCGTGGTCCCGCCCTCCAGCACGTGCACGGTGTCGATGCCGGCTGCGGCGGTCGCGGCGATCGCTCGCGGCGGTCGACGGCGCGTCGACCTCTCGGTGCGATGGAGCGTGCGCAGCGCGACGGCGTGGGCGCCGGCGGGCCACGTCGTGGCGTGGGAACAGATCCTGGTGCGCGGTGCGTCCCGGACTCGGCCCGTGCCGGCCGTGCGCCCCGGAAGCTCCAGTGACCCGGCGACCACGATCGAGCAGATGCTCACCATCCCGGTGACCCTCAACCTGTGGCGCGCGCCAACGGACAACGACGGCTTCAAGCTGATGGCGCCGGGCGCGCACACAGCGCTCGGGCGCTGGATCGCCGCCGGCATCCACGAGCGTCCCGCGGACGAGCTCGTCGCCCATCACGTGGAGCGACGCGTCGACGCGACGGGTGCCGTGACGATGCACCACACGGTGGAGGTGCCGGATGCGCTCGCCGATCTGCCTCGGATCGGCGTGCTGTTCGCCGTGCCCGCCGGGTTCGACACGCTCCGGTGGTACGGCTGCGGACCGCATGAGAACTACCCCGACCGGAACGCCTCCGCGTCCGCTGCCGTCTGGGAGGGTGCGGTCGATGTATCGCCGTATCTGGTGCCGCAGGAGTTCGGGTTGCGCACCGACGTGCGGTGGTTGGAGCTTGTTGCTGCTGATGGACAGGTGGTGCGCGTCGACGTCCTCGGCCCGCCGATGCACGCGTCCGCGACGCGGCACACGCCGAGCGAGCTCTTCGCCGCCGGTCACGAGATCGACCTGGTGCCTCGCGACGACCTCGTCGTCTGTCTCGATGTCGCCCATCGCGGGCTGGGCACTGCCAGTTGCGGACCGGACGTGTTGCCGCAGTACCGCATCCCGGCAGGTACGTTCACGTTCGCCTACCGGCTGTCCCTGCGAGGAGCACCACGATGACGTTCGCCCGCGATCTCTGGCTACGGATCGAGACCATCCATGCCGTCACCTACTTCGGCGAGGAGACGACGACGGCCGGAGCGGCGCTCGGGCTCGATGGCTTCTGGATGGGGTACTTCGGGTTTCGCGCCGCGCCGTTGGGTCACGTCGGCGCTGGGACGGTGGAGGCGACCTTCTCCAACTTCGCCCCGTCGTTCGTGCAACGTTGGGTGCCGGCGGTGTGGGAGCGCACCACTCCGGATGCGTGCCTGGACGCCCGGGTGGATGCGGCGGTCGCGACGCTGACGCGGCTGCACCCGAACGTCGAGCAGGTCGGCGCCGCCGTGAACGCGGTGCTGGAGGGTGCTGTCTCACGCGGTGCGGGTTCGGGTCGACCGCTGTTCGCTGCCAACCGTCTGCTGCCACGATCGGACGATCCGGCGCGACGGTTGTGGCAGCTGTGCACGTGCTTGCGCGAGCACCGCGGCGACGGTCACGTCGCGGCCCTGACAGCGTGCGGGGTGGACGGGCTCGAAGCCCACGTGATGATCGCGATCGAGCAGGACAACTCGCCGATCGATCTCCAGCGCACCCGCGGGTGGAGCGCCGACGAGTGGGATGCAGCGGTCGAGCGGTTGCAGTCGCGACGGATGATCGCCGCCGACGGTGGACTCACCGAAGCCGGTCGAGCGCTGCGCAGCGAGGTCGAGTCCCGCACGGACGTCCTGGCCGGGCAGCCGTTCCTGGCGTTGAGCGGCGCGGAGAGCGATCAGCTCGTCCTCGCCCTCGATCCGCTGGCCCGGGGGGTCTCGGGCTCGGGCGTGATCCGCTATCCCAACCCGATGGGCCTGCCCCCGCTCACCTGAGGACGGCTCAGGGGCGGCGGGTGCGGGTGCCGGGGCGTTGCGGGCGATCGCTGAACTGGCGTCCGTCGAAGTAGCCCGGGTTCGTGTCGGGGCGGCCGCGGCGGCTCGACCATCGCCAGGTGAGTGAGATGCGTGGGTTGGTGGTCTCGGCCCGCGGCACGCCGTGGAGCCAATCGCGTTGCGCGGCGCCGCCCATCACGAGCAGATCACCCTCGCCGGGGGTCAGCACGATGTCGCCCGGCTCGGTGCCGGCCGGGACGCGTTCGACGACCTCGGACATCGGCTTCCGTTGGCGGAACACGAAGGGTCGACGTTGGCCGAGCACCATGATCGCGACGAGGGTGTCGTCGAGCCAGCGCATCTGCCGATCGCTGTGCAGACCCTGGAAGTCCTCGCCGGTGCGGTACAGCAGTGCACCGACGCCGGTGACCGCTGCCCGGTACGCCGACTGCAGGTGCATCTCTGTCTGCCGGAACAGTGGCCGGGAATCGCTGCTCAGCCCCGCGCCGAGCCGCTTCTCCGGCACGTACTCGTCGTACCGCAGGACCTCGGCCTGCATCCACGCCGTCGACTCGTTGATCTCGCAGAACGTCACCGCCGCATCGCGGACGAAGCCCTCGACGACGTCGACCCACGAGCCGGCGTCCAACGCGATCCGTCGCACACCTGCGCGTCGATCGATCGCGAGGTCGAGCGGTTCAGTCATCACCCAAGCGTAGAGACGCTCGGCGGAGGTGCATCGTCACAGTCACGCGATCGCGTCGAGGATCTCCTCGATGAGAGCGAGGGTCAGCGGGCGGCTGACGAACTCACCGAACAGATCGGCATCGTGGGCGCGTTGTTCGGTGGTGGCTCCCTCGCGCAACCAGCCTGAGATCGCCCTCTCGTTGATGTGACCGAGCTGGGCGATCAGCATCGAGAAGTGGCCGGGGCGTTCGACCCGCGCCGTCCCGCCGGCATCCCGGTAGGCGTCGTAGAGGGCCCGGGACCGTGGTGCGTCGCCTCCGAACTCGTACAGCACGAGGCACAGCTCCTGGCTGGGGTCTGCGGGCCCGGCGTCCTCCCAGTCGATCACGCACACCCCGCCGCCCGACGTCGAGCGCACGTTGTCGGCCCACAGGTCGCAGTGGCACGTCTGGATGTCGGCCGGGGGTTCGAGCAGCGACTCGAGCGCGATCATGCCCTCGACCATGGCGGCGAGATCCTCCGCGAACGGCGCGTGCTCGCGCACCGCCGCGTCGCGCAGTTCCGTCCATCGCCCAGCGCCGACCGGCTCCCGATACCACGGGTGCACGGCGGTGTTCGCCACCGTGCGCACCCGGTGGATCGCGGCGACGACGGCACCCACCGCAGCCGTGTCGAGCAGCGGATCCGGTGCCTGGATGTCGACCCAGTCGTAGACGCGAACGGTGCGACCGTCGATCTCGGCGAGCACCCGCCCATCGACGGTGCGGACGATCCCCGGCAGGGCCACACCTGTGGCGTGCACGAGCTGCTGGTACGCAGCAGGCTCGGCGACGTCGGCCTCCGCCCAGGTCTCGAACATCGACTTCACGGCGAAGGCGCCGCGCGAGGACGTCAGCTTCCAGACGAGGCCACGCTGGCCCCGATCCGGAACATCCGCAAGTGTCGCGTCGTCACCGAGGTCGAAGCGGTCGAGCACCGTGGCGAGGTCAGGCGCGGCGGACACGCAGCTTGCGGTCGTCGGCGGTCAGGCAGCGACCGGTCTCGAGGTCGAAGCGCCACCCGTGCAGCGTGCAGACCAGCACGTCACCGTCGATCTCTCCGAACACCGACAGGTCGGCCTGACGGTGCGGGCAGGCGCGCTCCATCACGTAGTCGCCGAGCTGGATCTCCTCGTGCGCGTCGGGCGGATCGAGCTTGCGGCGCGCCTCGCTCTCGGCTCGGCGCATGCGCTCGACGGAGAGGCTCTTGAAGAAGTTGTAGATGTATTCGTTGAACGAACCCGCTCGCCACGCGCGGAAGCGGCAGGACAGGAACAGCGAGTTGCTCCAGTCCACCGCACGTTCGGCCACCACGGTCTCGACGAGGGGGCGGGCGATGTCGAACCGGAACGCATGCGGCTCGGTGTCGATCGCGTCCGGCGCGGCGAGGCGCACGATGCCTTCGGGGAAGTCGATGACCAGTTCGAGGTCGTCGATGCGCAGCAGGCAGTTCGCGCCGACGGCCTGGCGCAGGGTCGGAGCCATCGCCAGCAGCGGCTCCCACCAGGCCTTGATCACCTGGAAGAGGTCAGGGGTTGCAGCGTGCCAGGTGGCGCGTTGGTCGGCGATCCACTGCAGCCAGTCGGCTTGGTAGCGGCGGAGGTAGGCACCCTTGTCGGTGAAGATCGAATCGACGTCGGCGGCAGGCAGCGGGTGCGTCGTGACGATGGCACCGGACGCGACGTCGATCGTGGTGCCCGGGATCGCGAGGATCCCGACCCGGTCGAGGGCGGCCAGGCGGGCGAGGAACGACGGCTGGTCGGGGAAGATCGTCAGCTCGTCGCCGGTGATCATGTTGAGGTGGAACAGGTCCGGATCGAGGAAGCACGGCGGCCCCGCGCTGGGCACGACCGCCGCAGCATCGAGTGCCTCGACGTACTTCATTGCCCGGGTGAACTGGCTGTCGACCTTCGCGTCGACGAGTTCGCGCATCCGCTCCGCCGTCTCTTCGTAGACCATCGGGTACCAGATGGCACCGCTGTACTGCAGCCAGTGCAGGTCGACGGGGCCGTGGCCGCGGAGCGCGCCGAGGTCCGACGTGCGGCAGTCGTTCTGGTTGACGAGGCGCGCCGTGCCATCGCTGATCACCAGCGCGGAATCGCCGCCCGGACCGTCGGTGATCGAGGTCTCGACGTGGATCGCGACAGTCATGCCACCGAGGTCCATCTCCTCGGCGTCGATGGTGCGGATGAAGTTGGTGAAGCCGAGGCCACGCAGCCGACGCTCCAGCTCGCGGGTCGGGTAGCCCGGCACGAGTACCGCGATGCCTCGCCGCAGGTGCTCGGTGAGCCAGACCTCGTCGAGGTGATCGCTGTGCAGGTGCGAGACGTAGAGGTAGTCGGCGGACTCGACCCGGCGCAACAGGTCAGCGTCGAGCTGGTCGTTGCGCGGGAAGACGAACCAGCTGGCGAGATAGGTCGGGGTGAACCACGGGTCGCAGACGACAGACCCGTGTTCGGTTTCGATCAGGATGCCCGCGTGGCCCAGTGACGTGGCCCGCATGGTGCTCGCAGGGCTCAGGCGACCGGGGCGTCGGTGAACTGCTGGCCGGCGCGCGACACGTGCTCGGTCCAGGTGCCGCCGTCCCAGTAGCGGAGGTCGTACCGACCGGCGGGGTCGGCATACCAACCGGCGGGCACGGCGGGAGCAGCGGCGGCGGGAGCCGGCTGGTAGGCGGCTGCCTGTGCTGTGGGCTGTGCGCTTTGGCCGTAGTCCGCGTTGCCCGAGGTCTGGATGACGGTGGCGGGGGCGGACGACACGGGTGCGGGATCGGGGGCAACGGCCCAGCCGGCAGGCTCGGCGGCAGCGGGCTCCGGTGTGGCGACCGGCTCCGGCGTCATCACCGGCATCATCGGCGTGAACGCGGGCTCCGGCTCGGCGGCAGTGGCCTCCATCGCAGGCTCGGCGTGGTCGGTCTCGGCCATCGCGGACGAGGAGGCGCCGGTGGCCTCACGGCTCAAGAACGCCGTCACGTCGCCACCCGTGGGCACGATCGCCACGACAGTCCAGCCCTCGCCCGCCTTCTCGGTGAGCTTGGTGGCCAGGCTGGCGGGATCGTAGGACGATGAGCTGACGGTGACGAACTCGTTCATGGTGCGATCGTAGTCACGCCGAAGAGTCGGGCGCAGCCGTGTGAGAAAAAAGAGAATCCCTTGAAGATCGGCCAAGAGCAGGCAGAGTTCACCCTGCTGGAGTGACCAATTCCGCGACGTCGGCACCGGTCGCCGGGCCGTCGTGGACGAGCTCGCCGTCGCGCAGCGCGATCAATCGGCTGACCTTCTCCACGTACCCCAACTCGTGCGTCGCGACGATCAGCGTGGCGCCGTCCTCGTCGGCTTGGTCGAGCAGTTCGAGGAGGGCGGTCTTGCCGGTGGCGTCGAGGCCGACGAAGGGCTCGTCGACGAGCAGCACCTCGAACGGACGCACGAACGCGAGCGCGATCGCGGCCTTCTGGCGCAGACCGCGGCTGAACGTGTTCGGCAGGTCGTCGGCGCGTTCGTACAGACCGAGGTGGCCGAGCAGATCGGCTGCGACCTGATCCCATTCGTCGACGCCGTGGAGCCGGGCGACGTACTCGAGGTGCTCCCACAGCGACAGGTCGTCGTAGAACGTCGGCGTGTCGGAGAGGTAGGCCAGCGCCGCGCGTGCCTCGGGCGTGCCGGACGCGTGGCCCATCACGTGCACCGTGCCGCCGCTCGGGTCGAGCAAGCCGGCGGCCATGCGGATGAAGGTCGTCTTGCCGCTGCCGTTGTGGCCGACGACGGCGACCCGCTGACCGACCGGCACGCCGAGCGTGAGTGGCGCGAGCGCCGGGCGATCGCCGTAGTCCTTGGTGAGCTCGTTCGCGGCGAGCGCGCCTCCGGTGATGCGCTGCGGCGCCGAAGACCGCGGCGCGGCGGCAGCGGGGGATGCGGTCTGGCGGGTGCTCGTGCCCATCCCGCGTCCGCCGCTGGTGCCGCCCTTGGGCGCGCCCGGCTCGGAGGACGATGACGCCGAGGGCGGCTTCGGGTGACGGCTCGCCGGCTTCGGATGCCGGCTCTGGTTGGGACTCACGACCCGCTCCTCGTTGTCTGGGCGCGCTGGGCCCGCTGCTGGGCCGTGACGTCTTTGCCTTCGGCCATGATGTTCTTGAACTTCGCCTTCCAGTCGTCGCGCCGACGCACCCATTGGGCCGTGAACGCGACGAGCAGCAGCAGTGCGACGCCGATCCGAACTGCTGCGGCGACGGTGGACTGCCCGTGGTTGAAGGAGGCGCGGACGACGATGACTCCGACGCTGCCGATCACCGACACGATCAGCGGCAGCAACGTGCGCAAGATGGTGGTGAGGCCGCTCATCTCCGGCGGCAGCATCGTCTGCTCGGCCGACACGCTGCCGAGGTCGGGGGCATCCTTGACGATGCTGACGGCCGCACCCGCGGCCCCCATCCACACCGTGGGCAGGGCGAGGATCGCGGCAACGGGCAGGGTGCCCGAGGAGCGGTCGAGGAGCACAGCTGTGAGGACCCCGATCGCGGCGAACGGCACGAGCGCGACGGCCGGCACGATGAGGTGGCGGACGAGCAGATCGCCGCGCTTGTGCGGCAGCGAGGCCATCCGGTCGGGCTGGTCGATCTCCTGCGACAGCGGCTCGAGCGCCTCCATGCCGAGGAGGAACAGCAGTGCGCCGCTGAGCAGGAACATGGCCGTGGTGCCCTTGAACGCGGCGACCTGGCAGGCGGCCGCGCCGACGGCGAGCAACGCCATCCGCAGCATCCGCGAGACGGGGAAGCGGAGCAGGCTGTGCCAGCCCCGACGCCACACCACGGCCGAGCCGCCGTTGCGCCGGAGACGGATCCACGGCCGGCTGCGGGTGTTCTCCTGGCTGAGCTGACGACGGAGGAGCACCACGGTGCGAAGGTCCTGCATCGTGACGGCGAAGCGGAGCTGGGCGACGAGCCCACTGCGCCGGGCGAGAGCGTCGAGCGAGGTGCGGCGCAGCAATGTGAGACCGATCACGACGAGCACTGCGCTGACGGCCGGACCGGCGAGATCGAACCACCGCTGGCGCATGCCCCACAGCGCGAGGCTGCCGTAGGTGTTGCCGGGTCCCGCGATGTGTTTGACGATCGAGAAGGTCTCCCACACGATCAACAGTGCGCCGACCGCCGACGCCGCCCAGCGCGGGAACGTGAACGCGTGGGCCACGAGCGCGGCACCGACGAAGAGCATCGCGATGCCGAGGCCGAACGCGGCGCCGGAGAAGACCCACGCCGCATCGCTGCCGGGGAGCCGATGACCGGCGAGCTGGCCGGCCAGTGCGCCGACGAGGATGCCGAGCGACGAGCTGGAGCGGGCTCGCTGGAACGCCGGGCGGAGGAGCGCCTTGCGGCGATCGACCGGCGAGAGCAGCACGTGGCGGACGTCGGCTTCTTCGATGGCCAGCGGCCCGCCGCGGGAACCACTGCGAAGGCCTGCGGCGAACGCGGCGACGGCCAACATGCCGAGCACCGCCGGGCCGTAGTGATAGATGTCTGCGACGGCCTTGGCATCGACCTTGGAGTCCTTGATGAAGCTCGACGCCCAGAGCGCGGTACCGCCGAAGCCGATCGCGACGAGGTACACCCGATAGGCCGCTTCGAACCAGTCCAGCTCCTGCATCCGGTTCTTGCGCCGCGCCCTGCGAAGGTCGGCCAGGGGGTTGCCCAGCGGCGCGGGAGAAGCTGATTCCATGCGGGTGCGACGCTACCGGCCAGGTCCGAGTTCTACCTCGCGGTCCGGTTCTGCCGACCAGCCGCTGAAGCTGGCCACGTAGAGGCGCGCCGGGGGGAGACCGGCTTGTTCCATCGCGAGGATGTTCATGCAGGCCGACACGCCGCTGCCGCAGTAGGTGATGACGCTGTCGCTGGCACTGACCCCGAGCGTGTTGAACCGTTCGCGCAGCTCGGCGGCGGGGCGGAACCGATGCGTCTCCGGGTCGATGTTGTCGGCCCATGGTGCCGACTTCGCGCCGGGGACGTGGCCCGGCCGCGGGTCGATCTGGGTGACCTCACCGGTGAACCGCTCGTGGGCTCGCGCGTCCAGGACCAACCCGTGCTCCGCGGCGGCGACGGTCATCACTTCGTCGGCATCGGCGAGGCGGTCGAGCGGCCATTCACACGGCGTGAAGTCGAGGTGCTCGGGGATGACGCCAGGACCCCGCATCAGCTCGCCCTGCCACAGCCCGATGCCGCCGTCGAGCACGGCTGCGTTGCGGCCGATCATCCGCAGCATCACCACGAGGCGGCCCGCCGTCATGCCGCCCGTGTCGTCGTAGGCGATCACGGTGGAGTCGTCACCGATGCCGAGGCTGCCCATCGCGGCCGCGAACGCGTCAGGCTCCGGAAACGGGTGGCGGCCCGCACCCGGCGACTTCAGCGGCGTCGAGAGGTCGTGCTCCAGGTCGACGAACACGGCGCCGGGCAGGTGGCCGGATTCGTACGCGGCTCGGGCGTCGCGTCCGTCGAGGTACCAGCGGACGTCGGCGATCACTGCGTCGGGGTGGTCGGCCAGATCGTCGATCGAGACGATGGGGGGCATGGTCGTCATGGTGGATCTCCTGGCTGTCTGAGTGCCCACGGTACCGGCCGGGCATACAGTGCCGATCATGGTTGCGGTCAGCGCGTCTCAGTTGCTGGCGGCTCGCGATCAGATGGCGCTCTCGCTCGGGTTCCACATCGTCCTGTCGTGCTTCGGCGTCGCGTTCCCGACGTTGATCTACATCGTTCACCGGCGCGGCTTGCGCGGTGACTCGGACGCGCTGCTGCTCGCCAAGCGCTGGTCGAAGGTGGCCGCGGTGCTGTTCGCGGTCGGCGCGGTCTCGGGCACCGTGCTGAGCTTCGAGATGGGCTTGCTGTGGCCCGGGCTGATGTCGCGGTTCGGCGATGTCGTCGGTCTGCCGTTCGCGCTGGAGGGCATCGCCTTCTTCGTCGAGGCCATCTTCATCGGCATCTACCTCTACGGCTGGAACAGGCTGCCCCCGAAGGTCCACCTGCGCACGCTCGTGCCGATGATGGCGGCCGGCGTGGTCGGCACGTTCTGCGTCGTCGCGGTCAACGCGTGGATGAACTCGCCATCCGGGTTCCGTCTCGTCACGTCAGCCGACGGAACCCAGCGGATCACGGACGTGCAGCCGCTGACCGCGATGTTCAACAACGCGGTATGGACCGAGTTCTCGCACATGTTCGTGGCCGCGTACATGGTGGTCGGCTTCGTGGTCGCCGCGGTCTATGCCGGCGGGATGTTGAAGGGGCGACGCGATCGCGCGCATCGCCTCGGGTTCACCGTCGCGTTCGCCGTGGCGTCCGTCGGTGCGCTCGTCCAACCGCTGATCGGGCACATCGCCGGGATGCGCCTGGCCGAGCACCAGCCGATCAAGTTGGCGGCGATGGAGCTGGCCACCACCACCGAACACAACGCCCCACTGCGGATCGGAGGGATCCTGATCGACGGCACGGTGCGCGCGGCGATCGACATCCCCGGTGTCTCGTCGCTGCTCGCCAGGGGTTGGTTCAACCGGCCGGTGCCGGGGCTCGATCAGGTGCCGAAGGCCGATCAACCTCCCGCCAACGTGGTCCACAACTCGTTCCAGATCATGGTCGGCATCGGGACCGCACTCGTGCTGTTCTCGCTGTGGTTCTGGTGGCGGCGCCGTCGTAACCGCGGCACTGATCGTGACCTCTTGACGAGTCGTCGGTTCCTGCGTCTCGCGCTTCTCGCCGGGCCGCTCGCGGTCGTCGCACTGGAGTCCGGATGGACCACCACGGAGGTCGGGCGCCAACCGTGGATCGTGCAGGGAGTGCTGCGCGTCAAGGACGCGGTCACCCCCAACGGCGGGATCTGGATCAGCTTCACCGTCACTGCGATCGTCTACGCGGGACTGGCGACGATCACCTACCGGGTGCTGCGATCGATGAGCCGCCGGTGGCGCGAGCACGGAGAGATCGACCTGCCGACGCCGTACGGCCCGCCGTCCACCGGCGGGTCGAACGAGGTGCCGAACCAGCGCGAGGTGCCCGTGTGAGCCTCGCGGCGCTGTGCGCGGCGTTGATGTTCTTCGGTGTCGTCGCCTACGCGATCTTCGCCGGGGCCGACTTCGGCAGTGGTGTGTGGGACCTCCTCGCCGGCGATGCCGCGTCGGGCGGGGCGCGTCGCCGGCAGATCGACCGCAGCATCGGCCCGGTGTGGGAGGCCAACCACGTCTGGCTGATCTACGTCCTCGTGTTCATGTGGACCGCGTTACCGCGGGCGTTCGCGGCGATGATCACGACCCTGTTCGTGCCGTGGCTCTTCGTCGGGCTCGGCATCGTGCTGCGCGGCTCGGGCTTCGCGTTCCGCAAGTTCGCGGAGACGCTCAGCCAGGCACGGTTCTACGGAGCCGCGTTCGCGGCGTCGTCGCTCATCACCCCGTTCTTCCTCGGGATGATCGCGGGAGCGATCGCCAGCGGACGGGTGGAGCTGCTCGACGGGCGACACCCCGACCTGCTGACGAGCTGGACCGGCCCGACATCGTGGGTGGGTGGGGTGCTGGCCGTGCTGACGTGCTCGTTCCTGGCGGCCACCTTCCTCGCCGCCGATTCCCACCGGGCCGGTGATCGCGACATGGCGAACTACTTCGGTCGTCGGGCGCTGGTGTCGGGGCTGTTGTCGGGCGCAGTCGCGATGATCGCGATCGCTCCGATCGAATCCGATGCCGACACCCTGGCCGGCGGGCTGCAGGGCAAGGCCGCGCCGTTCGTCGCGATCTCAGCAGTGGCCGGGTTGTTCGCGCTGTGGCGACTGCGAGCACGTCGCTACGCGCGGGCGCGGGTCGGCGCGGTCATCGCCGTCGCCGCCGTGGTGATCGGTTGGGGTGTCGCCCAGTACCCCGACATCCTCGTCGACCACGCCGAGATCAGCGATGTCGCCGGGGCGCGCTCGACCCTGTACGGCCTGCTGATCGTGTTCGCGATCGCCGCCGTCACCGCTGTCCCGGCGATGGCGTGGCTGTTCCTGCTGGTCAACCGCCGTGACTGGGCCGACGACGCCCCTCGGGCGCCGTCGGCCGGCTGATCACGGGATCGTCCGGTCAGCCCGGTCAGGCGAAGAGTGACCCGGACGGGCGATCGGCGCGGGGCGACCAGTAGACGTTCTTGGCGGTGTAGCGCCAGCCCATCCGGATTGCGACTACGATGCCCCAGATCGGGATGATGTACATGAGGATGTCGCGCTTGCGGTACCCCGTCTTGGAGAGCGCGATCATGCCCCAGATCAACCCCACGAGCGGGATGATGTTCATCACCAGACCGATCAGGAGGAACCTGATGAAGTGCATGAACCAGCCGTCCGGTTTCATGGTTGTCGATGCTGTTGCCATGTTGTTTGAGCCTTCCCCTGCTCGTACGGGTGACGGTCGGTTGTTCGGCCGCCCCCGGGTTGTCGGGGCGAAGTATTGCCCACTGCATGACCAATGTCACTGATCGAGGACAGCGTCACTCGTCGAGCGACCAGCCGAGTGCCTCGGCCGCGGTGAGCACCGCACGCAGCGGCCATCCGAGTGAGCGCGCAGCCGCGACCGCGTCGTCGTTCTCGACCTTGACCCGTCCCGCAGCAAGCTTGACCCGAACCGGATGGCCCTCGACGTCGACGACACCGTCGCGTCGCTGCTGCGGCCACCGCTCGATCGTCGTGCCGCGCACACCGAGCGAACCGGTCTCGCCGATCAACACTCCGGCGACGGCCGCGGCGAGTGCCGGGTCGCAGAGCGCGTGCACCGTGTGCGCCGGGCGACCCTTCTTCATCACGATCGGGGTGGCCCACGCATCGTTGGCGCCGGCGTCGAGCAACGCACCGATGGTGTGTGCGATGACCTCGCCGGTGACGTCGTCGACGTTGACCTCCAGCAGACGCATCGGCTGACCGCGCATGGCCATCGCCGACATGGCGTCCGCGTCGCCGATCACGACCTGGACGACGTTGGGCCGGCCCGGGATGTCGGCCGTGCCGGCTCCGTAGCCGACTGCGCCCACGCGCATCGCCGGTAGCGGGCCGAAGTCCTCGGCCAGCGCTGTCATCAGCGCGACGCCGGTGGGTGTGGCGATCTCCTTGCGGCTGTCGATGCCGAACGCGGGTGCGTTGCGGCGGGCCAGCAGGCCGGCGACGGCGGGTGCCGGCGTGGGCAGCTCGCCGTGCGCAGCGTGCACCGTGCCGCGGCTGACCGCGATCGGGCTGCACACGATCCTGTCGATGCCGAGCACCTCCAGCGCGGCGCACGTGCCGACGATGTCGACGATCGCGTCGACCGAGCCGACCTCGTGGAACTCGACCTCGAGCGGCGGCATGCGGTGCATCGCGCCTTCGACCTCGGCCAGTGCGTCGAAGGTGGCGAGGGCGCGCTCGCGCACTCGCTGTGGCAGCTCCGCGCCCAGGAGCAGCTCGCGGATGACCCGGTACGGCCGATGCCCGTGGCCGTCGTGGGAGTGACCGTCGTGGGGCTGGTCGTCGTGCGAGTGGTCGTCGTGCGAGTGGTCGTCGACGACGACGGCGGCGTGGGTGGCGGCGACCCCGCAGCGCATCACCGGCTCGAACGTGAGCGCGTAGCCGTCGAGGCCGAGCGCTCCGACGATCTCCATCACAGCGACGGGATCCGCGCCGGCGTCGATCAACGCCCCCATGGTCATGTCGCCCGCCGTGCCGGCGAAGCAGTGGAACCATGCTGTGTTCATTGGGCTGTGTTCATTGGGCTGTGCTCATCGGGCTGTCTTCATCGAGCGATCCTCACTGAGCCATCCGCGCGATCGCGCAGGCAGCCCCGAAGCCGTTGTCGATGCCGACCACGGTGATCCCGCTGGCGCATGCGGCGTGCATCGCCAGCAGGGCGGTGACGCCCTCCAGGCCGCTGCCGTAGCCGACGCTGGTCGGGACGGCCACGACCGGTGCGGCGGTGAGCCCACCGATCACGCTCGCCAGTGCGCCCTCCATGCCGGCGATCACCACGATCGCGTCGGCCTTGGTGACGTCGTCGAGCCGGGCCAGCAGGCGATGCAGGCCTGCCACGCCCACGTCGCTGATCTGATCAGCGGCGAAGCCGTGCGCGGAGAGGGTCAGCATGCACTCGTCGACCACCGGTTGATCGGCGGTGCCTGCGGACAGCACCAGCACCTTCGAGAACCGCCATGCCCGCGGCCTGCGCCAGAGCGCCGCGGCTCCCGACTGCTCGGGTTCGCCGTGGGCCAGCGCCGCGGCCTCGACCTGCTCGGCCGACGCGCGGGTGAGCAGCACCGGGTCGGTGCCGTGGGCCAGCAGCTCGCCCACGATCCGCACGACCTGTTCCGGTGATTTGCCCGGTCCGTAGATGGCCTCGGGCATGCCTTGACGGAGCGAGCGGTGGTGATCGACGAGTGCATCGCCGACGTCGGCGAAGGGCAACCGTCGCAAGGTCGCGACAGCGTCGTCGGGGCTCAACGAGCCGTCGCGCACGTCGTCGAGCAACTGACGGATGTCGGCCTCGTTCACGGCGAGCATGCTACGGCCCGTGCCTCCTCGGCGGACCTGCCGATGTCGCCGTCAACCGACCAGGGTCAATTGTCGAGGGTCGCGGAGCACCTCGTGCCGTAGCCTCACGGAATGGCCACGAACTCGAATGACACAGTGCGGATCGGCTTCTTCGGGCCCTTCGGCACGTTCACCGAGCAGGCCCTGCAGACGCAGGCGGATCTCGCCGCCGGTCAGCTCGTGGCGTATCGAACGGTGCCCGACGTGCTCGACGCGGTCGACGCCGACGAGGTCGATCTCGGCTTCGTGCCGATCGAGAACTCGATCGAGGGCACGGTCAACTTCACCCAGGACGCGCTCGCGTTCGATCACGACCTGCTGATCCAGCGCGAGGTCGTGCTCGACATCGAGCACTGCCTGTTGGCCGGCGCCGGAACGTTGCTCGACGATGTCACCACCGTCGTGTCGATCCCGGTCGCGATCGCGCAGTGCCACCAGTACCTCCGCAAGCGCCTCCCGAACGTGGAGTTCCAGGCGGCGAACAGCACTGCCGAGGCCGCACGCGTGCTCGCCGAGCGCCCTCAGCCGGGATTCGCCGTCATCGCGCCGCGGGTGGCCGGTGCGCTCTACGGGCTCGAGGTGATCGACGCCGGCATCGCCGACAGCGAGGGCAACCAGACCCGGTTCGTACTGGTCGGCAAGGGTCGGGTTCCCGCACCGACCGGCCACGACCGCACCGCGGTGGTCGTCTACCAGCGCGCCGACGCGCCGGGCAGCCTGATCAGCATCCTCCAGGAGTTCGCGGCGCGCCGGATCAACCTCAGCAACCTGCTCAGCCGTCCCACCAAACGGGGTGGGCTCGGCGACTACTGCTTCATCCTCTACGCGGATGGTCACATCGCGGACGAGCTGCTGGCCGATGCGCTGCGGTCGCTGCACGCCAAGCAGGGCGGCGTGAAGTTCCTCGGCTCCTATCCCGCAGCCGGCGAGCACGCCCACTCCGCCCGTGAGCACGCGGATGCGCGATGGCGCGACGCGGAGGACTGGGTCGACGTGCTCCGAGGGTCGATCGACTGATCTCGCCCGATCCACCCGGTGTTCTCACCACCCTCTTACGCTCTGCGCCTAGACCTGAAGCACGACGGGATCGAAGTGGGGCGAGGATGAGCAGCGGCTGTCGAATCGTGGTTGCCGAGGACGAACGCGCCGTGCGTGAGTCGTTGACCCGCGCCCTCACCCTGGAGGGGTACGACGTGACCGCCGTGTCCGACGGTGCCCAGGCCTTGGAGGCGCTGCGCGCCGAGCCGGCGGACGTCGTGGTGCTCGACGTGATGATGCCGGTCGTCGACGGGCTCACCGCGTGCCGGGTGCTGCGCAGCGAGAAGAACCGGGTGCCGATCCTGATGGTGACCGCGCGCACGGAGACGTCCGATCGCGTCGCCGGGCTCGACGCCGGCGCCGACGACTACCTGACCAAGCCCTTCGCGCTCGACGAGCTCCTCGCCCGGCTGCGCGCCCTGCTCCGCCGCTCGCAGCCGGACGAGGCCAGCGAGACCTCCAGCGTCTCGGTCGGCGACCTGCGCCTCGAATCTGCCGCGCGCCGAGTTTGGGTCGGCGGCGACGAGATCGACCTGTCCAAGACCGAGTTCGACTTGCTGGAGCTGCTCGTCCGCAACAGCGGCATCGTGCTCGACCAGAGCACGATCTACGAACGGATCTGGGGCTACGACTTCGGCCCCGACTCGAAGAACCTCGCCGTCTACATCGGCTACCTCCGCCGCAAGATCGACACCGAGGGCCGCTCGCCGTTGATCCACACGGTGCGCGGCGTCGGCTACACCGTGCGCACCAAGTGAACGTCGCATCGTGAGCCTGCGCGCCAAGCTGGCCTTGGTGCTGGCCTCGCTCGCCGCGCTCGCGGCGATGAGCGTCGGCTGGCTGAGCTACGACGCGACGAGCGACCGGATGTTGTCCGAGATCGACAACACGCTCCGCAACGCGAACGACGCGCGTGGCAACCGGCTGCCGGGCGAGGGTGCGTTTCCTGTCGTGCCCGGGAACGGAGTCGGCGTCGGTGGCGGCGGCCCGCCGGAGACGCCGAACGGTGACACGATCCGACCGTTCGGCATCGAGCAGTTCGTCACCCAGATCCTCGGACGCGACGGCAGGCGGGTCCGCGGCACCGTGGACGTGTCGTTCCAACCCGATGCCGACGAGATCCGGATCGCCGCGATCGGGAAGGGCAGCGTGCTGCGCACGGTCACCGCGTCGGATGGCCACGAGTACCGCGTCTACAGCCGGGCCAACGAGCTGGTGACGTTCCAGCTCGGACGCGACCTGTCCGAGATGGAACGCGTCCTGGACGATCTCCGGACCCGCATCCTGCTCGTCGGCAGCATCGCTGTAGGCCTCGCCGCGGTGGCCGGATGGCTGTTCGCGCGCGGCCTGACGAAGTCTCTGCGCAAGCTCACCGACGCTGCCGGCGAGGTCTCCACCACGGGTCGCCTCGACATCGACGTGACCGCGAACGGGCGCGACGAGGTGGGGCGACTGGGCACCGCGTTCTCGTCGATGCTCGGTGCGCTGTCACGCTCGCGTGAGCAGCAGCAGCGGCTGGTGCAGGACGCAGGTCACGAGCTGCGCACACCGTTGACCAGCCTGCGCACCAACGTCGACGTGCTCCGCCGGCACACCGACCTGCCGAGCGACACGCGGTCGAAGGTGCTCGACGATCTCGACACTGAGGTCGCCGAGCTGTCGGCGTTGGTCGAAGAGGTCGTCGCCGTCGGGTCCGGACGGTCGAGCGACGAGGTCTCCCGTCCGATGCCGTTGGCCGATGCCGTGCACGCCGCAGCCGAGCGCGTCGGGCGGCGCACCGGTCGGACGATCACCGTGGACGCCGACGGTTCGCGGGTGCTGGCGCAGCGGCTGCTCCTGGAACGTGCGATCACCAACCTGCTCGACAACGCCGCCAAGTTCGACCCCACCGACGTACCGATCGAGGTCTCCGCGCTGGAGGGCCGGGTCGCTGTGCGCGATCACGGGCCCGGCATCGAGCCGGCGGATCTCGACCGCGTCTTTGATCGCTTCTTCCGCTCCGTTGAGGCCCGCTCGCAACCGGGTTCCGGGCTCGGGTTGTCGATCGTCACCGAGGTCGCCGGCGCACACGGAGGTTCGACGTTCGCCGACAACCATCCCGATGGTGGTGCCGTCGTCGGCTTCGTCCTCCCAGTGGTCAGTGAGTGAGCCGACGCGGGTGACAGGTTCGGGTCAGGGAACCGGAGCCGGCGGATGGGCCAGCGCGTAGGCGTTCGCCGTAGCCAGCGCTGCCTTGGCGGACTCGGCGCGGGCGGTGCTGTCGGTGCCGCCGAAGTTCGGGCTGAGCCCGATGATCGCTGCGGTCGTCGCGCCGGTCGCGCTGACCAGCGCCTGATCGGCGTTGAGGACCTCGCTGCTGGCCGGGTCGCCGGTGATGATCAGACTGGAGAGGTAGCCGCCGGTGCCCGAAGTGACGAGCGAGCACAGCGCGGCGAGCGGCGTGTCGGTGGTGCCGGGGAACCACGTCGGGTTCTGCTGGGCGATCGCGGACGAGAGGCCGTTGGCGATCGTCGAGAGGTAGGCGCTGTCGGTCACTGCGGCATCGACCGTGCCGGCGACGTCTCCGGCCTGATCCGCCTCGATCATCGTCAGCATGTGTCCGACGTGGGTGCTGAGCAGATCCTGCACCGCCGTCGCCGGGAGGATGCCGCCGGTGGCGGTGGAGAAGAACGATCCGGAGTCGTGGGCGTAGTCGACGAGCGCGCTGCGAGCCTCGTCGGCGGCGGCCTTGTCGTCCTGGCCGATGGCAACTGCGTAGTCGACGAGGAACTGCGTGTGCTGGGCCCACTGCTGGTTGAACGCCCGGGCTGCGACCGGTCCGTAGGCCAGGCCGACGGTGGCGGTGAGGTCGGCGGTGTTCTGGGTCAGCTGATCGATCCAGACCTGCATCTCGGCGCGATCCGCGCGGGCCGAGCGCATGACCTCGACGAGGGTGAGACCGTGCCATGCGAGCTGCTGGTCGAGGAGGTTGCGGAGCTGCTCCGCGGTCACGACCTGTCCTCGGTTCGGATCCACGGGGGCGATGCCCTGCGCTGCATCGACGTTGAGGTCATAGACGTGCGGCACGCTGAACGGCGCGGTCTTCGCCGCGTCGGAGCCGCACGCGGCCAACGTCGCGACGAGCCCGACGAGCAACCCGCCGGCGATGACGGCGCGGGTGGAGCGAGCGCGATGTCGGGGGCTCACGACGGTGCTCCGGACAGCTGCGGGGTCGCGGTGAGCTCGGGCGTGGTCGGCGTCTGCGTCTGCGTCTGCCGCGTGGCTGCGTACCAGCGACCGATCCAGCCGCCGAGCTGCTCGGCGGGCATCGGACGGGCGATCAGGTAGCCCTGCGCGTCGTCACAGCCGAGGCGGTGCAGCTCGGCGAGCGTCGCCTGGTCCTCCACGCCTTCGGCGACCACCTGCAGCCCGAGCTGGCGGGCGAGGTCGATCGTGCAGCGCACCACGGCCGCGGAGCGGGCATCGGTGAGCAGATCGAAGACGAACGACTGATCGATCTTGAGCACGTCGATCGGCAGGTTGGTGAGGTAGCCGATCGAGGCGTAGCCGGTGCCGAAGTCGTCGACAGAGAGGGTCACGCCCATCTTGCGCAGCTCGACGAGTGCGTCGTTGGCACGCTGGTGGTCGTCGAGCAACGCGCTCTCGGTCAGCTCAAGCTCCAGCGCTGTGGCGGGCAGGCCGTAGCGAGCCAGCGCGACACGGACGTTGTCGACCAGGCTGACGTCGCCCAGGGTGCGTGCCGAGAGGTTGACCGCAACGGAGACATCGATGCCCGAACGACGCCATGCCGCGCACTGTGCGAGCGACAGATCGAGCACGTGCCAGGTCAGTGGACCGATCAGCTCGGTGTTCTCGATCAGCGGCAGGAAGTCGTTCGGTGGCACCATGCCGCGCTCGGGGTGGTACCAGCGCACGAGCGCCTCCACGCTGCGGATCTCGCACGACTCGATGTGCAGCTTGGGTTGGTAGACCATCCCGATCTGACCGGACTCGATCGCGCCGCGCAGCTCGACGGCCAGGCCGAGCCGCTCAGGGCTGTAGTGATCGAACTCGGCGGAGTACATCCGCCGGGTGGTGCCGCTGCGCTTGGCGACGTACATCGCGACGTCGGCGTGCTGCAGCAGCGTGCTGCAGTCGGCGCCGTCGAACGGCGAGACGGCGAGCCCCAGGCTGCCCCGGACACCGACCTGGATGCCCTGCACCTCGACCGGCGCCTCGAGCAGCTGCTCGATGCGGTCGCACAGCAGCAGTGCCCCGTGGCCGTCGTCGACGTCGGTGCTGACGACCACGAACTCGTCACCGCCGAGCCGTGAGACGCATGCAGCATCGAGCTGGGCGAGGCGCTTGGCGACCTCGACGAGGACGTCGTCGCCACTCTGATGCCCGAGCGTGTCGTTGATCTCCTTGAACCGGTCGAGGTCGAACAGGGCGAGCGCGACGTGCCCTCCGCCCTGCTTGCGTTCCTCGAGGAGCGTCTCCACGGTGGCCTCCAGCAGCCGGCGGTTGGCGAGACCGGTGAGCGCGTCGTGGGTCGCCAGGAACTCGTTGTCGCGGGCCTGACGGCGCAACCGGCGGGATGCTCCCGCGACGAGGCGGAACAGGATCAGGTAGATCACGAGCAGCCCGACGGCCAGCGCGAGGTACAGCTGGTGGGTGTCGTGGGCGATCGTGTCGGCGATGGGTGCGTACGGCATGTACAGCTCGAAGGCGCCGACGACGGTGCCGGTCGATGCGCTGGTGAACTGCCCGTCCGGACCGGTCCTGAGTGGAACGTAGACCGACAGCAGCCTGCCGAACGCTCGCTCCTCCAGCTCCTCGGCCGCCTTGAGATCGCTGACTCCGGACACGGTCGTGCCGGCGAACGCTGCGTCGAGCTGGTCCTCGCCTGCGAACCATCGACCGATCAGCCGGGGGTTGTCGCTGTAGACGATCCAGTGCTCCAGGTTCCAGATCTTCAAGCGAACGATGCCGTTCGCCGAGATGCTCGAATGCAAGGACATGTCGAGCGCTGCCAGCTTGTCCGCCGAGAGCGGGAGGAAGTCCTGCTGCAGATCGGCCGGTGACAGGAGCGGTTGGATGCCTGCAGTGGAGATCAGCTGCGCGCTGTGCACGGCTTCGTTGAGGATCCGTTCTCGGGCGTTCTGCTGGAGACGGTTGCCCAGTGCCACGCCGACGGCGGCGAGCGAGACGAAGCTGAGCAGGCCGAACTGCACGAGCAGGCTCGGCCGCAGGCTGCGGCGCTTCTTCTTGGGCATGGTGATGTCATCGGCGCGCCAAACGCAGCGCGTGAGCAAATTGACCGTGCGGCGAACGAAAAATTGTGCCCATCGAATGCCAAGTGACGTGCACGTCGCGCCGCAGCCCGGATGTGCAGCGTTCGCCGCTGGGCCTTGCGGCGAAGGCGTCCTTAACGAACTCTCACCTTGCCGCGGTGGCGTTCATACGTTGGTCGGCGAGTCTGGCGGGTACCGCCGCACTGGGGCACGGGCAAGCCGCTCCGGCGGCAACAGACAAGGGAGACATCTGCATGAAGCGACAGAGCAAGTTGGCCGCCGCCGGGATCACCGGGGCGATGCTGCTCGGTGCCGGAGCCGGCGTGGTGCTGAACCTCCCGGCCGGCGCCGGCGCCTCGAACGCGTCCACGGTCACCAGCACCCCGACCAGCGACTCCGCGACGCCCTCCACCGACGCGACACCGTCGACCGACGCAGCCACACCCGACACGACGGACGCAGATCAGGGCGGCCGCCCCGGTCCTGGTGGACGCGGCGAGCTGCTCAAGACCGAGCTCGATGCTCTGGTCAAGGACGGCACCATCACCCAGGCCCAGGAGGACTCGATCATCGCCGGCCTCGAGGCCGCGCGCCCGACCCCGCCAACGGGGGATGGATCCGGCGTCGAGGGCGGACCGGGCTTCGGCGGCCGCCACGGCGGGATGGGTGGCCGTGGACCTGGCTTCGGAGGCGGTTTCGGCCTCGCCGGCGGCCTCGACGCCGCGGCGACGGCACTCGGCGTGACCTCCGACGAGCTGAAGACCGACCTCGAGGGCGGCAAGACGATCGCTGACGTCGCCAAGGACAAGGGCGTCGACGTCCAGAAGGTGATCGACGCGATCGTCGCCGCGGCGACCACCGAGCTGACGCAGCGGGTCACCGACGCGGTGAACGGCGTTCGGCCGACCCCGCCGGCAGCGCCCGACAGCAGTGTCCCCGACACCGGCGACACGACACCCACCACCACCGGCTGACGCCACGCCAGCGGCGTCAGCGGTGACGCTGATCCGGACCCGGGTGCCTCGCGGCACCCGGGTCCGTCGCGTCACGGGTGATCCAGATCCCTCGCGGCTCCGAACACGGACACCATGGGAATGCACCGGTCGTGAGCCTGTCGACGAACGCCGTGCAGCGCCGTGTGATCACGGTCCCGGTGATCGTCGCGCTCGCCGTCGGACTCACCGTCACGATCCCGGTCTGGCTCCTCCTGTCCGTCATCGCCGACGGGGTGCGGTTGCGCTTCCGCTTCCCACTCGCCCGCTTGCTCGCGTTCGGCGTGTGCTGGTCGTGGCTGGAGCTGGCGGGTGTCTCGGCTGCGTTCGGGCTGTGGATCACCGGCCAGCGGCACAACGTGCGCGCCCACTACGCGCTCCAGCGGTGGTGGGCCGAGCACCTGCTCGGCTCGCTGGGGCGCACCTGTGGCATCACGGTCATGGCCGAGAACGTGCAGGCGCTCGCGCCCGGGCCGGCGCTGCTGTTCGTCCGACATGCCAGCCTCGCCGATTCGCTCGTGTCGGCGCACGTGATCGTCAACCTCGCGGGGATGAACCCACGGTTCGTGCTCAAGCGCGAGTTGCTGGCTGACCCATGCCTCGACATCGTCGGACAGCGGGTGCCGAACCACTTCCTCGATCGTGGCGCGAACGACTCGGCGCCGGAACTGACCGCGCTGCGCGCGCTGGTCGACGGCATGGGACCGCGCGACATCGGCGTGATCTTCCCGGAGGGCACCCGCGCCAACCCGGACAAGCGGGTCCGCGCGCTGGCCAAGATCGCTGAGCGCGATCCCGCCCGTGCCGGCCGGCTGGGTGCGCTGCGCGAGCTCCTGCCGCCGCGACCGAGTGGCGCGCAGGCGATGGTCGAGGGCGCTCCTCACGCCGACGTGATCCTGGCGTGGCACATCGGCTTCGAGGGCCTCGACACGTTCAGTGGCATCCTTCGTGCGCTGAACCGCGGCGTGGACCCGATCCGCTTCGTCGCGCGGCGGGTGCCCGCAGCGGACGTGCCGCACGATGATGCGTTCTCCGGCTGGCTCGACGAGCAATGGTTGTGCATGGACGCCGACGTGGAGCTGGCTCTGGCCGCTCGGCGCAAGGGGGAATGAGCATGGGACACGCACTGCTGGCGGCCGCGATCGCGATCGCCGCGCTGATGATCGTCACCTGGGTCATCAGCCTGGCGCTGAAGAACGCGTCGATCGTCGACATCGTCTGGGGGCTCGGCTTCGTGCTCGTCGCGTGGACGGTGCGGCTGAGCACCGATCAGGGCGATTCGAAGCGCCAGTGGCTCCTCCTCGCGCTCACCACCATCTGGGGGCTGCGGCTGGCCGTCCACCTCTTCGTCCGCAACCACGGCGCGGGCGAGGACTACCGCTACCGCGCGATGCGCAAGCACTACGGCCCGCGGTACGGGCTGATCAGCCTGGGCACCGTGTTCGCCCTGCAGGGCGTGCTGATGTTCGTGGTGTCCCTGCCGGTGCAGCTCGGTCAGGCCGACCCGACACCGAAGGTCGGTGTGATCGCCATCGTCGGCGTGGCGGTCTGGCTGATCGGCATGTTCTTCGAGACCGTGGGCGACCTGCAGCTCGCTGCGTTCAAGCGCGATCCGGCGAACAAGGGCAAGGTCATGAACGTCGGTCTGTGGCGCTACACCCGTCACCCCAACTACTTCGGCGACGCGTGCGTCTGGTGGGGCATCGGCCTCGTCGCCGCCGAGACGGGCGCCGGTGCGTGGGGCCTGATTGGCTCGGCGCTGATGACCTACCTGTTGCGCCGGGTCTCCGGCGTGACCCTGCTCGAGAGATCGCTCGTCAAGCGCCGTGAGGGCTACACCGACTACGTGGCGACGACGAGCCCCTTCGTCCCCCGTCCTCCGAAGCGCGCCTGAGGGTGGGTTCGGGCGTCGGCGAGTCAGCAGGCGCCGAAGTCGGCGGCGGCCCAGGTCATCGTCTCGCCCGACGGCTCGACCCGGGTCACGAACCCGAAGCCGACCGAACGCCACATGCTGTTCTTGATGTTCGCGAGGTGCGGTGCCGACGTGAACCACAAATCGAGGATGACCTGCACCGACGTGCCCGTCGCATACGCGATGTTCTCACCGGACGTGCAGCCGAAGGCAGCGTCGCGTGCGGTCTCGTTGGAGTGGGTGAGGCCGTTGGACTGCCGCGCGAGCTGCAACGCGTACGCGCACGCGAACTGCTGGCCGGCGGGTGACATCACGAGCGGCGCGATGCGCGCCCCGGCTCGAACGGCGTTGAACTGGTCGAGGGGGACACTGCCGCCGGTGCTGCACGTCGAGTAGGAGACGACCGGCCCGGCGGGTGCAACGTTGCGGGGCGGTGGCAGGGTGGCGCTGGCGGATGGACCGCTGAACCAGCCCTGGACATCGATGAGCACGTGGGATTCGGCTTTGCTGAACAGGTCGAGTCCGCGACCGGACATCTGGATCATCGCGAAGTTCGCCACCACGTCACCGCCGCCGATCGCGTTGATCGTGGAGGTCGGCGGCTGGCTCGTCCCGGCGGGAAATGCGGTCACGAAGCCGGGGTCGCCGTCGACGGAGGTGATGTTGAAGGCCACGGCGCCCCCGTGCCCGGTGGCCAGCTCCAGCCCGCCACCGGGGTGGATCGGCACAGCGGTGCCGAGTGGGCTGACATCTCGGGTGTCGAGGACGCGGGTCGGCGCGATCGCGGTGAAGAGACCCTCGGTGCCGGACGCGGCCGACGGGCCGGTGAAGTAGCCCAACAGATCGACCACGACGTTGCCGCCGCCGGACAGGAAGAGCGCGGCGCCTCCGGCCGAGACCGGCACGATGCCGCCGGCGGCGCGCGTCTGGCCCGCGCCGTCCAGATCGAGGATCGAGGTGTGGGGAACGGCCTGCCCGATCGGGTACGCCGTGACGTAGCCCGCCGTGCTGGAGTCGGTGACCGTGACGTTGAGGGCGAGCGAGATCGCGTCAGCAGGCACGCCGTCCGGCAGCGCGACCTCCACGGACGAGCCGCCCGCCACCCGTCCGCTGACACGCGTGTCCAGCAGCCGCGTCGGCGCGGTGGCCACGAACCTGCCCGAACGGGCCGTTGCGGCCGGCACGAACGCGCCGACGACATCGACCACGACGGACGCCGGCACAGATGTGAAGACCCGGAACGAACCACTGGCATCGAGCATCACGATCGAGCCGTTGGCGCGGACCTGGCCGGTGTCGAAGTTGATGTTCGAGGTGGTCGGACGGGCCTGATCGGACGGCCACGCGGTCAGGAAGCCGCGACCGGCCGGCTGCACGGCCGTGAGCGTGACGGAGAGCGCTGTTGCGCCGGCGGGCAGGTTGCACGACCCGCGTGTGGCGACGTCGAACGTGAGTGGGTCGAGCGTGCTGGCCCCGAAGCCGGCGCGGGTGTCCACCAGCCGGCACGGCTGCACGGCGACGTATCTGGTCGTGGCGTCGGCAGGTGCAGCGTGCGTCGTCGAGCCGCTGGCCAACGCGACGCACGTGGCCGAGATCGCGACCGCGCCGAGTCGGGCGACGGCCAGCTGCGTGCGCGCGGCGAACCCGCGTCGGTTCCTCATCGGACCGGCAACCCCGACTTCGTAGGGGTGGCGAGGAGGTCGGTGCGCGTGCCGATCGCGAACCGTGGGTTCAGCGCCGGATCGATGGAGCGGACGGCGGTGACCAGCTGATCGTGGGGAATCGACACGCAGCCGGATGTCGCCTTCGGCACGTTGCCGCTGGCGTAGGTGGTGCGGTGCAGGAAGATGGCAGCGGCGTAGGCGATCTCCCCCGGCGCGTCACCGCTGACGTTCGGCTCGGTGTTCGCCCCGATCAGCACGGCGTGCTCGTACGCCTGCACGTTGTTGGCCAACAGCTCGTCGTCGCCGGTGCACGTGCTGGTGTCCACCCGCCAGTGGCCGTAGCCAGCGGTGTTCGGGTTGGCTCCGTAGCAGTCGCCGCGCTGCACCCGCCGGTACGCGCCGAGCGCGCCCGGGTCGGCGCTGTTGCCGAAGAACGTGATCGGGCCCTGCGGGGTGCCGACCACACCCAGCGGGAAGATGCCGGCGGGCGTGGTGTCGTCACCGCTGCGCCGCTGCAGGATCGGGCGCACACCCTGCCGTCCGACCTGGGCGACCGTGCTCGGCAGCGTGCAGACCCATCGACCGGAGCGGACGGTCGCGATCGAGAGCGTGCCTGCCGTTGTCGCCGACTGCGGCACGGAGACGATGATCCACTGCATCACGGTGCGGTCGCTGGCGGCGAGCTTCTGGAGCACGTCGATGTCGCACCCGGTGAGCGCTGCCGCGTCGATGGTGGGGGAGGCGGGGACCGGTCCCAGCTGCTCGGCAGCACCGGCCACTGCCTGGGCCGATGCTGTGGCAGCGCTGTTCAGCGGACCGATCGCGGGCGGCGCGAGAGCAAGACCGGCAGTCGGCAAGCACAGCGTCACGGTCGTCAAGACCGCGGCGATGGAGCGGCACAACATGGATCCAACGTTATCGGCCGGGTCAGCCAGGTGGCCCGCATGGACACCTGCGAGACCCGGTCCGGTCCGGGTTCACGCCCGGTACCGGGGCGCGAGAGACTGCTCCGATGACCGCTTCCGCATCGCCCGCCGACACCGTTGACGAGTTCATCTGCCGGGTCGTCGCCCTCGATCTCGATGGTGCCTGCGAGCTGGTCAGCGACGACCTCGAGTACGACAACGTCCCGGTCGGCAAGAACCACGGACCGGAGGGGCTGAAGACGTTTCTCGGGATGATGGTGTCGGGCTTCGCCGAGGTGCAGTTCGTCGTCCACCGCCAGACGGTCACGGGCAACATCGTCATGAACGAGCGCACCGACCGGTTCCGCCTCGGCGAGCAGTGGCTCGACCTTCCCGTGGCGGGCGTGTTCGAGGTGAACGCCGACGGCAAGATCAGCCTCTGGCGCGACTACTTCGACATGGCCACGTTCACCAACGAGATGACCCGCCTCACCACCTCGGCCTGAACTGCGCTGCCATTGCTCCGCCGGCCTCCCTCACGATGTTCGTGAGTGTTCGAGCTCGAAGAACGGCACCGGACACGAGCGGCTCAGCCACAGGCCGGCGCCGATCTCGACGAACGCGTCGTCCATCAGCGAGCGGTACCAGTCGCCGGTTCGCCAGTGCACGTCGAGGTCGGTTCGCGCCGGGTCGATGATGTCCGCGCGGTCGGCGACCGTCGGTACCTCGAGCATCGCGATCCCGCGGGTCACCTGCCCGAGCGTGGCGACGGCAGACCTGGCGCCGTCGTCGTCGAGGTACTGGAGCACGCTCTGACAGATGGTCAGGTCGAACCTTCGGCGCGTCGTCCACGTTGCGATGTCGGCGAGCTCGTGGCCGTACCGCACTGCTGCGTGCTCGCTGACCTCGAGTCCGTGATAGCCGACGTTCGGCAGCTCCGTGGACAGCCACTCGCGCCAGTATCCCTTGCCGGCGCCGACGTCGAGCACCCTTCGCAGGGGGATCCGCCACCAGGTCATCAAGGACGTGATGCCTGTCGCCAGCTGACCGATGCGGCGCCGATCGTGCACGGGCCCGCGCCCGTAGAACCTCCGGTAGTACGCCGAGTCGAACCGTTCCGGACCAGTCACGCACGGCAAACGTAGCCAGCGCGCACGGTTCATCGAGCGGAAACATGGCGACCGTAAGATCGCCGGCATGCAGCTGTCCCAGCACGAACAGGAGCGTCTGCTCGTGCACGTCGCCGCCCAGGTGGCTCTCGCCCGCCAGGCGCGCGGGTTGAAGCTGAACTACCCGGAGACCGTCGCGATCTTGACTTCGTGGGTCTACGAGGCCGCCCGCGACGGTCGCACCGTGGTCGATCTGATGGACGCCGGCACCCGCGTCCTGTCCAGAGACGACGTGATGGACGGCATCGCCGAGCTCGTCGACGAGGTGCAGATCGAGGCCACCTTTCCCGATGGCACCAAGCTGGTCACCCTGCACCAGCCGATCAGGTGAGCGGCCGATGATCCCGGGCGAGGTGTTCGGACCCGACGGCACGCTCGTGCTGAACGCTGGTGCCGTCGCGATCGAACTGACCGTGATGAACGCCGCCGATCGGCCGATCCAGGTCGGCTCGCACTACCACTTCGCCGAGGCGAACCCGGGTCTGTCCTTCGATCGTGACGCAGCACGTGGCCGTCGACTCGACATCGCGGCCGGCACCTCGGTGCGCTTCGAGCCGGGCATCGGCCGCAACGTCGCGCTCATCCCGCTCGGCGGTGCACGGATCGTCGCCGGGTTGCGCAACCAGGTGGCCGGGCCGCTCGACGCCGCGGCTCCGAAGCGAAGCAGCTGATGGTCGAGATCGACCGCGCCCGATATCGCCGCCTGTACGGGCCGACCGCCGGTGACCGCGTCCGTCTCGCCGACACGAACCTGGTGATCGAGGTCGAGCGCGATCTGTGCTTCGGCGGGGAGGAGGCCGTGTTCGGCGGCGGCAAGGTGATCCGCGAGTCGATGGGCCAGTCCGCTCGCACGCGCGCTGGTACCGCAGGCGAGCCGGGCACCCCCGACCTCGTCATCACCGGCGTCGTCATCCTCGACCACTGGGGCATCATCAAGGCTGATATCGGGGTGCGCGACGGGCGCATCGTGGGCATCGGCCAGGCCGGCAACCCCGACACAATGGACGGCGTCGATCCGTCGCTGGTGATCGGACCGTCCACGGAGATCATCGCCGGCAACGGCAAGATCGTGACAGCGGGCGCGATCGACTGCCACGTGCACCTGATCTGCCCGGAGATCCTCACCGAAGCACTGGCGAGTGGGATCACCACGGTGGTCGGTGGCGGCACCGGGCCGGCAGACGGCACCAAGGCCACCACGGTCACCTCCGGCTCGTGGTACCTCGAGCGCATGCACCGCGCGCTCGACGGTTGGCCCCTCAACTTCCTGCTGCTCGGCAAGGGCAACACGGTGTCGCAGGAAGGCATGTGGGAGCAGCTCCGCGGGGGCGCCGGGGGTTTCAAGCTCCACGAGGACTGGGGCACGACGCCCGCCGTCATCGACGCCTGCCTCACCGTCGCCGATCAATCCGGCGTGCAGGTGGCGATCCACACCGACACCCTGAACGAGGCCGGCTTCGTCGAGTCGACGATGGCTGCGATCGCCGGCCGGGCGATCCACACGTACCACACCGAGGGCGCGGGCGGTGGCCACGCGCCGGACATCATCACCGTTGCGTCGTTCCCGAACGTGCTGCCGTCGTCGACCAACCCCACCCGTCCGCACACGATCAACACCCTCGCCGAGCACCTCGACATGTTGATGGTCTGCCATCACCTGAACGCCAGCGTTCCGGAGGACCTCGCGTTCGCGGAGAGCCGGATCCGACCCTCGACGATCGCGGCGGAAGACGTGCTGCACGACATGGGCGCGATCTCGATCATCGGCAGCGACGCGCAGGCGATGGGACGCGTCGGTGAGGTGATCATGCGCACGTGGCAGACGGCGCACGCGATGAAGGAACGGCGTGGTGCACTCGCCGGCGACGGTGAGGCGGACAACCTGCGGGCCCGTCGTTACGTCGCCAAGTACACGATCTGCCCAGCCGTCACCCACGGGCTGCAGCGTGAAGTCGGCTCGATCGAGATCGGCAAGCTGGCCGACCTCGTGCTGTGGGATCCGCGGTTCTTCGGTGTCCGGGCCCACCTCGTGATCAAGGGCGGCATGATCGCGTTCGCGCAGATGGGCGACGCGAACGCATCGATCCCCACGCCGCAGCCGGTGTTCGCCCGCCCGATGTTCGGCGCGAGCCCACGAGTGGCGGCGATGTCCAGCGTCTCGTTCGTATCCGAAGCCGCGATCGAGGACGGCTTGGCGGATCGGCTCGGCCTCGGCCGAGAGCTGGTGGCCGTGTCCAGCACGCGGGCGCTCACGAAGGCCGACCTGCCCCAGAACGACGCGCTACCGCACATCACCGTCGACGCCGACTCGTTCACGGTGCGCATCGACGGCGAGGTGGTCGAGGAGCACCCGGCCACCGAACTGCCCCTCGCCCAGCGCTACTTCCTGTTCTGATGAACGCTGCTCTGCTGCTGCTCGCCGACGGGCGCTTCCCATCCGGTGCCCACGCCCATTCCGGCGGAGCCGAACCGGCGGTCGGCGTCGGTGACATCACGGACCTCGCCACCTTGGGCGAGTTCGTCGACGGCCGGCTGCAGACCTCGGGTCTGGTCGATGCTGCCTTCGCCGCTGCGGTCTGCGCCCGATGCGCATCCGACGGTGCGGTCGATTGGCGCGACTTCGAGCTCGAGTACCTCGCCCGCACCGGGTCGCCCCGGCTGCGCACCGCAAGCCGCACGCTCGGTCGGCAACTGCTTCGCGGCGGCCGCCGAGCGTTCTCGTCGCCACGGTTCGATGAAGCGGTCGAGGCGCTCGGTACGTCCATCCCGCAGCCGATCGTCATGGGTCTCGTCGCTGCAGCCGCTGGGTGCACGCCGTCCGAGGCCGCCCTGTGCGAGCTCCACCACCTCGTCGGCTCGCTGACCACTGCGGCCGTGCGGCTCCTCGGCCTCGATCCGTTTGCGATCGCCGCCACCGGAGCGCGGCTGGCGCCCGAGCTGGAACGTCTCGCCGAAGCGGCTGCATCCACCGCGCACCTCGACCCAGCCGAACTGCCGGCCGATGTCGCATTGCTCAACGACGTGCTCGCCGAGCACCACGGGACCTGGGAGGTGAGGCTCTTTGCCTCCTGATCACTCGCCGAGCTCGAACGCACTGGGCGGACACGCCCATCCGCACGACCACGACCACTCGCACGATCACGAGACACCGGCCGACCCGCAGGGTCGACCGCTGCGGATCGGGATCGGTGGGCCGGTCGGCAGCGGCAAGACGGCACTCGTCGCCGCGCTCTGCCGGCTGCTCGCCGAGCGGGTGTCGATGGTGGTGGTCACCAACGACATCTTCACCACCGAGGACGCCGAGGCGCTGCGTCGGATGGCCGTGCTGGCCGATGACCGGATCGTGGCGGTGGAGACCGGGGCGTGCCCGCACACGGCGATACGCGACGACATCTCCGCCAACCTGGATGCCCTCGAGCAACTGGAGGCGTCACATCCCGGCGTCGAGCTGAGCCTGCTCGAGAGCGGCGGCGACAACCTCACGGCGATCTTCTCGCGAGCACTGGTCGACGAGCAGATCTTCGTGATCGACGGCGCGGGTGGCGACAAGGTGCCGCGCAAGGGTGGCCCCGGCGTCACCACCGCCGATCTGCTCGTCATCAACAAGACCGATCTCGCCCCGCTCGTGCACGCCGATCTCAGCGTGATGGACCGAGACGCCAAGGCCCGCCGGGGCGAGCTGCCGATCGCGTTCACGTCGCTGGTGGATCCGCACGGCGCGGTGGCGGTGGCCGACTGGGTGCTCGGTTGCCTCGACGCCTGGCGGGCACGGCAGCTGCAGACCTGAGCCACTGATGGATGCCACGGCGCGGCTGCGTGTCGCGCTCGATGCTCGCGGACGGACCGTGCCGACGGAGCTGCGCGCCGAGGCTCCGCTGCTGATGCGCGTCACCGATGAGGACGTCGGGTGTGGGCTGACGGTCCACCTCGTGGGCGGCGCGGCCGGGCCGCTGGCAGGCGACCGGCTCGTGTTCGGTCTCGACCTCGAGTCCGGTGCGCGGCTGACGGTCCGCTCGGTAGCTGCCTCGCTGGCTCAGCCCGGGCGCGCCGGCGCGAACGGGTCGACAGCGGCGGTGAGCGCACGGGTGCACGCCGGCGCAGCGCTCGACTGGTGGCCGGAGCCGGTGATCTCGGTGAGCGGCAGTTCCCACACGATCACCACCGCCGTCGACATCGCTGGCGATGCACACGTGCGCTGGGTGGATGAAGCGGTGCTGGGTCGCCATCGCGAGGTCGGCGGACGCCTGACCCTCCATCAACGGATCAGCATCGGCGGCGCTCCCGTCCTCCGCCACACGGTCACGCTGGATCCGCGGCACGCGGGAGTCGGGCGCCACGGTCACGTCCGGGTGGTGGTGACCGCGATCGTCACCGGGCCGACGGCCGTGCCGGCGGCCAGCATCGTGTCGCCGGACCTGCGCTGCGTCCGCGCTCCGTTGGGAGAGACGTGCACCGCCTGGATCGCTCTGGCTGATGACCTGGATCGCGCTCGCGCTGCGCTCGCCGACCTCGGTCTCGATCGTTCTGGGCCGGTTGCACGCGGGCTGCGTGGTGTTGACCAGTCGGAAACCTCGACGTGACAATTCGGCGATAGAACCATCGAGAGCCGGGCGATGAACCGTGCGAGGGGAGGAGCGGTGCCGATGACCAACAGCCATGCCACCACCGGCTCCGACGCTGTCGCCAACGCCCCGTTGGTGGAGGTTCGTGGTGTCAGCAAGACTTTCCGCCAGCGCGGCCAGGCCGTCGACGCGCTTCGCGACGTCGACTTGAGCATCGGTCGGGGCGAGTTCGTCAGCCTCCTCGGCCCCAGCGGCTGCGGCAAGTCGACGCTGCTGCGGATCATCGGCGGGCTGCACGGTCCCTCCACCGGCACCGTCACGGTCGACGGGCTCGACCCGGATGCGGCACGCGCGGGCAAGCAGTTCGGCCTCGTCCCGCAGTCACCGGCGCTGCTTCCCTGGCGGACGGTTGCCCAGAACGTGCGGTTCCTCACCAGCCTGCACCGCGGCCGGGCGGCGCACTCGGTGATGAGCGACCCCGAGATCGACGGGCTGCTCGAAGCTGTCGGGTTGTCGGCCTTCGCCGGCTCGTACCCCCACGAGCTGTCGGGCGGGATGCAGCAGCGCGCATCGCTCGTGCGCGCCTTCTCGCTCGGCGCGCCGATCCTGCTGATGGACGAGCCGTTCGCGGCGCTGGACGAGATCACTCGCGCCGACATGCGTTACCTGCTGCTGGACCTGTGGAGCCGGATCAACACCACGGTCGTGTTCGTCACCCACTCCGTCACCGAGGCCGCCATCCTGTCCGACCGGGTCGTGGTGATGGCCGCCCGCCCGGGGCGGGTCGCTGCTGAGCACCGGATCGACTTGCCGCGTCCGCGCACGCCGGAGATGGAGGACTCGCCCGAGTTCCACGAGACCGTCCGCGTGCTGCGGGCGGACCTCCGCGAGAGCCACGGCCGATGAGCAGCTGGATGACTCCCGCGGCCATGTTCGATGCCAGCACCAAGGCCACCGCGGGCGACCTGCTGGCCGCCGAGCCTCCGTCGGGTCGCGCTCGCCTCACGAAGACCATGCGCTTGCTGGCGCCGCTCATCGGCCTCGCGGTCTTCTTCCTCGTCTGGCAGTTCGGTGTGGCGATCTTCGACATCAAGAAGTTCGTGCTGCCGAGACCGTCGGACATCCTCTCCACCATCAACGGCAACACGTCGTTCTACCTGCGCAACGCACGCACCACCCTCTGGGAGGCGTTCCTGGGTGCGTTCATCGCGTTCGTCATCGCGATGGTCGTGGCCACCGTCATGGCCCACTCACGGTTCATCGAGCGCGCCGTCACGCCACTGGCGCTGCTCGTGCAGGTCACGCCGATCGTCGCGTACGCGCCCGCGATCGTGGTGTGGCAGGGATTCGGGCTCCACTCCATCGTGGTGGTCACCTCCCTCGTGTGCTTCGTGCCGTTCCTCGTCAACGGCGTCACCGGTCTGCGATCGGTCGATCCGGCCTTGATCGAGCTGGCACGGTCCGTCGCTGCCAGCCGGCGCGAGGTGTTCCTCCGACTCCGCG
>JAOBWO010000012.1 GCA_025463415.1 Acidimicrobiales bacterium | reverse complement strand
CAAGAGCTGCCGCCGTGGGCTCGTTGATGATGCGGAGCACCTCGAGCCAGGCGATCTGACAGGCTTCCTTGGTGGCCGTGCGCTGTGCGTCGTCGAAGTACGCGGGCACGGTGATGACGGCCAGGGTGACGACGTCACCCGAGTAGGCCTCGGCATCGCGCTTGAGCTTCATCAGCGTGCGCGCGCTGACCTCTTGCGCGGTGTAGCGGTTGCCATCGATGTCGGGGCTCTTCCACGACGTGCCCATCTCGCGCTTCACGCTGCGGAAGGTGCGGTCGGGGTTGGTGATCGCCTGGTGCTTGGCGACCTCGCCGACGAGGACTTCGCCGGCCTTGCTGAACGCGACCACGCTGGGGGTGGTGCGGGCGCCTTCCGAGTTGGGGATGACGACCGGCTCGCCGGCCTCGAGAAAGGCGACGACGCTGTTGGTGGTACCGAGGTCGATTCCGACTGCCTTGGCCATGTTGTGTGCTCCGTGTTGTGGGTGATTCGGTGGGGTGAATCGTGGTTGATGGGGGTATTGGTCGTTCGGCGCCCGGCGCAATGCTGAGCAGACGTGATGCAACATTACCGCCATCTGCCCAGGTCGCCAACTTTGCTGTCACAAAAGTTGAGCGCTATCGACTCAGCTTCTCAGAGGGGAACGTCGTGGCCGCTGCTGTAACGATCCAGCAGCTCACGCTGACGATGCTGCAGTGGCGGATCAGCCGCCGCATCAGCAGTGAGGAGCGATCATGCTTCGTTTCAAGTTCGTCCAAACCGCCGTGGTCACCGCCGTCGCGGCAGCCACCCTCGTCGGTGTCGGCGTGATCCAGAGTGCTGGAGCCGTCGGTGCCGGAACCATCTCGTCGTTCGTGCCGATCGTGCCCTGTCGATTGATCGACACCCGCACCGACACGACCGTCGGCACCCGCAGCACACCACTCCAGCCCGGCGAGACGGCCACGTTCGCCGTCTGGGGCACCAACGGCAACTGCACCATCCCGAACACTGCGACGGGCATCGTCGCCAACGCCACTGCGGTCAACCCCACGTCGTCGAGCTTCGTGACGATCTTCCCCAGCGACGCCACCCAGCCGACGACATCGAACCTGAACGTGGTCGCCGCCAGCCCGCCGACGCCCAACCAGGTCACCGTCGCGCTCTCCGCCGCTGGGAAGCTCAGCGCCTTCAACCAGAAGGGCACGCTCGACTTCGTCCTCGACATCGTCGGCTACTACCAAGCTGCAGCAACCACCCCGACGACCCCGACGCCCGTTCCGGTCACCCAGTACTTCAGCGGATCCGACACCGTGTTCCAGAACTCGAACTCGGCCGGCGGCGTCGTCTACAACAGCAACAACTGCGTCACCTTCACCTCCTTTTTCCAAGGGGCGTTCATGCCGTTGGAGCTGCCGATCGGAGCCAAGGTCACCGGCGTTCAGATCCGCTACGTCGACAAGTCGGGCGGCGCTGTCAACGTGACCCTCCACAACGGTGAGCCCGGACTGACCGACACGATCGTCGGCACCACCCTCCAGACGATCGGGACCAACGGCACGGACTTCCACCGCAGCGACGACTTCAACCTCGGCGCCACGCCGGCGGCGGTGAGCTCGCAGTCGACCTACTGGCTGACGATGCTCAGCGCAGTCGGTACGGGTGGCGGGGCGAACGTCGACTTCTGCGGAGCACTCGTCACCTACACCCTCTGAGTTGCTCCGGGGCTCAGTTCCCGACGACACCCTGACGACGGAGGGATTGCGAGCCATCATCTGGCCGCAATCCCTCCGCAGCCGTTTTCGGTCCCGGCCGTCAGAACGTGAAGGCGCCCTTGCCCATCTGGTCACGAATGGTGACGACGGCCGGATTGGTGAGACTCCGGCGCTGCCAGTTCGCGCCGTCGACCACCAGCGTGTGGCCGCTGATGAACCGGGCGTAGGGCGAGGCCAGGAACGTGGCCGCCCAGCCGAGCTCGCGGGGCGCTCCGACCCGCAGCGCCGGCTGGCAGGAGTCCTTGTCGTTGGTGCGCGAGAGGTTGCCCTTGATGTCGGCGGTCATGTCCTCGTGCGGCATCAAGCCCGGGACGAGGCAGTTGACCTGGATGCCGTAGGGGCCCCACTCCACCGCGAGGCTCTCGGTGAGGTTGACGATGCCGGCCTTCGCCGCAGCCGAGTGGGCGAATCCCGGCCCGCCCGTCCATGCGTAGGTCGCCCCGATGTTGATGATCGACGCGGGCGTTCCGGCGGCGAGGTGGCGGCGGCCGAACTCGCGGGAGCAGAAGTAGGTGCCGTTCAACGTGATGTCGATCACGGTGCGCCACGCGTTCGGCGACATGTCCTCGGCGGGCACGGGGAAGTTGGCCGCGGCGTTGTTGACGAGCACCGACGGATGGAAGCCGGCCTCGGCGGCGGCATCGAACGCGGCGGCGATCTGGTCCGGCTCGCGGATGTCGCAGGCGACGGTGAGCCAGCGCGCTCCGATCTCCTCCATCGCCTCGCCGCCCGCCTCGAGGTGCTCGGGCTTGCGCGACGCGATCACGATGCCCGCACCGAGCCGAGCGAACTCCGCGGCGATGGCCTTGCCGAGCCCCGTGCCGGCGCCGGTGACGAACACGTCGACGCCGTCGAACGTGCCGGTCGGCAAGGCGGACGCGCCCGGCGGCGGTGCAGCCGGGAGGCCGGGCAGTTGGTTGCCGCTGTTGTCGGTGCCGGGCATGTTCAGCTCCCTGTGTAGTGGCCGGGCCGGCTCTCGGCGCGCGCGGCACGGAGCTCGGCCATGTCGTCCGACCGGTTCAGGTAGGTCTGATAGATCATCTCGTCGTCCATCGACGCACGGATCGCCGGTCGTGAGAGGTGGCTGATGATCAAGCGCGACAGCTTGATCGTCGCCACCGGCGCCGCCGCGATCTGCTCGGCCATCTCGCGCGCCGTCGAGTCGAGCTCATCCAGCGGTACGACGCGGCTGACGATCCCATGGTGCAGCGCCTCCTCGGCGGACAGGATGCGTCCCGTCAGCACCATGTCGCTGACGACACCGGGTCCGCAGATCTGCTGCAGCACGGCGATCCCTCCCGTGTCGGGGATCACCCCGTGGGTGACCTCCGGCAAGCGGAAGCGGGTCCCTTCGGCGGCGATGCGGATGTCGGCGAGCAGGGCACGCTGGAAGGAGCCGCCCATCACCCAGCCCTTGCACGCGACGATGACCGGCTGATCCATCTGCCACAGCTGCTGGATCCCGCGGTGTCCCCGGCGCATCAGCTCGTGATGCGACAGCTCCGTCTTGTTGGTGCCGATGGAGCCGACGTCGCGGCCCGACGACCACGACTTGCCCTCACCACGCCAGACGATCGCGCGAACCGACGCCGGGATCGAGCCCAAGATCTCGAACAGCTGCGCATCCATCTCGTCGTCGAACGCGTTGTGCTTCTCCGGGTTGATGTTGGTGATCGTCGCGATCGCCCCATCGATGTCGAGGGTGACTGCTCCTGCCATGCGGCGATGATATGAAGCCGCTGTCGCGGCGCTGGTACCGGGAGAGCCCGTCGCCTCTCGTCGGCGGTGGCCGTTAGCGTTCGCCGGATGCAGATCTCTGACCTTCGCATCTTCACCGAACCGCAGCAGGGTGCCACCTACGACACGCTCCTCGCAGTCGCGAAGCGCACCGAGGCACTCGGCTTCGGCGCGTTCTTCCGCAGCGACCACTACCTCGCGATGGGTGGTTCGGATGGTCTGCCCGGGCCGAGCGATGCATGGATCACGTTGGCCGGCCTGGCGCGTGACACGTCGACGATCCGGCTGGGCACGCTCGTCACGCCGGTGACGTTCCGCAGTCCTGGTGTGCTGGCGATCAGCGTCGCCAACGTCGATCAGATGAGCGGCGGGCGGGTCGAGCTCGGCCTCGGGGCGGGATGGTTCCAGACCGAGCACGATGCCTACGCGCTGCCGTTCCCCTCGACTGCGGACCGGTTCGCGATGCTCGTCGATCAGTTGGCAATCGTCGACGGCCTGTGGACCACACCCGTCGGCGAGACCTTCAGCTACACGGGCACGGCGCACTCGGTCAAGGATTCGCCGGCACTGCCGAAGCCGATCCAGCAACCGGTGCCGATCGTGATGGGCGGCGCGGGGAAGACCAAGACCCCCGCGCTGGCGGCGAAGTACGCGGCCGAGTTCAACACGCCGTTCGTGCCACTCGACTTCTTCGTCACCCAGACCGGCCGCGTGCGAGCGGCATGCGAGGCCATCGGGCGCGAGCGGCCGATGGTGTACTCCGCCGCACTGATCGTTTGTGCTGGAACCGACGAGGCCGAGGTCGCTCGCCGTGCCGCCAAGCTGGGCCGCGAACCTGCCGAGCTGCGCACGAGCGGTGCCGCCGGCACAGCGCAGGAAGTGGCCGACAAGATCCTCGCCTTCCACGCTGCCGGCGCCGACCGCGTCTACCTGCAGGTGCTCGATCTCGAGGACCTCGATCACCTCGACTTCATCGCCACCGAGGTCGCCCCGCTCCTGGCCTGAGGTCCGGGCACCGACAGGAACCTTTAGCTCGTCGTCACCAGCTCCTCGGGGGGGCGGACGTGGCGGAACATCCGCAACAGCAAGAGGTCGTAGATGATCTTGAGCACGCCGGCGATGATCAGCGGCCAGCCGACGGTGCTGTGGTCGAGCATCCAGCCGGCGGCGATCGGTGGCAGCGCGGCGGTGAGGCTGCGCGGCACGTTGGTGATGCTGGCAGCGGCGGCGCGCTCGCCGGGCGACACCACGGCCATCACGTACGAGCTGCGCAGCGGTGCGTCCATCGCGGACAGCAGACTCCGCGCGACGAGGCACACGACGGCGAGGGCCAGGTTCGGCATCAACGCCGCGCTGATCAGGAGCACCTGCGCCGGAAGATGGGTGAACACCATCGTGCGGATCAGGCCGATCCGCTTGGCGATGCGGGCGGCCACGAACGCCGAGAACGCTGAGCACACGCCCGTCCAGAACAGCAACGCTCCCGCAGCACCGATCGACAGGTCGAATCGCCGGTACAGCCAGAGCGCCAACAACGACTGCACCGTGAAGCCGCCGCCGAGAGCATCCAGGCTGAACACCGCGGACAGGCGGTAGACGATGCGGCGCGAGTCTCCCAGCGGCTGTGGGCGGCCGCCATCGGGCGGCTCGATCGCCGGCGAGAGCGAGCGGTAGATCAACATCGCGCACACGCCAGCAATTGCATATGCAAGGAACACACCGCGCAGCGTCTGCTCCCGAGCGAGCGACGTGTGCTTCGCGACCCAGTCCGGAATGCCGGCGGCGAGGGATCCGACTGCGCCGAAGATGCTGCCGACGAACGCGTACCGGGCGAACAGTGCAGTGCGCCTGCTGTCCGGTGCCGTAGCCGGAAGCAACGACTGCTCCATCGGCAAGAACACACTGACGTCGCCGCTGCTCGGGTTCATCGTGCCGATCGCGCCGACGACGATCAGCACGACCAACACCGTCGTCGTCGCATACGTGATGCCCGTCGCGATCATCAGCATCGCGCCCACCAGCAACACCGTGCGTCGCCGGTAGCGATGGCCGAAGGTGCCGGTGGCCAGGGTCAGCGCGGCCGAACCGAGCAGCATCGCCGTCACGACGACGCCGATCTGCTGTCCGCTGTAGCCGAGCAGGGTGAGGTACGCCGCGAGCACCACCGAGATGGCGCCGTCGACGAACCCGCGGATGCCGCGCGTCGCGGTCAGCTTGTGGCCGTCGCGTCTGGCCTCGACTGCGTTCACTCGACCGCGACGGTAGCGACGCGAGTTCCGGCGCGTGGGTGCTCGGCGATCACGGACACCGAGAAGCCGGTCGACGAACTCGGAGCACGGAGGGTCCACCTCGCCAACACCCGGTCCGGCGTGCCGTCGTTGCGCGAGCCGCCGTCGAGTCGGAACCCGCTGCGTCCGGCGAGCTGCCCGAGTCGCACTCGGTTCGTTCCGCCGACGATCTCGACCCCGTCCGGCAGCTCCAGCCGTGCGGTGAGCGGCAGCACGATGTTCGCGCGCGCGGCGCGCGCCGAGACGGTGGTGGGCAACCAGCTGGTGTTGGCGATGCCGACCTCGAGCCGCCACAGCCCGTGGCCGAGCCCGATCGCGGCCGTGTGCACGATCTCGATGCATGGCGCGGCGAGTGCCTGATGCACGGCGAAGTCAGCGTGCGGACGGATCTCCTCGACCAGCAGCTCGGGAGGAGGGTTGCTGGCGATGCGGAACCAGTCGAGCCCACCGATCTCCACCGGTCCGAGCTGAGGATGCTCGAACGGCTTCCACGGCACCGCGTACCGGTCCTGGCCGAACTGATCGCTCCAGCGCGCGATCGCGAGATCCTGTTCCGGCGTCGTGCCCACGTACCAGATGTCGGTGCTGCTGCGTTCGCCCGTCGCGGCGAAGTTGACGTCCCAGAACTCCGTGGTCCACCCGAACACGCCGAGGTGCTCGTACGCCCAGTCGTCGGACGCGCCGCTCATGGTCTCGCTCTTGTCCCACGTGAAGTCCTCGTACACGGAATGCACCGGATAGGTGGTCAGCTCGGTGCCCCGCTTGCCAAGTTCCTTGTACGTCCAGAGATCGCTCGGCGGCAGCGACGAATCGCTCGCGGTGCCGGACGGACGCAGGATGATCCCACCGCTGGTGTGGTACGCGTTGTAGCCGCAGATGTTCGGCCGGGCGACGATGGCCCGCACCAGTGCATCGATCTCCGGCTCGCTCAGCGGATGGTCGCCCGAGCCCCTCACGGTGTTGCCCCAGCCGGCGGGGAAGTTGCGGTTCAGGTCGAGCCCTTCGGGCGGCGTGGGCACCGGCACGGTGAAGCCATCGAAGTCGCTGATCATCCCCTCTTCCAACAGGCGGTAGCGCTGCACCCCGTCCGTCAACATCTCGGCGGTCAGCACCCCGTCGGCGGGCACGGGCACCATGACGCGTGGATCGTCGTGGTGCGGGACCCACGCCCCGTTCGGATCGGGCACCCGCATCGTGAGGACCCGGCCGTCGCCGTCGATGTCCTGCGAGACCAGACCCGGCCACTGATGGCCGTCCCGATGCGGCCACGGGCGCATGCTGCTCCGCCGATAGGTGGGGTTGTCGGCCAGCGCGGCCTCGACCCCATCGGGGTTGACGCGGGGCGCGACGTAGAACGTGCGCGTCCGCAGCGCCTGCAACGCCGCCGCGTCATTGCGTTCCCCCGCGGTGACGAGGTGGTGGATGAGGTGGAGTGCCGCCGCGCCGCCGGTGACCTCGATGGCGTGGATGTTGGCGTCCACCCAGTGCGCCGGCTTCGTCTCCGGTGCTCCAGTCGAGCGATCGGTCACCGTGACCAGCATCAGATCGCGACCTTCGTACGACGTGCCGTACCGGTCGACCGAGACGAGCCCGGGGAACTGCGCGGCGAGGGCGCCGAGCGTGCTCGACAACTCGTCGTAGCGAAGGAAGCGATCGAAGATCAGCGGCGATCCAGCGGGATTGTCGGCGGACATCGCGACGACCCTACTGGTGCATCGAGTTCCGCTCGATGAGCTGACAGGCGATCACGTCTACAGCGAACGAAGGGGGTGTCTCGGTGGAGTCGCGATCTACGATCGCGCCATGACCGGAACCCTGGTGCTCCTCCGTCACGGCGAGAGCGAGTGGAACCAACGCAACCTCTTCACCGGGTGGCACGACGTCGACCTCACGGCCAAGGGGAGCACCGAGGCCGCCGCCGCCGGCTCCACCATGCTCCAGGCCGGTGTGCGTTTCGACGTCGCGCACACGTCGCTGCAGAAGCGGGCCGTGCTCACCTGCCACCTCGCCCTCGAGGCGATGGACATGGTCTGGCTGCCGGTGCAGCGGCACTGGCGATTGAACGAACGGCACTACGGCGCGCTGCAGGGGCTGGACAAGAAGGCGACCACCGACCAGTACGGCGCGGACCAGGTCAAGCTCTGGCGGCGCAGCTACGACGTACCACCGCCTCCGGTCGACGTCACCAGCCCCGAGCACCCGGTCAACGATCCTCGCTATCGCCTGCTGCCCCCGGACCTGCTGCCGTCCACCGAGTGCCTGCACGACGTCGTGCTGCGGGTGCTGCCGTACTGGTACGACGTGATCGTCCCCCAGCTGCGCGCCGGACTGGACGTGCTCGTCACCGCCCACGGCAACTCGTTGCGAGCGCTCGTGATGCATCTCGAGCACATCTCGCGCGATGACATCGCCGAGCTGAACATCCCCACCGGCGCTCCCCGTCAGTACGCGTTCGACGAAGACGTGCGAGTGGTCGGCGCTGGGTACCTCGGTGACGTCGAGGCGGTTGCTGCGGCGGCCGCTCTGGTCGCCCGTCAAGCCGGCGAGTGAGCCGCGTCGGCTGCAGTCGATCCACTGTTCGAGGGCGGTTCGCGGAAGTCGTATAGTCGCCGCATGATCAGCAAGAAGGCATCCCTGGAACACCTGCGCAACGTGTCGCTCTTCGCGTCGTGCTCAACCAAGGATCTCCAGAAGATCGCGAAGGCGGGCGACGTCATCACGATGGCCGCAGGAGCGATGATCGTCGATCAGGGTCAGACCGGCCGGGAGGCGTTCATCGTGCTCGAAGGCACGGTCACCGTTCGCCGCAACGGCAAGAAGGTCGCATCGCTGGGCACCGGCACGGTGGTCGGCGAGCTCTCGCTGCTGGACCACGGCCCGCGCACGGCGACGGTGGTGTGTGAGACCGACTGCTCGCTGATGCTGATCACCCAGCGCCACTTCTCGGCCGTGATCGATGAGGTGCCGGCACTCGCGCACAAGCTGCTCGCCAGCCTCGCCGGCCGCATCCGCGAGCTCGACCGCCAGTACTACGGCTGACGCTCAGTCGACGGCCGCGACGCTGGTACCGAAGGTCAGCTTGGCGATGACATCTCGTGCCTGCGTGACGCGACCGGCGTGAGCACGACGAGGCGGCCGACGAGCCACAGCACGAGCAGCAGCACCGCACCGACGAACACGATCGCGATGCGCCACAGCAGCAGCGCGTCGTCGGCGTCGGTCTCCGCAGCGGCGAGTGCCGAGGACGCGACACGCAGCTGATCAGGCACCTCGGTCAGCGTGGTCACCTCGTTGGTGATGCCCACGCTGTAGTTGTTGAATGTGGCTTTGGCCTCGTTCAGCCCGCCCTCGGTCTCCAGCAGGGACGCCTCGGCGTTGGACAGCGCGTTGACCACGTCGTCGACCGCCTTCGTGTCCTGGCCCTG
>JAOBWO010000006.1 GCA_025463415.1 Acidimicrobiales bacterium | reverse complement strand
CCACCGACGCGATCGCCCTCGCCGCGGCGCCAGTGGCGCTGGCGCGACGCGCCGTGCGGACGTGGCTCACGCTGGAGCACCCTCCCGATCTCGCCACGGTCGAGCGGGTCCTGGCCGTCGCCCGGGGAGAGGCGGCGGGTTGCGAGACCAGCGACGGCCGACGAATCACCCGACATCGTCAGCGTCTCTCGCAGGATCGAGCCCCACTGGGCTAGCCTTGCCAGCCGATGTCCTGCCGTGCTTTCGCTGTCTCCGTGGCCCGTTCCACCCCAAAGGTGGGCTGATGCCACCACGTCTGCGAGGCAAGTGGGCGCTCGGCATCACGCCGCGCAACTTCACGTGGGTGCTCAAGGACAAGCTCGCCGTCTGCGAGCGTCCGGGCGGTTACGGCGAGAACCATCGCCGGGTCCGGCGGCAAGAGGAGATCATCTGGATCCGTGAGAACGGGTTCGGCTGCCTCATCTCGATCATCCCCGCGCCGCACAACCTGCACAACTACGAAGAGCTCGGTGTGAACTACCGCCATCGGCCGTTCACCGGAGACGACTTGGCCGTGTGGCTCAAGTCGTTCTACGTGGAGCTGAAGGCATTGCTGGACGCCGGCACCAAGGTGATCGTGCACAACGAAGAGGTCGGCGACAAGGTCATCGGCATCATGGGCGGATACATCCGCTGGAGCGGCCTCGTCGAGGACAGCTCGCAGGCGATCATGATCACCGAGCGGATCGCCGAGCGTCAGCTCGATCCGTTCGCCCGTGAGGTCATCCTCATGGCCCACACCCTGCGCTGACCGCGTGTAACGAACGCTCTGATGGGTTGCTCTAACCTTGCGTGATGAGCACGACTCCTGCGAATTGGCACCCTGATCCCGTCGGTCGACACCAGCTGCGGTACTGGGACGGCGCGAACTGGACCGAACACGTGAGCGACAACGGCCTGGCCGGCGTCGACCCGATGCAGCCGAAGGGCTTCGACCGGATCGACAGCGCGCTGACGATCGGCAGGGACGCTGACCCGACCAAGATCGCCCAGCAGGTTGCCGGAACGGGCTACCGCGGCGCCGGCGTGACGGGCGCGGCCTTCCAGGGTGGCGGCGGGCTGTTCAGCGAGCCGATCCTGGTCGTCAACCAGAAGGCCAAGTTGATCGAGCTCAACAACCAGTACACGGTGTTCAACTCGCAGGGGCAGCAGGTGGGGTCCGTCAACGAGGTCGGGCAGTCGAAGGCCAAGAAGGCCATGCGCCTGCTCAGCAACCTCGATCAGTACATGACTCACAAGCTGTTGATCAGTGACGCCAATGGCGCGCCGGTGCTGCAGCTGACCCGGCCGGCGAAGGTCTTCAAGTCCACCGTGATCGTGTCGGACCCCAACGGCGCCGAGATCGGCAAGATCGTGCAGGACAACGTGTTCGGCAAGATCCACTTCACGCTCGAGGCCGGCGGGCAGACACTGGGCTCGATCAACGCGGAGAACTGGCGGGCCTGGAACTTCCGCATCGACGACCACACCGGCCAGGAAGTGGCCCGCATCACCAAGACGTTCGAGGGCATCGCCAAGGCGGTCTTCACGACAGCCGACAACTACGTCGTGCAGATGCACACGCAACTGCCGCAGCCGTTCCTCTCGCTCGTGGTCGCGGCGGCCTGCTCGGTCGACACTGCCCTGAAGCAGGACGACAAGTGACCCCGACTTGATCGACGTGATCGTCGCGGTGGTGCCGTGCCGGTTCGGTGTTCAGGACACTTCCGCGCTGAACGATCGCCGATAGCGTTGCGGCCGATGAGCGGTCGGCGGGTGCTCGTGAGCGGGATGGGCAGCGAGCTCGGCTCGCTGGTCGCCTCGCTGCTGGAAGCCGAGCCCTGGGTGGGCGCACTCCAGGGCATCGACGTCGATCCGCCACGACGCCGGCTCCGCACCGCCGCGTTCCATCGTGTGGATCCCAGCGATCGCGAGCGAGCCGTCGAGCTCGTCACCCGGTTCGACCCTCACGTCGTGGTGCACGTCGCGGTGTGGGAGCCAGACGCGCGCGTCAACACCGCCACTGCGCAGCGGTTGACCAACGACTTCGCGACCTCCATCCTCGGTGGGGCCGCCGAATGCCCGGCACTCGAACAGATCGTCGTCCGCAGCGCCGCGGAGATCTACGGACGGGCCCGCAACGCACCGTCTCGACCCGACGAAGCCGCGCCCGTGGCACCGACGTCGGAGTTCGGACGGATGGCAGCGCTGATCGAGGCAAAAGCCGACGACGTCGGTCGCCGTACCGGTGTCGCCGTCGGCGCAGTGCGGCTCGCGCCGGTCCTCGGGCCACACGTGCCGAGCCCGCTGGGCCGGCTGCTGAGGATGCCTGCCGTGCCGTTCAGCCTGCTCGCCGATCCGCCGTTCGCGGTGACCCGTGATCTCGACGCGGCCACCGCACTGGTCGCTGCGGCGCGGGTCGGCCTGGCCGAGCCGGTCAACGTCGCGGCCCCCGGCGCGATCACCGCATGGCAGGCGATCCGACGCGGTCGCCGTCTGGCGCTGCCGATGGTCGGTCCGGAATGGCAGCTGGCGCGACGGATCAGCCACCTGTTCGGCGCTCCCGTCCCCGAGCACGTCGTCGAGACGCTGCACCGGGGTCGGCTGATCGATCGTGGCCGCGCCCAACAGTTGCTCGGGGTGACCCCGCAGTCGTCGACCTCCGAGGTGATCGACAGCCTGTATGCATGGCCGTCGGTGGTGCACGTGACACGTGCCAGCCTGCAACAGCGTTCGGGTGCAGCATGACCGTGTCGGCCCACCAGGGCCGGGTGTCCGAGCTCGCCGTCGACGAGTGGGGGCGTGACGCTCGCCTGATCGATCTGCTGTCCCCGATCGCACGGATGCGCTGGGATGTGATCTTCGCCGACGAGATCCGCCTGCCCACTGGTCCCGCGCTCGTCGTCGTCAACACCCGTCGGTTCGCACTCACCCCGATCGCCGTCGCATGGGCGCTCGGCGACGAGCTCGAACGGCCGGTCCGCTTCGTCGGCCGCCCGGACATCGTCCCGTTCGGACCACTCCTGCGTCGCGCCGGTGGTCTGCTCGACCGGGCGGACGAAGTCGCCGGCGCGCTTCGCGACGGAGCGCTGGTGCTGGTCGGCGCCGGCCCCCGACTCGGAGCCGAACACGTCGGTGCGATCGAACCCGACGTGATCGGGGCTGCACTGCGCGAGGGAGCCCCGATCCATGTCGCCGCGGTGCGGAGCAGCGCCACGAGCCGTCACATCGGGGTCGAGATCGATCATCCGCTGCGCCCTCGTCGGCGCCGGCGAGGACCCCTGGCTGAGGTCGAGCTGGCGGACGCCGCGCAGACGCGCCTGCGCGACCTGCTCAGGGGGACGTCCGGCGGTGTCGCCGATCTTGCCGCGGCCCGGGCGGCGATGCGAGGTTCGGCATGACGTTCGTGCGGGCGACCGACGGTGCGCGCATCCACTACGAGGCCATCGGACGGCGTCACGCCGCACCGGTGCTGATGGTGCAGGGCCTCGGCACCGACAAGCACGGTTGGGACCTCCAACGTGTCGCCCTCGCGCCGCGCTACCGAACGATCGCGCTCGACAACCGTGGCGCAGGGCGCAGCGACAAGCCGCTCGGTGACTACTCGCTCGAGCAGATGGCCGACGATGCCATCGCAGTGCTGGATGACGCAGGCGTCGACTCCGCGCACGTGATCGGTGCATCGATGGGTGGGGCCATCAGCCAGGTGATCGCACTGAAGTACCCGGAACGGGTCCGCTCGCTGACCCTCGCGTGCACGGCGTGTCGTCATCATCCGTGGCGCCGCGAGCTGCTCGAGGGGTGGGCCGAGCAGGCCGAGCAGCAGGGCATGGGCTCGATGGCAGCCGAAGCCGCGCGCTGGGTCATCGGGCCGCGCTCGTTCCGGCGGATCTTTCCACTGCTCGGGTGGTTCGGCCCGCTCTCGATCCTGCGTCCGGCGCACGCGTTCGTCGGCCAGGTGCGAGCGATCCTGGCCACCGACGATTCGCTTGCCGACCAACTTCCGACGTTGCGCGTGCCGACGCTCATCCTGGTCGGCAACCAGGACATCCTCACCCCGCGAGGTGATTCCGAAGAGCTCGCCGAACGCATCCCGAACTCCGAGTTGGTCGTCATCTCGGGCGCAGCGCACGGGCTGATGATCGAACACGCCTCCACGTTCAATCGGCTGCTGCTCGACTTCCTCGACCGCTGCGTGAGGGCCGACAAGCGCGCCTCGCCCCGAGCGGCGGACGACGACGCTCCACCGGCCGTCGCGTCCTGACGGTGCGCATCGTCGTCGTCGGTGCAGGATTGGCAGGACTCGCCGCCGCCGCCCGCCTGGCCGCCAGGGGACATGCGGTCATCGTGCTCGACAAGGGGCGTTCACCCGGTGGCCGGCTGGCCACGCGGCGGATCGGCTCGGCGACACTGGATCACGGCGCGCAGTTCTTCACCGTGCGCAGCGACGCGTTCGCGGCGTTCGTCGCTCCGCACCGCGCCAGCGGCCTCGTGCGCGAGTGGTGTCGCGGGTTCGGCGTCGAGGACGGATATTCGCGCTACGCGGTGACCGGTGGGATGAACGCGTTGGCCAAGGCCGTCGCCGCGCCGCTCGATGTGCGGACGAGCTCGATGGTCTTCGCGATCCGCCGCGCGCCGACCGGCAGCGCGAGCACGTGGGAGGTCGTGATCGACGACGGCACGGTGGAGCCCGCCGATGCAATCGTAGTGACGTGCCCGCTGCCGCAGTCGTACTCGCTCCTGGTGACCGCCGAGGTCGAGCTGCCGGTGGAGCTGATCCGCACCGACTACGACCGCACGATCGCACTCCTGCTCGCGCTCGACGGCCCTTCGTCGATGCTTGCACCCGGTGGCTTGCAGCAGCCGACCGATCAGCTCAGCTTCGTGTCGGACAACCGGCTCAAGGGCGTCAGCACCACGGACGCGCTGACCGTGCACGCGAACGCGACGTGGTCCGAGGCGCACTGGCAGGATCCGCTCGATGTCCTCACGGACGCCCTGACCGTCGAGGCCGCTGCGTTCATCGGGAGTGCCTCGGTCACGGCAGCGCAGATCAAGAAGTGGCGCTTCGCGACGCCGCGCACGATCTGGCCGGAACCGTGCTGGACTTCCCCCGACGGGACCCTCGTCCTCGCGGGGGATGCGTTCGCCGGGCCGAGGATCGAGGGCGCCGTGTTGTCGGGCATCGCTGCGGCCGATGCGCTCGCAGGCTGACGACGGGAGCCCGACGACGCGAGACAGATGACGCGTCAGCCGCTGGTTCCGACCGTGACCTTCGGTGAACACCGCACCTGGGTGATCTCCTGCTTGGCGACGTCGACGATCGTGGTGCTCTCCGGGCCGAAGTCGCGGATGAACTCCGTCATCGAACTGGTCTCCTGGGGGCACGACCGGTCGACGATCGAAGCGTGCGGCACGTGCCAGCCGTTCGACAGCTGGGCGATGCCGTCGTCGAGGAGCGCGACGATGGGCGGCAGCTCCACCTTCAGCCCGTCGGCCACCGGAACGAGCGCGAACCAGACCACGGCGTCACCGAGCAGATCGGCCAGGACGACGCACTTGGCGATGTCGGTGAGGTCCGGGCAGGTGATGTCTCCAGGCGTCCCGGCGTAGACGTGCATCGTTCGCTGCCCGTCGAGGATGAAGTCGATGGACCCGGTGACCAGCCCTGCGTCCATCGCGAACGTGTTCGACGGCTTGGCCGCGTAGACGAGCGAGATGAACTGCACCGTGCGCGGCGTCGGCCCGATCGGGGCGGCATCCTTGGACGCGCTCGCCGGCAGCACGAACTTCAAGCCCACAGCGAGGAGGGCGAGCGCAACGAACGCCCCCCAGATCCGCCACGAGAAGAACTGCCGCATCGGTGGAGCGTATGCCAGCGGCGCCGAGGCGGGTGGTCAGCCGAGCGCGGCGACGGCGTGCAGCGCGGCGGCGTGTGCCGCCACGGCGATCTCGTCGATGACCGCGTCGTCGTGGCCGAGTCCGACGAAGATCGCCTCGTACGCGCCCGGCGCGAACGCCAGCCGCTCGCGGAGCCCGCCCTGGAACAGGGCCGCGAACGCAGCCTCGTTCGTGGTCTTGGCTTCGTCGAAGTTGGTCGGCAGGTCGCCGTCACCGAGGTACATGCCGAGCAGCGTGCCGACCACCGGGAACTGCGCGACGAGGCCCGCCGACGAGCACGCGTCGCGCAGCACACCGGCCAGCCGGCGCGTGCGGGCGAGCAGCTCCATGTAGACGTCATCGGTGAGGAGATCCAGCGCGGCCAGTCCGGCCGCCGTCGCGATCGGGTTCCCGGCGAGGGTGCCGGACTGGAACACCTTGCCGAGCGGGGTGAGCTCCTCCATCACCGCTGCGGTGCCGCCGACGGCGCCGATCGGCAGCCCACCACCGATCACCTTGCCGAAGCACGTGATGTCGGCGCGGATGTCGTACTTTGCCTGCGCACCTCCCGTGCCGAGCCGGAACCCCGTGATCACTTCGTCGAAGATCAAGAGCGCGCCGACACGGTCACACTCGGCGCGGAGCCCAGCGAGGAACCCCGGCGCCGGAGCGACGACGCCCATGTTGGCAGCGACGGGCTCGACGATGACCGCTGCGACGCGCTCGTCGAGCTGGGGCACGACGTTGTACGGAACCACCATCGTGTTCGCCACGGTGGCGTTGGGGATACCGGCGGTACCGGGCAGGCCGAGGGTGGCCACACCACTGCCGCCCGCAGCGAGCAACGCATCGGTGGCGCCGTGGAAGTTGCCGTTGAAGGTGACGATGATGTCGCGGCCCGTCACGCCGCGGGCGAGGCGCACGGCCGTGCTGGTGGCCTCGGTGCCGCTGTTCATCAGGCGAACCCGCTCGCAGCTCGGCACCCGCTCGCCGATCGCTTCGGCCAGCTTCATCTCGCGCGGGGTCGGCGCGCCGAACGACGTTCCGTCTGCGGCAGCTGCTGCGACTGCAGCGGTGATCGCCGGGTGGGCGTGTCCGAGGATGACCGCCCCGTAGCTCTGGACGAGGTCGATGTAGCGAGTGCCTTCCACGTCCCAGACGTACGGGCCCTGGGCGCGAGCCACCACGTAGGGCGAGCCACCGACCGCCTTGAACGCGCGGATCGACGAGTTGACACCGCCGGGGATCGCTCGACACGACCGGTCGAACACCTCGACGTTCGACGCCAGACCGGCGCCGGTGCACAGCGTGGGAGCACAGCCTGCCGCAGTGCAGCGCTGTTCGTCGCAGAGGGCGATCACGATGCACCCGCCGGAAGGGATGCGGCCCGTTCGGCGAACCACCGTGTGAAGTAGGTGAGGATCACGTCCGCGCCGGCGCGCTTGATGGCGGTCAGCTGCTCGAGGGCGACGACATCGTGGTCGATCCAGCCGTTCGCTGACGCGGCCTTGATCATCGCGTACTCGCCACTGACGTGGTACGCCGCCACGGGCAGGTCGGTGAGCTCGCGGACGGCGACGATGATGTCCAGATACGACAGGGCGGGTTTCACCATCACCATGTCGGCGCCCTGGGCGATGGCCGCCTCGACCGCCACCAAGGCCTCGCGGGCGTTGCGCCAGTCCTGCTGGTAGCCCTTGCGATCGCCACCACCGACGATCTGCACATCGACCGCGTCGCGGAACGGGCCGTAGAGACCGCTCGCGTACTTCGCCGAGTAGGCGAGGATCGAGACCTCAGTGCGCCCGTGCGCGTCGAGTCCGGCGCGGATCGCCGCGACCTGCCCGTCCATCATCCCGCTCGGCGCGACGACGTGCGCGCCGGCATCGGCCTGGGCGATCGCTGCCTTGACGTAGACCTCCAGGGTCTTGTCGTTGTCGACGTCGCCGTGGTCGTCGAGCACGCCGCAGTGGCCGTGATCGGTGTACTCGTCGACGCACAGGTCGGCCATGAGCACGATCTGGTCGCCGTACTCGGCGCGCAGCGCGCGCAACGCGACCTGGACGATGCCGTCCGGGTCGAACGCACCGGAACCAATCGCGTCCTTCACCGCAGGCACTCCGAACAGGATCACTGCCTTCACACCGAGTTCGATCAGCTCGCCGACCTCGGTGACCAGGCTTGCCACCGTGTGCTGCGACACGCCGGGCAGCGACACGATCGGCTGGGGCTGGTCGATGCCCTCGCGCACGAAGAAGGGGGCGACGAGGTCGTTCACCGACAGTCGGGTCTCGGCGACGAGCTCGCGCAACGCAGAGGTGCGCCGGAGCCGACGTGGACGAGCTGTGGGGAAGCTGGCGAGCCCGGTCATCTTTGGCACCCCCGCATCGTAGGCGGTCAACCCCGCAGCGCACTCCCCAGCTCGGCGAGGGTGATCTCGGTGTGCGAGGTGATCACCCGGTGCGCGGCGCTGAGGTCGTGGCCGAGGGTCAAGGGGCCGGCGCACGCCACCGTGTAGAGACCGGCAGCCCGCGCCGAGCGAACTCCCGTCGCGCTGTCCTCGAACGCAACGGAACGTGTGGGGTCGGCGCCCAGCGCGGCGCACGCCTCGCGATACGGCGCAGGATCAGGTTTGGGCACCGACGAGTCGTCGACCGACACGATCGTCGCGAACGCTTCGACCAGCCCCGCTGCTTCCACCCGGGCGAGCACCCACCACCGCGGCGAGTTGGACGCGATGCCGAGTGGGACCCCTGCGACGAGTGCTTCGTCGATGATCCGCATGACCCCGTCGCGCGGACGAAGCGCGTCGGTGAGACGAGTGTGCACGGCGCGATGGATCACCCGCGCGGCATCGCGATCGACGGACGAACCAACCGCACGTTCCAGCTCGTCGATCCACGCACCGGCCCCCGTGGCGGTGCCGATCACCCGCTCGAACTGCTCCACCGTGTACGCCAGCCCGTGCTCGCCCCACACGCTGCGGATCGCCTCGAACTCCGGAGTCTCGGTGTCGACGATGGTTCCATCGAGGTCGAACACGAGCGCCTGCGGCAGCTCCGGGGCACCAGGGGGGAGCAGCACGTCGCTGGACGCTACCGGCTAGCGTCACGCGGCGATGGCCGCACAAGCGCAGTTCTCGACGACGGACGTGACCGTGCAGCCCGGCGAGTCACAGACGCTCTCGCTGACGTTGGTCAACCTCGGCAGCCGCACGGAGACGTTCACGCTCATCCCCTCCGGGCTCGTCGCCGGCTGGGTGCGCCTGAGCCCGCCGACGGTGTCGTTGTTCGGAGGCACCCACGCCGAGATCGAGGTCACCCTGCGGCCGCCGGCGCTGGCCACCACGCCGGCCGGGCCGGCTCCGCTGACGGTGCGGATCATCCCGCAGAACGAGCCGGACGAGGTCGTGATCGCCGAGACGACGGTGATCATCGGCGCCTTCCACGACCGGCGCGTGCACCTCCTGCAGCCCGTCGTGCGCAGCCGGCGACGGGCCACCTACGAGTTCCTGGTCGAGAACCAGGGCAACTCCCAAGCCAGCTGCCGCCTCCATCTCGTCGACACGTCGCATCGCCTCGACGGTGACTTCGACCCTCCGGCAGTCGGCATCGAGCCGGGCGGCACCAGCCTGGTCCGGCTGCGGATGAAGGCCGTGCGCCGGCAGTGGAGCCGCGGCTCGCGCACGCTGCCGTTCGTGATCGAGGCCGATCAGCAGGGCTTCCCGACGGCCAGCGCGAGCGCCAACTTCGTGCAGACACCGATCCTGCCGCAGAAGGTGGGACGCCGACTGTTCGTGCTGCTCCTGCTCGCCGGCGCGCTCGCGGGCGCATGGTTCGGGCTGGTCAAGCCGGCGACCCGACGCGCTGCAAAGGACGCCGTCCGCGACTACACCCCGGTCGTGGTCACCACCCAGCCGCCCCTGGCAGGCGCGATCACCCCGGTCACCGCATCGACGGTGCCGCAGGAAGCAGTTCCGACGACCACCGCGGCGCCCGCCCCGGGCAGGCCGTTCAGCATCACACTGCAGGCCACGGCGACCCCGCAGAACCCCGGCGGCACGGTGTACGAGGTGCCGGGCGGTCAAGACCTGCACGTCACCGACATGATCCTGCAGAACGCCAACAACGACACTGGATTGGCCACCGTGTCGAAGAACGACACGTTCGTCACCCGCTGGAACCTCGCCGGCGGCAGTCTCAACCACGATCCGCTGCAGGTGTTCACGCCGATCGTGTTCGAGGGCGGCACCAAGCTCAACCTCTCGCTGCGCTGCGACGGAGTCGGTCCCGACGCCAAGGACGACGATGCCGGCCACTGCGCCGACTCGCTGCTCGTCAGCGGGCTGCTCTTCCCCGCCGGCAGCTGACCCGTCAGCCACATTCGTTGTACCTCCCGGACCCTAGAGGGGTCGGCAACCTTCAAAGTTCGGGGTGTCAGGGCGGTGCGCAGGGCTGCGCGGGCGGGTCAGTGGCGTGAGCCAGGGGGCGACACCGTTCGCACGCGGAGGCGCTCGACGGTGACGGTGCCCGACGCCATCGGGCCACCGGGCACCTGCGCGATCAACACCGCGTCGCCGGGGCGGCGGCTGAGCGAGACCGGGAACTCGGTGAGGAAGTTGCCGTGAGCGTCCGTGGTCAACAGGACGGCGCGGCCGCTGCCGTCGCTCCACCCGATCAGCAGGCCGGTCTTGACGGGGTAGCCGGTGCCGCCGATGGCCATGTCGCGGCCGGGCGTGGCGGTGGTCGGCACGACCAGCTTCGGGTCGTAGAAGCCGTCGCCGCTGACGAGCACCGACGTGTACTGCCCGAGCGACGTGGTGACGCTGACGGTTGCCGTGCGGCGGCCCTCTGCCGTGGGCGTGAACGACACGTCCACCTGGCATGCAGCCGCGATCGGGATCTCGCCGATGCAGGTGTTGCGGGCGATGGCGAAGTCGCCGGGATCGGCGCCGCCGATGTCGACCGACGTGACGGTGGCGGGCTCGATGTAGATGTTGGAGATGTCGAACGTCGCCGTCTCGGCACTGCGCACACCGACGACCGAGCGGCCGACACCGGCCGTTGTCGGCTTGGCCTCGAGCGCCGGCTCGCCACCGGCGCCGCGCAGCGTGGACGTGAGCGTGATCGCCCCGTAGCCGGCCTCGGCGACACTGAGCGTGGCCGACTCCGGGCCCGCGACGGTAGGCGTGAGGATGACCGTGATCGAGCACGTCTGGCCGGTGAAGACCGGGGCCAGATCGCCACAGGTGCCACCGCTGATCGCGAAGTCGGGGTTGTCGATGGTGATCGTGGCCGGCACGAAGGAGCCGGGCCCGCTGTTGACGACGTTCACGAACCACTCGGAGCCGGGGACGCCGACCGTGACGGTGCCGAGGTCGAGGTCGGCCATCGACAAGGTCGGCACGTACGCGGCGGCCACCACGTGACGGCCGATGATCGCGGGGTCGCCGAGGAGGCGGTCGGCCACCAGCGTGTCGGCGACGAGCACCCGGCTGTTTCCGGAGAGATGGGCATGCGAGTGCGCGCCCGGTGCCGGAGCGGGGCTGGCGAAGGCTCGCTGGAGCAGCTTCGCGCCGAGGTCGGCGACGATGAGGTCTCCGTCTCCTGCCTCGCCGCCGCCGGGCGTCTGGACCTCGAGCAGGTTGGAGGCCTGGGTGGCGAACACGAGCGTGTTGCCGTCGGCGGAGATGCTGGGGGCGAACGACGCACCGTTGCCGATGATGTCGCCGGAGCCATCGACCGCCGGGACGGAGCTGACCAGCGTGACCGACGTGGAGCTCAGCTCGTCGAACACGCGGTTGTCGTCGGTGTCGCGGTCGACGACGTAGACCTGCGCGGGGCAGGCCCGTGCGCATGCCGTGAGCGTGGGCGACTCGACGAGGTTCGTGGCCGACGACGAGAACGCCACGTACCGGCCGTCGGAGGAGAGGACCGGGCTGACGGCGCTGGCGTCGGCGGCTCCCGTCGGACCGGCCGAGATCAGCTGCACCGCGCTGAACGGATCAGCGTTGGTGCGGTCCCAGGCGAAGACCTCGGTGGCGGCGGCCTTGGTGTCGGAGATCGGCGTGTCCCAGTCGGCGACGGCCTGGTTCGACGTCGCGTCGGACGAGAACACGAGCACGTTGCCGTCGGCCGACAGCGCAGGCGAGCCCTGACCGACGTAGACGACGTCGCTGGCGGACACCTCGGTGGGCAGCCCGGGAGCGGGAAGGGTGTGGGTGCGCTCGTCGATCGGCACGGTGAGGTCGACGACGTCGATCGCGTTCGGCTGCGGCCCGTCGCTGGTGACACCGGACAGCGACGTGAACGGGCGCACGTAGGCCACCACGGAACCGCTGCCCGACAGCGTTGCAGCCTCCTCGGTGTTCACATCGTCACGGGCCTGGGCGACGCCGTTGGCGTTGATGAACGACGACACCAGCGTCCAGTCGTTGACCTTGCCGCCGCATGCCGGCAGCGTGGCGCGGTAGACGTCCCACCGGCTGCCCATGTCGTTGTCGCGGAAGAGGTCGTACGCGATCTCGGTCGTCATCACGACCACACATCCATCGGCGCTGATGACGGGATGGGTGCTGTTGCCGACGCGCACATTGGGGTTCGGCAGCGAGAGCTCGGTGAGGTCGCCGGTGCTGGCGTCTTCCATCCACACGCTGCTCGTGCGGCCGTCGTCGGTGCCGGGCGCGGCGGTGAACACGACGAACTGGCCGTTGGCCGAGACGGTGGGATTGGAGCTCACGGCCGGGGACACCAGCGAGAACGGCACGGTGGTGGCGATCACCCGTGCGGCGGCGCGCTCGGTCTGGGCAGGCGAGAGGATTCCCGCAGCCATCACCAGCGCGACCCCACTTCCGAGGGCCAATCGTCGTCGTTGTCGAGTCACCATGTTCGTGATTTTCGTGCGCCTACCTGCGAGTTGTTGCTGTGCTTCACCATCGCGAGCGCGTCGAAACCCTAGTGGCTCGCACAGGAGACCACGACCGCGGCAACCAATCCATCCAGTGAATTGTCGGTAGCAGTGACATGAACCTTGAGCCCCAGTTCAGCGGCCACGCGCGTGGTCGAGGGACCGATCGAGACCACGCGCGGCGCATCCGTGACGCCGAAGCTCTGGACCCAGGCCCGAGCGGCCGATCCGCTGGCGAGCAGCACGACGTCAGCGTCGATCGCGCGCTGCTTCCCAGCCGCCGACGGAGTGATCGATGCGGTTCGATAGGCCGCGGCGACCTCGACCGTCCAACCTCGGTCGCGCAGCCCGTCGGCCAGCGTCGACTCGGCCTCTTCAGCCTGAGCGATCAGCACCCGACCGGAGCCTGGCGGGAACACCGCGAGCAGCCCCCGGGCGTTCTGCACGACCGGCACGAGGTCGGCACCGCGTGGCGCGAGTGCATCGGCAGTGGCCCCACCGACAGCCGCGACACGCAGGCCGGGCCTGCGCGCGCCGAGTGCACCGCGCACCTGAGCGGCCCCGTTCGGTGAGGTGATGACGAGCCAGTCGAAGTCGTCCAACCGGTCGAGCGCGGCCTCCAGGGCGTTGCCGCCATCCGTGGGTGCGACGATCTCGATCAACGGCACCAGGATCGGCTCCGCGCCCAGGGCGCGCATCCGTTCGGCGAGCGGCTCGGCCTGGTCCGCGGCGCGAGTGATGACGATCCGCCGTCCGGCGAGCACCAGCGGCGCGTCGGCGGCGCCCGGGGTCACGGCTGCAGCTCGGCCTGCAGGCTGCGAGCCGACGCTGCTGCGGTGACGTTCCAGTCGTGACCCAGCCGAACGGTGGTCTGCAGGGCGCGTCGGTCGTCGGCCAGGAACGCGATCAACTGACCCTCGACGACATGCGCCCCGATCGGCAGCGAGCAACCCGTGCCGAGCTCGAACAGGAAGGCGCGCTCGGCCTCCACCGCACGACGTGTCGGCGCGTGATCGACGGCTGCGACAACGGCCGCCGTCGCGAGGTCGTCGGTCCGATGCTCGACGGCGACGCAGCCCTGGCCGACCGCCGGCACCATCGCGTCGACGTCGACGATCTCCGCGATCTGGTCGCGCAAGCCGAGGATGTCCAGCGCCGCGACCGCCATCACGATCGCGCCGTCTGCCGGCACCTTCGACAACCGGGTCTGGATGTTGCCGCGCAGCTCGATGAAGCGGAGATCGGGTCGCAGCGCGTGCAGCTGGGCGCGCCGGCGTACCGACCCGCTGGCAACCGTGGCGCCGAGCGCGAGCCCGTCGAGCGACGAGCCCACCAGGGCGTCTCGGGCATCGCGGCGAGCGGTGAACGCGCCGATCGTCAGGCCGTCCGCGGGTGCCGACGGGAGGTCCTTCGCACTGTGCACGGCGATGTCGGCGCGCCCGTCGAGCACGGCGCGCTGGACCTCCTTGACGAACACGCCGAGACCGCCGATCGTGTGCAACGGCACGTCTTGGCGCTGATCCCCCACCGTGTCGACGAAGACCAACTCGGTGGTGACGTCAGGGTTCGCAGCTTCGATCGCGGCGGCGATGACCTCGGCCTGAGTACGTGCCTGCGCACTGGATCGCGTCGCGATGCGCAGGGTCGCTCGCGGAGCGCTCCCCGGGATCTCCGGCATCGTCAGCCCAGATCGAACAGGTCGCGAACCGCTGCCGCGTTGCGCTCGCCGCTCGGCGTGCCCACGTCGTCCTTCAACCGCACGCTGGGGGTGTGCATCAGCTTGGCGATGATGCCCTTCGTGACGGCTTCGACGGCAGCGCGTTGCGCAGGATCGAGGCTGGACAGGCGCGCCGAGAAGCGCTCCAGCTCGGACACCCGGATCGCTTCACCGTGCTGCTGCAGCATCGCGACGAGTGGCGCCGCCTGGCGGGCCGTGACATCGACGACGAACCGCTCGACCTCTTCGGCGACGATGACGCGGACGGACGCCGCTTCGGCCGAACGCTTCTCGATGCCCTTCGCAGCCCAGTCACGCAGGTCGTCGAGGTCGAGCAGCGTGACGCCGGGCAGCTCGGCCACCGCAGAGTCCACATCGCGGGGCACAGCGATGTCGACGACGAAGAGCGGCGTGTCGACCTCGTCCCGGGCGATCGCCACGGTGTCGTGGTCGATGAGCACGCTGCCCGAACCGGTGCACGTCAGCAGCACGTCGGCGTTGGCGATGGCGCTGGGCAGCTTGCCGAACGGGACCACCCGGCCGCCCACACGTGCGGCCAGCTGGTGCGCCCGAGCTTCGGTGCGGTTGGTGACCGTGATGTCCTTGGCGCCGCCGGCCGCGAGCGCCATGGCGACGCCTTCGCCCATATCGCCGGCACCGACCACGAGGACCCGTCGGCCCTGCAGGGTGCCGAGGTGCTCTTCGGCCATCTCGACGGCCGCGTAGCTGACGCTGGCCGTGCCACGGCCGATCGACGTGTCGGTGCGAGCCCGCTTGCCGGTCTCGATCGCGTGACGGAAGAGGAGATTGAGGGTGCTCCGTGCACCACCTTCGGCCTTGGCCAGTTCCCACGCACCCCGCACCTGGCCGAGGATCTCGCTCTCGCCGAGCACGGCCGAATCCAAGCCCGCAGCGACCTCGAAGAGGTGCTCGACGGCGGCCTCGTCGTGCTGGCTGTAGAGGTGCGGATGCAGCTCATCGGGAGCAAGGCCACCGAGCTCGCAGAAGAAGTCACGGATGTCGGCGTAGGCACCGTGGAACTTCTCGGCAACGGCGTAGACCTCGGTGCGGTTGCACGTGCTGAGCACGACGGCCTCACGAATGTTGGCCCGGCTGGTGAGGCTGGCGATCGACTTCGGCAGGGACTCCACCGACACCGCGACACGCTCGAGCATCGACAACGGACCCGTCCGATGGTTGACGCCGATGACAACGATGGACACTGCGGACGACCTTTCGTTCCCTGCCCGAAACCCTACGCGCTCGCTCCGCGCGTGGAGTCATTCGACCCCACCGCTTGGAGACCAACGCCGACGCGGCGCTGCTCGTAGTAGCTCAGGATCTGCAGCTCCACCGCGAGGTCGACCTTGCGAACACTGATGCCGCGCGGCACGGCGAGGACCACCGGCGCGAAGTTGAGGATGCTGGTGACTCCGGCACGGACGAGACGGTCTGCCGCATCCTGCGCGGCGCTCGGAGGCGTGGCGACCACGCCGATGCTGACCCGGCGCGATTGGACGATCTGCTGCAGATCGTCGATGTGCCGGACGCGCACGCCGCCGATGACGCTGCCGACCTTGCCCGGCTCGATGTCGACGATGCCGGCAACGGGGAAGCCACGCTCACCGAAGCCGTTGTACCCGGCCAACGCCTGGCCGAGGTTGCCGGCGCCGACGATGACGACCGGCCAGTCGTGGGTGAGCCCGAGCTCGCGGCGGATCTGGTAGACGAGGAACGCGACCTCGTACCCGACACCACGGGTGCCGTAGCTGCCGAGGTAGGACAGATCCTTGCGCACCTTGGCCGCGTTGACCCCTGCCAGTTCGGCCAGGCCCTCGCTCGAGATGCACTCGACCTCTTCTGTGGCCTGCTCGACGAGGATGCGCAGATACACGGGAAGACGGGCGACCGTTGCCTCTGGGATTCTGCGACGAACTCGTTCGACCGGCATGCACTCCCCACGCTATGCAGTTGTGCACGTGTTCACAAAGCGCGCCGCCCGGCGGGGCAGGTGCTTTCCGTCACCGGTATCTTCGGCCCGTGACCCTGAACGCCTCCCTGGCAGCCGCAGCGACGCTGATCGCCGTCGCCTTCGCGTTCAGCACCCTCGACCGGTGGCAGCGTCGACGACGCGAGCACGAACTGGCGTGGACCATCGCGCTCGGCTTGTTCGCCGCCGGCGGCATGTCGATGTGGTGGGCCGAGTCGCACGGATGGGGCACGGCGATCTTCCGCCTGTTCTTCCTCACGGGCGCCGTGCTGAACGTGCCCTGGCTCGCGCTGGGCACCGTCTACCTTCTGGCGGGCAGGGAGTGGGGCAACCGGGTTCGCACCTGGCTGATCGCGCTCAGCGGTCTGGCGACCGGCATCGTGTTGTTCGCTCCGACGAAGGTCGCCGTGAGCGGCCGCGACCTACCGCAAGGCAGTGAGGTGTTCGGCGTCGGTCCGCGCATCCTTGCCGCGGTCGGGTCCGGTGTTCCGGCGACGGTGATCTTCGCCGGTGCCGTCTGGTCGGCGGTCCGCGTCGCGCGGGGACGCGTGCCGGCTCTCGGCGGAGGAGCCCAGCGCACGGTCTCGCTGCCGAAGCGGCTCGCGCTCGGCAACGTGCTCATCGGCGTCGGCACCCTCGTCCTGTCCGCCAGCGGCACGTTGGCCGGCCGGCTCGGCAAGGACCGCGCGTTCGCCGTCACGCTGCTGATCGGCGTCGCCGTCCTGTTCGCCGGCTTCCTCGTCGCCAGCAGCGGCGCGACCCGGCGCGTGCTGGCCGCGGCGCCCGACTCACAGCAAGCCGCCTGACCTCCGCGTCAGCCGGAGGCGTCTGCGTCCAGGAACCGGTCGAACGTCGACCTGTCTGCTCACGAAGAGAACCGGCCGGCTACATCAGCTCTCGGCGGAGGAGCTTGCCGCTGACGTTGCGGGGCAGCTCGTCGACGAAGAGGATCTTCGACGGGCACTTGTACCGCGCCAGCTCGTCGAGGCAGTGGTCGATCAGTGCGTCCTCGTCGAGGTGCACCCCTGCCTTGGCCACGACGAACGCCTTGACGGCCTCACCGGTGTGCGGATGCGGCACACCGATGACGCCCACCTCCTCGACGCCCGGGTACTCCATCAGCACGTCCTCGACCTCTTTGGGGTACACGTTGAAGCCGCTGACGATGATCAGGTCCTTGGCCCGATCGATCAGGTACAGGTAGCCGTCGGGATCGGTGACAGCGATGTCGCCGGTGCGCAGCCATCCATCGGGTGTCAGGACGCGGGAGGTGCTGTCGGCGTCGTCGAGGTAGCCGCTGAACACGTTCGGACCACGGACCCAGATCTCGCCGGCGTCACTGTCGAGCACGTCGTCGCCGGCCTCGTCGACCAGGCGCACCTCGATCCCGTCGAGCACCTTGCCGACCGATCCGACGCGGATCTCGACGCCGCGCGAGGACGTCACGATCGGTGCGGCCTCGGTGAGCCCGTATCCCTCGGCGATCTCGATGCCGAAGCGCTCCTTCAGCCGTCGGGTCGCTTCTTCGGGCATCTTCGCCGCGCCGCTGGACGCGGTGCGGACCGCCGCGAAGGCATCGGCCGGCGCGTCGTCGAACGTGGAGAAGGCGATCCACATCGGTGGCGCGCCGGGCACCACCGTCACGCCCCACTTCGCGATCGTCTCCAGCGCGGTCGAGGGATCGAAGCGCTGGATCAACACGACCGTCGCGCCGACGGACAGGGTGATGCCGAGCACCACGTTGAGCCCGAAGATGTGGAACATCGGCAGCACGCCGTAGACGACGTCGGAGGCCACCATGTCGCCGACGGTGGTGCCGTCGTTGGCCTGGGCGATGTTGGCCCGCAGGTTGCCATGGCTGAGCATCGCTGCACGAGGCGATCCGGCCGTGCCGCTCGTGAAGATCAGCACGGCGAGGTGGTCGTCGCTGACGTCCACGATCGGCGTCGGTTCACCCAGGGGCAAGTCGTCGAGCGCCGCTGCGCCCGCGAGCTCGCCCTCGGCCACGATCACGTGGCGGAGGGACGGCACCCTGTGCTGCTCGACGCTGCGCCACGACGGCACAGCGGTGGGACCGACCACCACGGTCGACGCGCCGACGGCGACGAGCTCGCGCTCGATCTCGTTCGCCGGGCTCGTCGGGTTCAACGGCACGGCAACCCCGCCGATGCCGAGCACGGCGAGGTACGACACGACGAAGTGGCGATTGTTGCCGATCAGCAGCGCGACCCGGTCGCCGTCGGCGACGCCGAGCGCGGCCAGGCGGGAGCGGGTGTTCGCGACCTGCTCGCGCAGGCTGCCGTAGGCCGTCTCACGACCCCGACTGATCACGGCCACGTGCTCGGCCGGGTGCCCCTCGATCATGTTGGCAAGATTCACGTCGCCCCCCGGGCGGCGATGATAGTCGGGGCGACCGCGTCCGAACCCGGATCGCCCGAAGCGTCAGAGCCGGATCAGCGAGATGGTGCCGGCCACGAGGATGAGCACGAGCAACAGGGCGAGGGCGAGCGTGGTGGCTGGACGCATGGCGCCGACGCTATCGGTTGATGCGCAGGTTGACCGGGCTGCTGACCGGCACACCGACGCCGACGTTGTCGTCGGCCACTGCTTCGAGCACGACCTGATCGTGCGGGCCGATCTCCAGCTCCAGCGCGGCGGATCGACGGTCGAGCGCAAGAGCCAGCATCCCGTACGAGTCGGTGACGAGGCCGAGCGCGCCGGTGCCCAGGTCGAAGAAGCTGTCCGATCGCTTGGCGACGCGCACGATCGGTGCACCGGTGGTCTCGCCGACCGTGATCCGGATCACATCGCCCAGCGCGCTGACCTCGTCGGGCCCGACGTTGAGCTGGCAGTTGCCGAACCGGTCGATCCACAGCACTTCGGCCACCACCGCGCCCTTCTCCTCACGCGGGAGCGGGATGACCCCGGGCAGGAGCAGGTCCGCCTCGATCGGGTCGCCGAGCTCGTACAGGTCGACCCCGTTGCACAGGTGGGCCGCAGCGGGGCCGAAGATGTCGCGGCCGGCGAATGTCGCGCCCGGCGCGGTGAGCTGGTACTCGGGATTGCTGAGCACGACGCAGCGCCCTGCCCCGCCTGCCATCGCCACGGCAGGGGCGAGCAGTCCGTTGTCCGGCCCGACGAGCACGCCGTCGCCATCGGCGACTTCGATCGCCACGCAGCGACGGTCGGTGCCGACCGCAGGGTCGACGACGGCCAACACGACGCCGGCCGGCACGTAGGAGATGCACCGGGCCAGGGTCAACGAGCCGGCACGGATGTCGAACGGCGGCACCTCGTGGGTGAGGTCGATCACCATCACGTCGTGGGCGATGTCGCGGATGACGCTCTTGACGACGCCGACGAACTCGTCGACGGTCCCGTAGTCGGTGAGGAACGAGA
>JAOBWO010000466.1 GCA_025463415.1 Acidimicrobiales bacterium | reverse complement strand
CAGCCAGCACGGCACTGGCGATGACGGTTGGCACGAACGGTCCAGGTGTCACCGCCCGGCCCAGCTCCTCGACCACGATGACAAGCTCCTCGAGCGTGTAGCCCGAACCACCGAACTCCTCCGGAAGGTGCAGACCGAGCCACCCGAGGCCGACGATCTCGGCCCACAAATCGGGCAAGGGCTCGTCGCGTGATTGCAGCAATGCGCGCGCCGCACCACGCGCGTCGCGCTTCACGGCAAAGCTCGACACCGTCTCCGCCAAGGAGCGGTGATCTTCGGAAATGGCAATCGACATGTGACACGTCCTCGTGGTAGATGGCTGCGGGGCCTCGACGATCGACACGATAACCATATTCAGTGTCCTAATTGGCATTGGGCCGCTCGCGACATCACTTGATGTGCTTAATAATTGATACTGTTTTGCGCTAGCTGAGTGGAGTACGTTCGGCTCTGTGACCGCTCGCCGAGATCAATGGCTTGCGCTGGCGGTGGCATGCGCCGGAGTTGCCATCGTTGCGCTCGATACGACGATCCTCAATGTGTCCATTCCGACCATCATCCGGGACTTTCACACCAGCTTGCCGAGTCTTCAATGGGTCATCACCGGCTATTCGCTGACGTTTGCAGCGCTGCTGATCATCGGCGGACGTCTGGGAGACATGTTCGGTCTGCGACGGATCTTCATCGTGGGTGCATCCTTGTTCGGTCTCGGCTCGCTCATTGCAGGTCTGTCCCAGAACGTGGCGCAACTGGTTCTTGGGGAGGCGGTCATCGAGGGGATCGGTGCATCGCTCATGTTGCCGTGCACGCTCGCGACCATCACCACAACGTTCGAAGGAGACGATCGCGTCAAGGCGTTCGGTCTCTGGGGTGCAGTGAGCGGAGCCAGCGCAGCGCTGGGGCCAGTCGTTGGTGGGTTGCTGACCTCGAATGCGTCCTGGCGGTGGTCGTTCGGGCTGAACGTCATCGTCGTGCCATTCGCCATCGTCGGGGCGATGAGGTTCATGGAACCACCGGTGCCTCGGGCTGCGGCCGGGGGACGTTCCTTCTCCGGCAGCAGCCCATCGATGGTCTCCGCGAAGACCCGTCACCCTCTCGACCTGCGCGGTGCAGCGATGATCGGTACAGGGATGTTCCTGCTCGTGTTCGCACTCAGCGAGGGCGCCACGTATGGGTGGTTGGTTCCGGTTCGGAACCTCAGCATCGGCCACGTCTTGCTCTGGCCGACGTCCATGCCGTTGTCGGTCGCTGCCGCGGCGGCCGCCATCTCCGTCGGCACCCTTGCCTGCTTCGTCGTCCACGAGATGTCGATGGAGAACCGAGCCGCCGGTCCTCTGGTCGAGTTCAGCCAGTTCATGCGACCGGCGTTTCGAGTCGGTCTGGGAATGATGTTGGCCATCTCCATCGGCCAGCTCGCGGTGTCATTCATCCTGCCGATCCTGCTCCAGGACGGCCGCCATCTGTCGCCTCAGATCAACGGACTCTGGCAGCTACCGAGTGGCGTCTCCGTGATCATCGGTTCGCAGCTGGGCAGCCGGCTGGCGATCCGACTCGGCCCGGTGGCCGTCGTGCGACTGGGTCTGGCGGGAGGATCGATCGGATTCGTGTACATCGCATGGGTGCTGAACGACGAGCTCTCCTTCCTGCAACTGTTGCCCGGACTGATCCTGTGCGGCCTGGGTTTGGCCTGTTGCCTCACACAGCTGACGAACGTGATCCTTGCAGAGGTGGATCGAGAGAAGTCAGGAGCAGCGAGCGGCATCAGCAACACGTCGAAGCAAATCGGCCAGGCAATTGGCATCGCTCTCATCAGTGCACTGCTGACATCGCGATTCGCGGCAGCAGCGACCTCAGCGATCCACGCCGATGACGGTCTCAGCGTCCAAGCGCAATCCGAGGCGCTGCAAGCGGTTCGAACGGTTGGGGTTGCTTCCGGCGTGCCACCGGACGTGACGTCGAGGGAGGCAACCCGATTGGGGCGGCTGTACGTCGATGCGTTGGTCTCCGGATCGCGAGCGGCCTTGCTCTTCGGTGGCGCGGTCCTGATCATCGGTCTGCTGATCAGCGCACGTCTGCCCACTGTGCGGCCGACTCCCGATCGCTCGCGTCGCCGCCGCAGTGCACAGTTGCGGGCGGACCACCTCGCATGATGCGACCTCCGAATCCGTGTTGCGCTCGCGCCGCCGTCGGAACCAGCCCGAAGTCCTGCCACTACCATGCCGCAATGATTGACACCTGCGAAGGCGACACATGAGCTCTCTCAGCGATTCAGCGGCCGTTCGTCGCCCCGGCACCGTGTCGGCTGTCCAAGCAGCTGCACATTCATTGCGCGAGGAAGTTCTGGAGCGCCTTCTCCACTCCGAGAGTTCCGGTGAGCTGCTCGGCTCGGAGCAGGAGGTGCTCTCCTGGTTGGGAGTGAGCCGACCAACGGCGTTGCAGGCGATCCGACTGCTGGAAGCCGAGGACCTCATCGAAGTACGTCGAGGCCAGCGCGGAGGCGTCTGGTCTCGCGTTCCTTCTCCCGACGGTGTCCTGCATTCCGCGGCCGTGTACCTCCGGATCAAGAAGACCCGGCTCATCGACCTGTCCGAAGTGGCTGTGTCGATCGCGCCCAGTTGCATGGCCGGGGCCGCACAGCACGAAGATGTCGCCCTGCGGTGCGAGTTGCTGTCGATCGTTCACGAGATGCAGCGAGTCAAAGACCCCGCCGGCGGTCGCCAGCTGGCACGCCTACGGAACCAGTACTTCGGTCACGTCGCTGCGCTGACGCCGAACCCGGTGCTGAGCCTCTACTTCGGCATCGTGAACGCGTTGACCGCGTCTGTTCGGCAACCGCTGCAGCTGTCCTCCGCGAGACGACGGCGCAGCATCCGCTTCTACAGAGAAGCGGCAGAGTCGGTCGCCGCCGGCAATCCCGAGGAGGCGCGCCGGCTGACGACGATCTTCTTCGCCGAGCAACAGACGTGGATCATGTCGGAGGCGAACAAGCACGAGCCGGAATGGCTCGCGATCTGATCGAGCGGAAGGTCTCCGCTGGGGCCGGCTCAGAGCGGCAGAAGCGCAGCGAGCGTCACGGCGTCTTCGAGCTCACGCAGCATGTCGTTCAAATGGGTGCACGTGCTCGCGCCCGTGAGATCCGCTCGAACACTCGGGCGCAAGCCGATGACGGTTCTGCCGACGATCCGTCGAGCGCTCGCCGCAGCCTCCGGGCATTCGACGAAGGGCAGAACTCGCGGTGTGGCGGTGCAGGCGACGACTGTCATCGTGGCTGGATCGATGGCCGCGTCGACGGTGTACTCGTGGACGATGGTTTCGGTGCCATCTGGCGCCATGTGACTGTCACGGAAGAAGGCATCTATGCGCAGCACACCCGACTCATCTCGCCAAAGATCGTGGCGACGCCAGCGTCGGGTGCAGTCACTCGGCAGATCAGGCGGCATGTCGTGCCACCCGAGAACATCTGCCGGATCAATGATCGAAGTCGCATCCGGACCCGTCACAACCGCGCGCTTGCCGATCGCCAACCTCGTCATCACGGTTCCGCCGACCCGATACCCAGCGCACATGCCGGGCCCGTGCAGCAAGGGGCCGGCCGGCCTCAGGTTCGCGAGGGCGTCCAGATCGACGTCTCCCCGGGACGTTGCGTGCAGGACCGAATATCCTGCGACCAAAGTCGCGACCGGGATCTCGTCGAGCAACAGGTACCGCAGCTCGCCCGGACGGGCATCAGTCGAGCTGTCGATCTCGGCTCGGAAGCCGGTGGTCGCACGCTTGCCGATGAGCTGCTCGACGCCGTGCAGTGGCGGTGTGGTCGAGATCTCGGTGACCACTGCGCCACCGTCGAACACGAGCACCACATGCATCGACGCCTCGTCAACGATGCGAGTCGTGCCATCGAGCTCCGTCACGACATCACGAGCAAGGCCCACGAGCGTCAGACCAGCCACCAAGCCGTTCGGGCGTAGGCCGTCAACGGTGGACGTGCGACGGACCGATCCCGGACGCCGAGTCGGACTACCCGTCGTCGGCTCGTGAGGGCCGTGGCGGGGATCGAGGTGGCGAGACATTCCTGCGGCGCCTTCCGACGCCTGAGGTGACTCCGTCACCCCAGGCGCGTTGCTCTCCGGCGATGGCAGCAGCCATGGTTCCTCGCGCACGTCAGATGTCCCCGGAACGAGCGAGTCCCTCGATGAGCATCGGCACGTCGGCCATCGCCCGGAGCATGTCGTTCAGGTGGGTACAGCTCTCGATGCCTCGAAGTGTCTCGATCACATGGGTGCGGAGTCCCTTCAACGAGGACCCCAGCAGTCGATGCAACTCGCCGGCCGCCAAAGGGCACTCCCGATACGGCAGCACGCGTGCTGTTGCTCGAACTGCGGTGACACGAGCCGCGTCGAGGTCCGCCGTTGCGGTCAGCTCGTATTCGTGGACCACGATCTCTCTGCCATCTTCGTCCCAGGTGTTGTCCCGAAAAATTGCATCCATGTGGATCATCGAGTCGAACCACACGTCGATGCGGCGACGTCGACGCATGCACACCGACTTCGGCGTGTCGATGTGGTGCCACGCAACGATGTCGGTCGGGTCGAGCAGCGAGGGTGCGAGAGCGGCGTTCTGAGCCCTCGGAAGGTTGTTGCGATGGCGGATGAGCGCCTGCCCACCGTCGCGGTACGCCGAACAGATCCCCTCGGGGTCGATCGACCGCCTCGGTGAGTCGACGAAGCCGGGCTGCCGGGTCCACGCGAAGCTGCCGATGAGGCTGACGCCGGCGAGATCATCCAGAAGCAGGTATCCCGCTGACCAGCGGCTGGAAGCGGCCGGCGCCGCGGCGATGACCGCCCGCCGAAACCCGCTGCCGGCGCGCGCGCCGATCAACCGAGCGAGGTTCGGGTCGCCCGGCTGTGCATCGACGCTGACCACGGTGCGGTCGGCGGCCATCGTGACGTTCAACATCGCACTGTCCAGGACCTCTGCTCGCCCGGTACTCGTACTGTGCAGGTCACGTGCCAGACCGGCGATCCGCAACTGCCCCTCCGGGCCGTCTGGCCACGTCACATCGAGATTGCTGGTACGTCTGACCGAATTCGGGCGGCGAGGCGGTGTACCTGATGTCGGATTGCTCGGGGGCCGACGGTCGCGGATGTCGCACATGTCCGAGGCGCTGTCTGTACGGGGATCGTCAGACGGCATCGACATGGTAGACACGAGCGGCGTTGTCCCAGAGCACCTTCTTCATCAGCTCTGCGCCATATGTGCCGATGTGACGCTGCACCAGGTCCGCCGGATTCGGTGACACGGTGCCCGGGCCTGGCGTCAGACTCGTCGGATGCGGGAAGTCCGTCTCGAACATCACGTTGTCCGGGAACACCTGGAGGAGGGGAAGCGTGGTCTCCTCGAACCAGAACATCGTGTAGACCTGCCGCCGGAAGTACTCGCTCGGCAGGAGTCGCTCCTTGAAGATGTTGTGGTAGTCGCCGGTGTTCCTCCACTGCCAATCGAGCGCTTCGATGAGGTATGGGAAGTATCCAAAGCCACTCTCGACCGACACGAAGTCGAGATCGGGAAACCGATCGCAGAGCCCGCTCATGATGATTCCTGCAACCGTGCGACCATTCGCCATGAAGCTCATCGCGGTACGACGAACCTGATCGGTGGCCTGATCGAGCGGATCGACCTTGGCGATCCGCTGCGACGCGATGCCGATCTCTTCTTCGGTGTAACCGACGCCAACGTGGAAGTTGATCGACATGCCGAGATCCTGCGCTGCACCGTAGAAGCGATCCCAGTACTTGCTCGTTGTTCCGGGCAGGCCGTGCTTCGTCAGGGTCGCTGCCCAGACGACGCCCTTGTGCCCGAGGCCCGCACAACGCTCCATCTCCTTGATCGATTCCTCGATGTCCCAGAAGGGCACGCACGCGAGAGGCACGAACCGATTCGGTACGGCATTGCAGAAATCAGTCATGTGATCGTTGCTGGCACGGACGCACGCAAGCTTCAACTCCGGATCCGACAGCGACATGATCGCATGACCCTCGAGCGCCACGATGTTCGGGTACAGAACCTGCATCTGGATGCCGTGCTCATCCATCCAGGTGGCGCGCGACGACGGGTCGTACGTCGCTGGATCCACCTCGTCCCAATGGCTCGGCCCGAACACCTCACCAGCTGGTGACGCTGCACCGACCGGGCTCAGCCAGCGGCCGGCGATCCGCCACCGTTCGATCCCTTGATCGTCCAGGACGACCTTCGGCGCTTCCGCTTGCCACTTCTGCGGCAGCCGTGAGGTGAAGAGGTCGGGAGTCTCTGTGAGATGCGAGTCAGCGTCGATGACTGGGATGCTGATGCTTGACATGGTTGATTCCTTCTGGTCGTGCCCCGATCGACGCCGACCTCGTTCAGCGAACGAGGTTCGGGCGACGAGGTCAATCTGGTTCAGAGCTGAAGACGATCGCCTGACCGACTGCGAGTCGATCCGGCGCCGCGAGGGTGTATCGAGCGTCTTTGACCTGACGCTCGCCGGCGCGACCCATCGCCTGATAGATCGCCTCACTGACGTGCGGCGCGCCGTGCATCCGTCCCTCGCCGAGGTTGCCCCCGCTGGTGTTGATCGGCAGCTCGCCGCCGATCTCGACCCGGCCGTCCTGGACGAACTCGAACGCCTCACCTTCGCCGCAGAACCCGAGGCCCTCCAGCCAGCTCCAGGCGATGATGCTGAATCCGTCGTAGAGGTTTGCCGTGGAGATGTCCTTGGGGGTCAAACCCGTCGCAGCCCAGAGATTGCTGGCGATCCTGCGGCCCAACTCCAGGTTGGGTTCCCAGGCGTACCCATCGTCCAGTGGCGGCCGAGCTCGGCCGCCGGAGTGCAGAAACGTCTGCACTCCACCCGGCCCGAGGTAGCCCTGCGCGAAACCCTTGATGAACGCCGAACCGTGCGGTACGTCTTGGGCAGCTTCGGCGGGCCCGAGCAGGTAGGCCGCGCACCCCTGGACCGGGATGTCGCAGTCGTACAGGCACAGCGGACTGGAGATCATCCGGGCCGCCATGTAGTCCGCGACAGACAGTTGCTCCGGACGATTCTCCGCCCAATAGCCGCGACCCGAGAGGAGAGCGTTTTTCCGGGTCATCGAGATGAACGTGGCCATGTGCGCTCGCGTTGCCCCGTAGCCATCGAAGTATCGCTGAGCGAGCAGTGCCAACAGGGGCGGTCCGCCGTACGCGCCGTACGGCAACGTGAACTCGTCGTTCCCGGTGACTCGATCCGGATCGATGTTGCCGTACCGGATGCCCTGCTCGAAGCCGCACGCGCGCCACACCAATGCGTAACGGCAGGCACCACCTGCGATGGCGTTGTGAGCTTCGATCAGGGATGAGCCGACGAACTTGTCGTTCCACTCTCCCCAGCGGAGGTTCGGGAAGCCGAGGTGCTTCCAGATGTACTGCGGGGAAGCGACCAGCACACCATCGACCGACTCGTCCGGTGCAGCGGTGGACCCACCGTAGTAATCGGGACGGTACTTGTAGGTGGTGATCCCGTCGACCTCCTCGACTCCGATGCCTGCATCTGAGATCGCGGCACGGCACGCCTCGACAGCGTCCGCTCCCAGGCTCTGCGTTGAGTTGCCCCTCGAGATCTTGGAGTATCCGATCCCGAGAACGGCGACCTTCGCCTTCTTGTCAGTCATGCGTCCCGCCTGTCTCGGCGAGCGTCGCGAGCTTGAAATCGGGCAGAACCATGCCCTCGCCGATCGGCAGGAAGATCACTTCGACCGGAGCGCCGATCTTCACGTCGGCAGGATCCGTGCCAGACAGGTTGCAGGTGATCTTCAGGCCGAGCTGCTCGACGAGTTCAACATGCGCCACGATGAACGGCCCGATGGCCTGGAACGACTTCACTCGGGTGTCATGCACAGACGTGTAGCTGTAGATGGTCCCGTTGCCGCTCACCGGTTCGTATGCGAGTGCCGCGGAGTCGCAGCGGGGGCATCGGAGCAACGGCACGTGGATGAAGTAGCTGCATTCCTGGCATCGCTGTATGTCGAGGCGGTGCTCCTTCGCCGCATCCCAGTACGGACGGGTGAGGTCGCTCGGGACCGGAATCGGTCTCGCCGCGCTCTCGATCGTGTTGGACATGGTTTGCCTTTCTGTGGGCAAGTTTCAGCGACCAACGACGTGGGACGCGTGGAGTCGAGCGATCTCCGCCTCGGCAAAGCCGATGCCACGAAGAACGGCGTCGGTGTGCTGGCCGTTGAGGCAACCGGGCTTGAGCACCTCGAGGGACCTCGACAGATTGACGAGCGCGGTCGTGCGATAGTGCCTCTCGAACATGGGGTGCTCCACTGTCGCGACCATGCCCAACTGATGAGCCAGGCCGCCCTCGTCCATCGCCGCATGAGGAGGTCCCGGATCAACTTCGACGCAGGCGACGTCCGCTGCCGTGAAGAGCTCCTCCCACTCTGCGGCTGATTTCTTCAGCATGGAACTCTCGAGCACTCGGACGAGCTCAGCGTCGTGTTCCAACCGACTCTCGCGTGTGCGGAAGGACGGATGATCCACGAGATGGACGCCGGTCGCGGCCAGCACCGTGCAGAGTGACACCCACTCGGCATTCGACACCCCGCACAGCACCACCCATGAGTCTGCGGTGGCGTAGAGCCGATACAGCGCGTTCATCCCCATGAACTCGGGGTCCGTGACCGGCGCAGGCGGTCGCCCTGCGTACTCGATCACGTCGTCGGACATCATGTGCGCGGTCGTTTGAAGCATCGAGGTCATCGTGTGCTGACCGCCGAAGCCGCGGGCCCTGGCGAGCAGGCCCAGAGACAACGCGACCGCAACCCCCAGACCTGCGAAGTGATCGACGCTGACGCCGACCACCACGCCCATGCCATGGGCTCGGATCCCCCAGTGCTTGACTTGATCCAGGGTCAAGTCGGTACCGTCTGGCATGCTCCCGATGTTGCGGTAGACGAATCCCGATCCCGCTGCGATCACCGGAGCGTATGCAGGGCGCCCGGCGTAGGGACCGTCGATTCCGTAGCCCTGCGCATAGTGGTAGATCAGGTCCGGGTTGATCTCCATCAGACGCTCGTGGTCCAACCCGAGCTTGCGTGCCACACCACCCCGAAACGTCTGCAGAACCATGTCCGCGTCACGGACGAGTCGTTCGACGATCGCTCGTCCATCGACCGTTTGTATGTCGACCGCAATGCTCTCCTTGCCCTGCGTGACCCGCACCGCGGACAGTTCCGGGAAGCCCATGATGTTGCGCATCGGGTCGCCCTCGAGGGGCTCGATCTTGATGACTCGCGCCCCGAGATCCGCGAGCAGTGCAGTCGAGAAGGGACCAGCGAAGAACGTGCCCAGCTCGATCACAGTCACGTTCGCGAGCGCAGCGGATGTCGGGAAGTCGGTTGCAGCAAGAGCGGCTGCTGGGGGCTCGACGTGCGCCCGAGCCCGGACCTCCGGTCCGTGCTCATCGAGCGAAGGGATGGGACCGGCTCCACAACCCGGTGATCCAGACATGGTCACCAACACTCCCGGCTCGCGGATCGTGCCGAGTTCAGGGTCGTCGACGACGAGCGTGTGGCCGTTGTGGATCATCTGCGGGTGATCGAGGATCTCGGCTCCTCGCCGGAAGAGCTCGGCGAAGATCGTCGGATCTGCGTCGAACCTCTGCTGCCACTCCTCGAACGTCAGCTCGCGAACGGCTGTGAGGATCATCTCCCAGAATCGCTCTCGAGTCGATATGTCGGGGCTGTTCTCGGCCCCCATCCACCTCGGGTCGGACCTGGTCCATCCCAGACCCGCAGCTCGGAGGAACACGTCGAACTGCTTCGGCTGAGCATGCGCGAACTGCATCCATCGACCGTCCTTGGACAGGCCGGCCATGAGTCCGAACATCATCACGTTGGGCGGAACGCCGCCCGGAGGGTCGAACGATTGGTGCTCCGTGAACGCCTCGGGATATCGCTGCGACAGAGTCCTCAACATCCACGACCACGAATCGTGGGAAAGAAAGCCCTGGAGGAGCGTGGACGACACTCGCTGCCCCAGCCCGCTCGACTCGCGCTCGTACAACGCGATCAGTGTCCCGTGAGTTGCGAGCAACGCAGCCGAGAACGTCGCAGTCAATGCCGACGGCATCACCGGACCGGAACGACCCGTCGGTGAACGCCCGCTCAACGCGCCGAGCTTGGCGAGCACGATCGCCTCGTATCCGCGCAACTGCGCAAGTGGCGACGTTGGTCCGAAGCCAGTGACAGACGTCCAGATCAGTCCAGGGTTCGACCGGCTGAGAGATTCGTAGCCGAGGCCCAACTCCTCCGCGACGCCCGGACGGAACGATTCGCAGACGACGTCCGCGCTCAGCAGCAGATCTCTGGCAATGCGCTGATCCTTGTCGCACTTCAAGTCGAGGACGACGCTGCGCTTCCCACGTGACCAGAACGGCCAGCCGGCCTGGTCACGGAGCAGACTCCCACCCGGAGGCTCGATCTGGATCACCTCGGCTCCGAAGTCCGCGAAGAGAAGGCTGGTGTACGCGCTGGCGATCGTTGTGGACAGATCGATCACGGTGATGCCACTCAACGCGCCCTTCGACACTGCCACCCCCGGCATTCTCGACACGCCTCGACCGATCGGACTGCCGACATGTCCCGTGCGCCACGCATCGTAGGGTCAACGCGAATCGGTGTCAACTGTTCAATCAGATAGCTCAATTAGCTTGATCGTGCGTGACAAGCCCCTCCCGTCGGCTTAACTTGACCGGTGGACGGCGATGGGTACGAAGTCCTCGATGATCACCCAAACCTCACACGAATGAAGGGCCCCCGCGATGTCTGAGCTCGACGTTCAAGTGGTGGTCAACGGCGTGCACACTCTCTGCGGCTCGAGGCACGCAAGACACTGGCAGACGCGCTGCGCGAGGACTGCGGTCTGACGGGGACTCACCTGGGCTGCGAGCATGACGTGTGTGGAGCATGCACGGTTCTGCTCGATGGTGTGGTCGTCCGCGCATGCCTGGTGTTTGCGGTGCAGGCGAATTCGTGCGTGATCACCACGATCGAGGGCGTTGCCGACGAAGATGGCGGTTCGCACCCGGTGCAAGATGCCATGTCGCGCGCTCATGGATTGCAGTGTGGTTTCTGCACCCCCGGCATGGTCATGTCGATCATCGCCCTCTTGGAGCGCAACCCGGATCCCGATGACCGGGAGATCCGCGAGGGCCTGTCCGGGAACCTGTGCAGATGCACCGGTTACCAGGGAATAGTCGACGCGGTCCGCATCGCGGTCCGTTCGAACGGCGTGACGAACGCGGAACAGGGGCGACCCGCCGTTGCACTCGGTCATGTGGTGCGCCGCACAGAAGACCGCCGGCTGCTCACCGGTCACGGCCAGTACGTCGACGATGTTCGCCTGCCGGGCACCCTGCAGGTCGCATTCGTTCGCAGCCCGTTTCCACGAGCGGACATCGTCGACATCGACGTCAGCGCAGCCGAGCGCTTCCCCGGCGTGCGGGCTGCATATACCCCCGCGGATCTGAACCACCTCGCTCGAGACATGCGAAGCACGATCGAGATCTTCGCCACGTCAACGGCTCCGCCGTTCAGGGAACTTCTGGCCTCCGCGCAGGTTCGTTACGTCGGCGACCCAGTCGTCATGATCGTCGCCGACAGCCGATACATCGCCGAGGATGCCGCTGAGCTCGTCGACATCACCTACGCGGAGCTGCCGCCCGTGATCGGCTTGGATGCCGCACTCCGGGACGAGCACATCGTCCAAGCGGAACTCGGCACGAACATCGCCGCAACGCTCAGCTCTCCGCCGGATCCACGCGTCGATGATGCGTTCGCCGAAGCCACGTTCGTCCTCGACGAGACCTTCGAACAGCACCGGCTGGCGGAGGAACAGGCGGCAGTCGCAGCGCTGTCCTCGGCGGCGCCGCCTGCCGCCTCGCCGCCGAGAAGGTTCTCGAGAAGGTGCTGCACATCGCCAGCCACATCTTGGAGGCAGCCGTCGAGGACCTGAGCATGGTGGAGGGCCGGGTCGGCGTCGTGGGGGTCCCTGCCCGGTCCCTCACCCTCGCTGAGATCGCTTGGAGCGCGCACGTCGCTCCGGCGACCTTGCCCCCGGTATGGAAGCCGGGCTCGAGTGGACGTCGCGCTACTCGGCCAAGGGCCCGACCATGGCGAACGCCAGCCATGCGTGCGTCGTCGAGATCGACCCCGCAAGCGGGATGGTCGAGATCCTCCGCTATGTGGTGAGTGAGGATTGTGGCGTGGTGATCAACCCACAGATCGTCGAAGGCCAGATCACCGGAGCGGTGCTCCAGGGCCTGTCCGGCGTGCTGCTGGAGAATGCCGCATACGACGAATCAGGCAACCCCGTGGCGACCACCTTCATGGACTACCTCCTACCGACCGCCGTGGACGCGCCCGTGATCGAGTTCCGCCACATCGAGACGCCTTCGAACACTCCCGGCGGCCACAAAGGCGCGGGAGAGGGCGGCACTGTTGCCTCGCCTGCAGCATTGATCAACGCGATCGCCGACGCTCTCGGGATGGCGATCACGCACCAACCCCTCGGACCCAAGGACATCCTGCGTCTCATCGACCAACGGCGACAGGCGGCGCAAGCCCCGTCCCGTGCATGATCTGATCCGAGGTCACGATGACGATGCGTGGAGGATGTCAGCGTTCCGATGGGCGACCTGCTGCAGTTCGTCGTTGCTGAGCGGAAGCGCCGAGAGCACCTCCACGTAGTCACGAGGGTCGACCAACGGGTAGTTGGTGCCGAACAGGACCCGATCGACACCGATCCGGCGGATGAGCTCGGCCATCGCAGACGGAGAGGTGTCCGGCCCGAGCTGCATCGCCGTGTCGGTCACCACGTTGGCGTACTTGGCGGTCAGCACAGCGACGTCGGCCGACGCGATCTGACCGAGCTGGGCCAGTTGCACACGCACGTTCGGATACGAGCGGAGCACCGCATCGAAGTACTCCGGTTTGGCGGCTGGCTCATGGTGGCCGACATGCGACCCTCCGCATGCGCTGAGCACGTACACGCCGAGTTCGTCAGCGAGCTGCCACACGATCTCGACCACGTCGTCGTCAGGCCGTGCGTCGAAGAACATCGGCGAGATCTTCAAACCCGTCGCACCCTCACCGATTCTTCGGCGCACTTCCTCCGCGACGACTTCTCGCGACATCAGGACGGGATCGATGCCGACCAGACACGTCAGACGTCCCGGGTGCTCGCGAACCATGGCCGTGGCCCAGCCGTTGAGCTCGCGCCACTCGTTGATCACCTGCTGCTCGGCATCCTCGCGATCCGCACCCTGGTCGACAGCAGCTACCACGAGGTCCTGTGCGGGCAGCCAGGGAACGATCGTGATGCGGTCTATCCCGCAGGCATCCATCAGATCGATCAGCTCGGCAACAGTGCCCTCGCGGTGAGGCCGTGGCATTCCGATGCGCTCGAAGAACTGGATGGTGGCCGCGCTGGACGGCTGCACGTGGGTGTGAGCATCCACGAAGCGGATGACCGGTCGATCAGACTCGGTCACAGCCGACCGAGTTCCCATCAGCGCAGCTCCCAGTCCACTCGGCTCCTGGTCGCGAAGTCGACGTTCTGGCCGGCAGCGGCGACCTCCGCGTTGCCGTACTGGTTGTAGTCGAGACCGATCCTCTGGCTGGCCAACCAACCGCTCTCGAGGCTGTGCCACACACCCTTGACGGTCCCCTGCACGGCAACCGGCGATTTCGCCGCGATCTTCGCAGCCAAGGAGCGTGCCCGCGCACGCAGGTGCTCCCGAGGAACGATCTCACTCACGAGCCCGATCTGATGGGCGCGGGTCGCGGACATCCGCTCGTCGAGACCGAGCAAGGTCCAACGCATCACCTCTCCGAGGGGAACGCGACGCGCCATGCCGATCGGTTCCATCGAAGACGTCATCGCGAAGCTGACGTGCGGGTCGAAGAACATGGTGTCGTCGGCGCAGATGATGATGTCGGCCTCGTTCAGCCAGTACATGGCGCCGCCCGCGGTGATCCCATGACATGCTACCAGTACCGGCTTCCAGACGTCATTGTGCTTCGGTCCGAGATAGCGACCGGGATCGATCCTGGACCACGGGTTCGGTGCGGCCTTGATCAGGTTCTTCTGATCCACCCCGGAGCAGAAGGCCCGATCGCCATTGGCCTGGAGCACCACCGCGTTGACTCCGTCGTCGAGGCGGATCCGGTTCCACACGTGAGCGAACTCCTCACACATTGTCGTGTCGAACGCGTTCATCACCTCCGGGCGATCGATGGTGATGACTCCCACGAGGTCGTCGCCCACCTCATACGTGATCGTCGAATAGTCATCAGCCATGTCGTACCCCTCGGTTTCCCACGTCGGATGGAATCATCCTAATAGTTATGGTAATCAACTCAAGCGCCACGGCGAGAGTCCGAGGGCGAGCTCTCGGTCCAACACCCTGACGAGCAACGCCGCGAGGTCCCCACCCATCGCTGCGTCGACGGCCTCGCAGAACGACTCCAGCTCGGCGTGAACGGCATCGTGCTCGACGATCAGGTCGGGCACGGTCGGGCCGCGCGCCACCCCGGGCAGGCGGGTACGACCAACGTCAGCGCCGAGCCCATCGAGCGTGGAAGCGACGTCATCGATGTCCTCGCGCAGGTACTGGTCCATCAGAGGGATGGCAGCCGCTGACCGTGCGATGATGCTGATCGCGGCTTTGAGCTGCCGCCTCGCAGGTCCATCGGTGAGCGCCGGCAGCACGGTGTCCGTCAGTGCCGCAGCCACCATGCCCAGCAGTTCATGCGGAAGTGGGCGCATCACAGCGACACCAACCTGTAGAACTCGGACATCACCGTGGCCACCGAGGCGTGGCGGTCCGCCATCCGCAGGTTGCAGGTGCGACCGTCGTGGAAGGATCGGGCTGCGGTCATCGAGATGACCGCGTGTTTCACCTCACTGAACAACGCGTAGTAGGCGAGATGCCGGGAGCTCACCTCGAATCCGCTCTCGGCGCGATATCGGTCGAGGAACTGGCTGGGATCGAGCAAGGGCGCAGCGTTCCACAGGCGCCTGTACAGCCAGGCGAGGTCTTCGATGGGATCTCCGAGATGGGCCATCTCCCAATCCAGGAGGCAGGTGAGCCGGCCCTTGTCGTGCAGGACGTTGCCGAGCCGGAGGTCTCCGTGAACGAGGGACACAGCCTCAGCGACGGGAGCGTGCGCTTCGAGCCAGGCGAACGCGAACGACACCGCGGGCTGCGGCCCGAGTTGATTGCGATGAAAGACGTCCTTCCACTCCTCGAGCTGGCGGGCAGCAGCGGTCTCGGCGGTCACCGGATAACTTCCCTCCGAGCCCTCCAGGAGCGGCGGCACGAGCCGGTGGAGCCGAGCGACCGCTGTGGCGAGATCCAACATCACACGTTCAGCCGCGCCGGTGTTCGAACGCAAGGCTCGCTCGTCCGCCGTGCCGGGCACCAGCGCGGTGATGAAGAACGGCCGCCCGATCCACCGCCCGGACTCATCGAGCCACAGCGGCTTCGGGACGGGCACCTCGGTGTCCTGCAACGCCTGCAATGTGCGGAACTCGAGGGCGAGACCCGTCTCCAGCTGACCACCATCGGCCTTGACCAGCATGACGCACGCCTGCTCGGTCCGATCGTGACCGTCGATCCACGAGACATCCAGGGACCAGGCATCGCGGGCGTTGCCTGCGCCCGACAGCCTTCGAACGTCACGGATCGCCACCCCGGCACGTTCCCCGATCTCGTCGACGAGGAACCTCAGCACACCACCGGCCGGGCTGTCGCCGTCCGACGACTCGGCAGTCACGCCAGGAACTCCCACCCGCGCCGACCGGCACTGCAGGCGAGGTAGGCGTTCGGGTCGATGGGTTGATAGATCCCCGTGGTCGCTTCGCCGTCACACGTGACCCGGCACACGTGCTCGTCGAGGCCGGCGATCATGGTGCGGACCGTCGGATCGCTGACGTCGTAGGTCTCTCCCTCGACGAGGTCGTCACCGATGTAGGCGCCCTGGAAGATCTCCTTGTCCGGCGTACCGCCGTACATCCCACAGCGCATGAATGCGGTCAGCAGCCCCACGCGCTCGAAGTGCAGCTGCTTCGTCTCCCCCGAATCGAGGTGGTAGTCGATGACCCCTTCGGTGAAGATGTGGGTGTCGGGCTCGAACCGCAAGCGTCGGTGAACGCTCACGACTCGGCCGGCGCCCGGACGAGGGTCGCCGTACCGGTAGAAGACCCGATCACCCCAGATGCCGAACGTCTCGAACGAGACGAACGTGTTGCCGGAGACTCCCGCACGGGCGGGTCCCCCGAGAGACATCGCCGGCCCGCCGACACTGCGACCGATGCCCCAGTGACGATCACGAGTTCCGCGACACGACCTGCGCCCGAGGTGCAGTGTCGTGTCGCCGACCACGACAGTGCCCTCGACGTCGCCGAAGCTCTCGAAACCGGTGGATGCGTCCGGGCGGCGACCCACCGGAAAGCCGTCGGTGATGCCTCCGGACGGTTCGCGGAAGACCTGCCGCGTGGTGTCGCGGAAGTGGAGATCGAAGCTCGTTCCCCACTCGTTCTCATCCAGTACGAAGTTCCAATGACGCATGCCCTGCACGATCTTGGGAGCGATCGGCCCGAGTCGCATGTCCATACGGTCCACACCCAGTCGACGGAACGCTCGCACGGTCGTGTGCCGTCCACCACGGTTCACGATCGCGTAGGCCTCGGCGAGGTCGAGGTTGGGGTAGAACGTGGAGCCCGTCGCGATCACCAGATCGGCGTCGAGGTCGTGGCACACCATCCAGTAGCGCTCGTAGACACGCGGATCACTCGACGCAGCGACCCTGATCGGGTCGGGCGTCTGGTGGATCATGTAGTCGTCGATCGCCGCCAATGGGAACTGCTCCGCGAAGTGCGCGTCGCTGTTGATCAGCTCGATGGCCTCCTCTGCTCTTTCCATCGAACTATCTTAATCATTTACTCTCAATGATACGATCCGCGCCGATGCTGCTGCCACCGAGCACTCCGACTGCGGCCGAAGATGCGCTCCGTCGTGACGTCCGCGCGTTCCTCGCGGAAGTGCTGCCGCGTGGCTCATACCGCCCCGGCCTCGGCATCGCCGCCAGCGCGGACCGCGAGTTCAGCCGCAAGGTGGGAGAACGCGGTTGGCTGGGCATGTCGATACCGCGTCATCTCGGCGGCGGCGGCCGTACGGCCGTCGAGCGCTACGTCGTCGCCGAGGAGCTGTTGGCCGCGGGCGCCCCAGTGATGTCGCACTGGGTCGCGGACCGACAAACCGGCACAGCGTTCGCGCGCTACGGAACGGCCGATCTCCAACAGCGCTTCCTGCCGGGGATCGTGTCCGGAGAGATCTCGTTCTCGCTCGGGTTCAGTGAGCCAGACGCCGGTTCCGACCTCGCCGCGGTGCGCACGGCTGCAACCCGCGCCGACGGTGGTTGGTTGCTGAACGGCGTCAAGGTTTGGACGAGCGGAGCGCACGTCAACGACTACGTCTCGGTGCTCTGCCGCACCGATCCGACCGCCGAGCGACATCAGGGACTGACCATGCTCGTCGTCGACCTGCGGAGTCCGGGCGTCGTGGTTCGTCCGATCATCCTGATGGACGGGAGTCACCACCTCAACGAGGTGGTCTTCACCGATGTCTTCGTCGGCGACGAGAACGTCCTCGGCGGGGTGGGCATGGGATGGACTCAGGTGACGTCCGAGCTTGCCTTCGAGCGCGCCGGACCCGACCGCTTCCTCACTGTCCAGCCGGTCCTCGAGGCGGTCCTCCGCGAGCTCGATGTTGATCCCTTGGGGGCAGCCGACGGCGCCGCACTCGGCGGGCTGGTTGCGCGAATGTGGGCGATCCGTCAACTCTCGCTTTCGGTCAACCGGCTCATCGATCAGGGCCAAGAGCCAGCCGTCCACGCCGCGCTCGTCAAGGACCTCGGCACGTCGTTCGAGCAGGAGGCGGTGGAGGTGCTGTCGACGCTGACGGACGACGACCTCGATCCATCATCGCCCTCGTCGGTCATCCGCTTGCTCGCTGAGGCTGTGACGACCGCGCCGTCGTTCACCCTGCGCGGCGGCACCAACGAGGTCCTCCGCGGGCTCGTGGCCAAGTCTCTGCGCGCCGAGGGTGGCCGGAGCCCAATCGGCGAGCCGCTGTTGCAGGAGTCGCTGGAACGCCTGCTCTCCAACGAAGCCACGCCTTCCATCGTTCGTCAGTCGGAAGAGGAGGGCTGGATTCCGACGCTGTGGTCGGCGTTGGCGGCAGCGGGGGTCCCGTGGGTGGGCTTGGATGCAGACATCGGTGGCTCGGGGGGGTCGATGGACGATGTCTTCGCCATCCTCCGCATGGCTGGCTACGCCGGCGCACCGGTACCCATCGCCGAAACAGCCGTTCTCGCAGGATGGATGCTCCAAGAGGCTGGACTCGAACTGCCGGGTGGTCCGATCACGATCGCGCCGGGCGCCAAGAACGACCATGTCCAAGCGACTCGTCTGGTGAACGGAAGCCTCCAGCTGACGGGACGATTCGAGCGCGTTCCGTGGGGCCGGGTGGCGGAGCGGCTCGTGGTGCTCTGTGCGGTCGACCGCGGCAATGAGGATCAGCCTGATGATCTCGAGGGCGAGATGATCGTCATCTCGGTTCCGATCGGTCTCAGCACCATCGAACGGGGTTGCAACATCGCCGGCGAGCCACGTGACACGCTGACGTTCGACCACGTCACCGTCGAGGTGCGCGAGTTCGGCAGAGCACCGGTGGGGCTGACCGCATCTGTGGTCTCGGCCCGGGGCGCTGTCTGTCGAGCAGCGCTGATCTCGGGGGCCTGCCAAGCAGCGCTCGATCTCAGCGTCGCCCACACCGCCGAACGGCGCCAGTTCGGACAGCCCATCGGGCGCTTCCAGGCCGTGCAGCAGCAATTGGCGCGGGCCGCCGGCGAGACAGCGCTCGCTGGGACCGCTGCGATGGTCGCGATGCGATCCGTCGCGACCGATCCGCACGGGCTCGCGGTGGCCGCTGCCACGGTCGCGGCACGGCGAGCCGCGCGTGTCGTCGCAGCAACTGCCCACCAGGTGCACGGCGCGATCGGCGTCACCCGCGAATACGACCTCCAGCTCCACACGCGTCGCCTGGCTTCGTGGTCCCGAGACTACGGTTCCGAAAGGGCGTGGTCGATCAGGGTCGCGACACTGGTCGCCCAAGCCGGTGCCGATGGAGTGTGGCCGCTCATCACGGGAACCGGCCCGGCTGCGTCGACAGCGTGACCGAGGTACTGTCAGTATAAACTGTCTACAGCATTACGCCTGGAGCGGCGAGCCAACGAGGGGAAGTCATGACCGCTGAATGGAAGATCACCGCCGAACTACCGATCGGCATCGAAGTGGACGGGCCGCTGAGCAGCATCGATCCCGCATCCGCGGACACGTCGTTGCGCGACCTCTTCTACGAGCACAAGCTGCTGATCTTCCGCGACCAGCACTTGACCCACGAGCAGCAGGTGGCGATGTCGAAGAGCATCGGACCCGTGCCACGCGCCGTCCCGACATCGGTGCTCGCGACCGATGGTCAGCTCGGCGACGGCGAGTTGGTCTTTCACTCCGACCTGGCCTTCGATCCGCACCCGCATCTGGCGGCATCCTTGCACGCGCTCGAGATCGAGCCGGCGGGTGGGACCAGTACCGACTTCCTCGACTGTGTCGACGCATATGAGCGCCTCTCGCCCGACCTCCGTGCACGTGTCGACGGACTGTACGCACTCCATGTCTTCCCCGGCTCGACGACGCAACGAATCTCGACGACGCGCCCGGAGCACTACCCGCGCGCCGTGCATCCGGTGGCCTGGGCGCATCACGCCACCGGCAAGCGCGCCCTGTACGTCAACACCCAGGCGACCGCCTCCATCGTCGGCCTCGCGAGCGACGAGAGCGACGCATTGCTCCAGGAGCTCTTCGACGTGCTCTACAACCAAGCGACGCGGTACTCGCACCAATGGCGAACGGGCGACGTCGTGCTGTGGGACAACCGGGCGCTGCAGCACGCCCGTAACAGTCAGATGCACATGCGGAAGCGGGTGCTGCAACGGGTGATCATCGATCACCTCACCTTCAACGAACGGTACGACGCGTTCATCGCATCCGACGCCGCTCGCCTCCGAGAGGATCCAGCGCTCCAGATGTACCCTTCGCTCGAAAGGGTGTGAAGCATTGCGCAGCGGCCGCAACGTTGTCTGTACCATGGCGCCCGTATGTACAACAGCGCGGAACTGCGGTGACGCCGTCGCCCGACCACTCGGTCGCACTCGTCGGCAACGTGAGCCGCGACGGTGACGATTACGAGGCGACTCGTGCGCCGAAGCGCTCAGAGCTGATCGCGTCGATCCTTCGCCGAGAGATACTTGACGCCATCGCCGAAGGCAGGTCCAAACCTGGAGACATGCTGCCGTCCGAGAAGGATCTGATCCTGCGCTTCCGCGTCGCCCGTCCGACGATGAGAGAAGCCATGCGCATCCTCGAGGTCGACGGGCTGGTGGACTTCCGGGTGGGCGCCCGCGGTGGGGCCTTCATGCGCCTGCCGTCGGTCGACATCGCCGCCCATCACATTGCCATCCTGTTGCAGTTGCAGGGCGCCAAGGTGCTCGACGTCTGGGATCTCCAGGCCTGCATGGAGCCCACGGCCGCCAGGATGGTCGCCAGCGCACCGACGCCGGAGGGCATCGGCCGGCTCAAGGCGTTGACGGTCAGCCTCGGGGCGGTCACCGGTGATGCTTACGCGTTCGCCTCCCAGACCGCACAGTTCGCTGCCGAACTGATGTCGCAGTCAGGCAATCCCACCTTCCTCGTGCTGGGCGGCATCCTGCATCGCATCAACATCGTCGAGGGTCCGGTGATGGCCAAGCAGAGCGTCGAGCCGGGGATCAACGATCGGAACATCTTGGCCAACAAGGCTCAGAAGAAGCTGGTTCGTCTGATCGAAGCCGGTGACGGCGACGCCGCTGAACTGTTCTGGACCAAGCAGCTCCGCCTGTGGCGTCCGCACATGCGGCGCTACCTCGGCGCCACCGAGATCATCCATTCCCTCTAGCGCGTTCGGCGTCAGCCGTGTGCTGCCGCCTCGCCCATGAGCACGCCCAGCGACGTCGGTTCGGCATCGAGGACGATCGCCTTCGACTCGAGGAATGGCAGGAGACCCTCGCGGCCGCCTTCGCGACCGATGCCTGACTGCTTGTATCCGCCGAAGCCCATGCTGAAGTCGGTCCTCATCGCGTTGTGCCCGACCGTACCGGAACGCAACTGCCGAGCAACCTCGAACGCGCGGTCCCCATCGTTGGTGAACACGCTGGCATTCAGCCCGTAGATGGTGTCGTTCGCGATCCGGACTGCGTGTGCCTCGTCATCAGCTGGAATGACGCTGAGCACCGGTCCGAAGATCTCCTCACGCGCGATCGTGGAATCGTTGTCGACGTTTGCAAAGACGGTGGGCTCGATGAAGAACCCTCGCTCGAGGTGTGCCGGGCGACCGCCGCCGGTCGCAAGCGTCGCACCTTCGGCAGCCCCAGCGGCGATGTAGTGCTCGACGCGATCGCGCTGGCGACGCATCGCGAGCGGCCCCATCTCGGTCTGCGCGTCGAAGTGGTCTCCCACCCGAACTTTCGAGAACGCTGCGCTGAGCACCTCGACGAACTCGTCGTGACGCGCCCGCGTCACGATGATCCGCGTCAGCGAGGCGCAGACCTGACCGGAGAGGAAGCACTCCGCAGAGGCCAGAGCGGTTGCTGCCGCCCCGATGTCGTAGTCGTCCAGGATCACCGCTGCGGACTTGCCGCCGAGCTCGAGGGTGACCCGAGCAACGCGGTCGGCGCAGATCGCGCCGATCCGCCGGCCGGCTGCCGTGGAACCCGTGAAGGTGATCTTGTCGACGCGCGGATCGCGGACGAGCAGCTCGGACACCTCGCGATCGGCTGTCACCACGTTGAGCACGCCAGGCGGCAGGCCGACCGACTCCGCCACCTCGGCGAGCAGGTAGGCCTCGCCAGGTGCCTCCGGCGAAGCCTTGAGGACCACGGTGCACCCGGCGAGCAACGCTGGTGCAGTCTTGTACGCAATGGTCCACAGTGGGCCGTTCCAGGGCACGATCGCTCCGACGACACCCACCGGCTCGTGAGCGAGCACCCCCACCGCTCCCCCGCCGCGAGGCTTGAGCCGCTCGAAGAACGGATACTCGGACGCCAGAGCTGCGTAGTAGTTGAAGACACCACCCATCTGTGGCGCTGATGCAACGGCTACAGAATGCAACACCCCGACCTGTGAGGCCCAGATCTGTCCGATGTCGGCGCTGCGGGCGCGAAGCGCCACGGCGATCGCGCGCAGGTACTCGGCCCGATCGAGATGGGTCATGCGCGGCCAAGGTCCATCGTCGAACGCAGTCCGGGCCGCGCCGACGGCGCGAGCCATGTCGTCGCTGCGAGCCTCAGCGACCTGGAAGTACACATCCTCGGTGGCCGGTTGGACGACGTCGAACACGGCGGACGTGGAGGGCTCCGTCCACTCGCCTCCGATGAAGAAGTGATCCGTGGATCGGAGCGGGACCCGGTGGGGTTCGGTCATCGTCATCTCTGCGTCCTCTTTCGCGAAGCCGTGGCGAGGGCCGCGGCAGCTCGAGGAACAAGTCTAACTATTCAGATAGTCACAGGGCCACTCTGCCGTCCACCGCCAACGAATGCCCGGTCATGTAGCTGCTGGCATCGCTCGCCAGGTACGCGATCGCGCCATCGAGCTCGTCGCGGTGGGCGAGGCGGCCAAGGGGTACGCGCGACCGATACCAGTCCGCCATCTCGTTCGTGGGCGGCGCCGGGGTCATCTCGCTCGGGTAGAAGCCTGGCACCAACGCGTTGACGCGGATTCCATAGCGGGCCCACTGCAAGGCCAACTCGTGCGTGAGCCCGACCAGTCCCGACTTCGAAGCAACGTACCCGGCCGCTGGTCCATCACTGAACGATCGAAACGCGGCACACGACGACACGAAGATGATGCTGCCTGGAGCACCGCGCGTGCGCAGGTGCACGGCCACTGCCCGAGCGAGCTCGAAGGGGCCGAAGAGGTTGACAGCATTGACGTCCCGGAACTGCTCCGGCGTCTCCTTCAACGCGGTGGCCCGGGTGGTGACGCCCGCCGCGGCAAACACGATGTCGACGTGACCGAAGCGCTCGATGACGTCCGCGACGAGCTGGTCGGACGAGCCGCTGACACCGACGTCACATGTGAACCCGGCGGCGTCACCCAACTGGTCGGCAAGGACCCGCAAACGATCCGTACGTCGCGCCGCAAGGGCGACACGGGCACCCAGCGCGCTGAGCACGCGGGCTGCGCGTTCACCGATCCCTGAGCTGGCACCCGTCACGACTGCCACCTTTCCGGCCAGTCCGAACAGGGCCAGTGGATCGATCGAGTTGCTCTGCACGACATCAACCATTGCGACAGTCAACAGCATTCGCGCAAGAGCGGCGAACCCGCTGCCGATATGGTCTGCGCGTGACGGAGCGCATCGTTGTCGGCAAGTGGGGCCAACTCCTCGAGCGGGTCGAGCTCGGCTTCGAACCCACGACTTCCCATCTCGCCCGTGCGCAATCGGCGCGCCACGGGGACAAGTTGCTGCTGGCGGGTGATGCAGGCGTGCTGTCCTACGCCGACGCCCACTTCAGCTCTCGGGAACTGGCGCGGTCACTGATCGACCTCGGGGTCGCGAAGGGTTCCCGCATCGGGATCATGCACGCGAACGATCCCCGCTGGATCATCAGCTGGCTCGCGGTAACTCGGATCGGCGCCGTTTGTGTTCCGCTCAGCCCGTTCGCCAAACCGACCGAAGTGCGGCGAGTCATCGCCCACTCAGATCTGCACCTCGTGATCACCGACGAGACCTCCCCGCTCGGTCTCGTCGGTCGGTTGCATGACTCGGTGCCAGAGGCTCTGCCGACGTTCGACGGGCCGTTTCACATTCACGCGCTCCCCTCGCTTCGAGGCATCGTCGTCGTCGAGAGGCTGAGCCCGCCGACGGTCGTCGGGACACTGGTCGAGGCCATCGAGGATCACGTGGTCGCGAGCGACCCGATGATGATGATCTACACATCGGGCTCGAGTGGCGAGCCGAAGGGCGTGATCCATTCTCACGGTGCGGTGCTGCGCCAGGCCGCAGACGAGACGGCGCTCTACGGCCTCAGCGAATCCGATCGGCTCTTCACGACGATGCCCTTCTTCTGGATCGGCGGTTTCGGTGCCGTGCTGTGCAGTGTCTACGCGGCAGGAGCGACGGTGCTCACCCAATCCCGATTCGATCCGGCAACGGCGGTCGAGTTGCTCGAGCGCGAACGAGCCACGTACGTGATCGCGTGGCCAGCAGCGTTGCGATCGATGCGCGAGCAGCCCGCATTCGCGATTGCCGACCTGTCGTCCATCCGCACGGGACTCGAATGGCCCGGCGAGCGCGCAGACGGCGCGGTCCGCCACGGTTCCCTGGGGATGACGGAGACGGTGGCGTCGCATTCCTTCAGCGTGGCGTGGGACGAGGCGTTGCCGAGCGGCATGTCCGGCTCCTGCGGCCCAGCCGTCCCCGGGATCGAGCGTCGGGTGACCGACCCCAACACGGAGCTGCCGGTAGACGACGGGGTGGTCGGCGAACTGTGGGTTCGCGGCCCGAACCTGATGTTGGGTCTGCACAGACGCGAGCGCGAGGACGTGTTCACCAGCGATGGCTGGTATCGCACCGGTGACCTCGGCCACGAGACGGACGGCTGCTTCTTCTTCGTCGGGCGCCTGAACGAGATGATCAAGACAGCGGGCTCGAACGTGTCGCCGATCGAGGTGCAGATGGTCTTGGAGGTCTGGGCGGGAGTAGACCAAGCCATCGTGATCGGTCTGGCCGACGATCGAAGGGGTCAGATCGTCGCGGCATGTCTTGTCGGCGAGCAACCGGACGACCTCGACCTGGACGCGATCCGCGCGATGGCGTCTGCCGAGCTGTCGACCTACAAGGTCCCACGCGTCATGCTCGCCCTCCACCCGGCGGACGTTCCTCAGCTCGGCAGCGGAAAGGTCGACCGCCAGCAACTCGCCGAGCGACTCGCAGCGGCTCTGGTCAGCGGGGAGCCTGTCCGTCGTCGACCTTGATGATGGTGCCCGTGACGAACTCTGACGACGGTGCGACCAGGTACAGCAGTGTGCTGTCCAGCTGAGCGGGGTCACCGAGACGGCGCCGTGGGAACTGAGTCGTCACGTCACCGATGCGCTCGATCATCCCGTCCATCATCTCCGACGAGAACGATCCCGGGGCGATGGCGTTGACGTTGATGCCGAAGCGGGCCCACTCCATCGCCAGCGTTTCCGTCATCCGATTGATCGAGGCCTTGCTCGTCGAGTACAACGCGGCGCCGTTGCCGTCGTAGTTGAAGGCGCCGATGGACGAGATGTTGACGATCCGCCCGGGTCGCTTGGCGCCGATCAACCGTCGCGCCACCTCGCAACACAGGATGAACGGTGCGCGCACATTGGTGTCGAGGACGCTGTCGATCAGTTCGATCGACATCTTGTGAGCACGTTGCGCGTCGGGGATCCCTGCATTGTTGACCAGGATGTCCACCAGGCCGAGTGCGTCCTCCGCTCGGCCCACCGTCTCGATCAGCTGGTCGGCCCGGGTGACGTCCATGGTCAGCGGCAGGCATGTCCCACCCGTTGCAGTGATCACGGCCGCCAGTTCGTTCAACTTGTCCCCCCGTCGCGCGGTTGCGACCACGCTTGCCCCCGCCGACGCGAGCGTGCGCGCGAAGCGCCACCCGAGGCCCGACGAAGCACCCGTGACGAGCGCGACACGACCGGTCAGATCGGTGGAGCTGTACGGGAGCGGGAACGGTGGCTCAAGCATTGTCCACGATGTCCCGGAACTGCTCGACGAGACGGACGGGATCGCCACCCGTCGGGTTGACCCGCAGCGACGTCACACCTGCCTCCTTGAATGCAGCGACCCGCTCGCGCAGGTAGCTCTCCGGCCCGACGAGGTTCGACAGTTGCAGCCATTCGGACGGCACTCGTGCAGCGGCCTCATCCTTGCGGCCGTCCAGGTACAGGTCCTGGATGTCCATCGCCTCCTGCTCCCAGCCGTAGTCGCGGCAGATGTCGTTGTAGAAGTTCTTGCCGCGGGCACCCATCCCTCCCACGTAGAGGGCAGCTTGCGCCCGCCCTCGGTCGAGGACCCGGTCACGCGCGTCGCCGACGAGATCCTCGCCGATTGCCAGCAGCCCTCCCGCCGAGATCTCCAGGGGTCCTCGGGATGGTTCCCTCTTGGCGAGGCCCGCCTTCAGCGGCGCACCCCACACGTTTTGATACCGCTCTGGTACGAACATCATCGGCAACCATCCGTCGGCGATCTCGGCCGTCGCCTCGACACTGCGGTTCTTCAGACTCGCCCACCAGATCGGGATCTCCGGCCGGACCGGGTGATTGATGATCTTCAAGGGCTTGCCGAGCCCGGTGCCTTCACCCGCCGGCAGGGGGACATCGAAGGTCTTGCCGTGGTATTCGAACTTCTCCTCGCGCTTCCACACCAAGCGGCAGGCCTCGATGTACTCCTTGATGCGCTGCATCGGCTGCTCGTACTTGACTCCGTGAAAGCCTTCGATGACCTGCGGCCCGCTGGCGCCGAGACCGAGGATGAACCGGCCCTCACTGACGTCGTCGCACCCGGCGGCGGTCATCGCCATCAGGGCAGCAGTGCGCGTGTACACGTTCACGATCCCTGTGCCGATCTCGATCCGCTTCGTGATTGCGGCGAGGTACCCGACCTGGCTGATCGCGTCGAAGCTGTACGCTTCGGCGACCCACACCTGGTCGAGACCGGCTGCCTCGAGGTCGACGATCATGCGGGCGCCGTCCTTGAACCCGGACGCGAGGTTCAGTGCCATGGAGATCTTCACCGGTGATCCTTTCGCAACTCTCGTTGTCGTTCGCGCGGTGTCATGCGTTGGTGTGCGCCGCGCCGCCGTCGACCTTGATGATCGAGCCGGTGGTGTAGCTGGAGAGGTCGCTGGCGAGGTAGAGCGCGGCTCCGACGATCTCGTGAGGCTGCCCGCCGCGCCGGAGAGGTATGTCCATGGCCGCCCGCTTCTCGAACGCCTCCATGTCCCACGCGGTGGAGATGTCCGTCATGAACGCTCCGGGCATGATGACGTTGGAGCGCACGGTCCGGCCGAACGCCTCGGACAGGCCGAGGCTGACAGCGTTCAGGCCGGCCTTGGCCGCGGCGTACGGTAGTTCTGCTGTGGCTGCGAGGATGGACGCAATGCTGCTGACGCTGATGATGGATCCGCCGCTGCCCGCTGCCATCCGCTCGCCGATCAACACCGAGAGCCGGAAGGCGCCTTTGAGGTTCACCGCGATCACCTTGTCGAACAGGTCCTCGGTGACATCGCCGAGGGAGGGGTAGAGCGGCGACATCCCTGCGTTGTTGACCAGTACGTCCACGTGGCCGAACTCATCGTACGCTCGATCGGCGAGCCGCTGGCAATCGTCCCAACGCCCGACGTGGCAACCAACGCCGATGGCGCGATGACCGGTGTCGGTGCTGATCTGTTCGGCCAGCTCGACACACGCCTGCTCCTTCCGGCTCGCGACGACGACGTTCGCGCCGTGCGCGGCATAGGCCTCGCAGATCGCCCTGCCGAGGCCACGACTACCACCGGTGACGACCGCGACCTTCCCGGCCAGATCGAACGACACCGCGGGTTGCGATACTTCCGCCATCTTGCGATCACCCCCGAGGTCGAGTACATTTTATCTCAATCATTCTAACATATGACGTCGATCCGTCCCGAGTTCGACGCAGGCCGGGGGTCGTCGTGGCATGGGATTTCGAGACCGATCCAGCGTTCCAGGCGCAGCTCGATTGGGCGGACGAGTTCGTGCGGAACGTCATCGAACCGCTGGACCTCGTGCTCGGCAATCCGTTCGACAAGACAGACGCACACACCGAGGCGGCACTCGCGCCGCTCAAGGCCCAGGTCAAGGAGCGCAACCTGTGGGCCTGCCACCTCGGGCCCGAGCTCGGTGGCAGCGGGTACGGGCAGGTCAAGTTGGCGTTGCTCAACGAGATCCTGGGGCGGTCACGACTGGCGCCGAACGTGTTCGGGTGCCAGGCGCCAGACTCGGGCAACGCCGAGATCCTGGCTCACTACGCGACCGAGGAACAGAAGCTGCGCTATCTCGCTCCGCTGCTGGCCGGCGAGATCTCCTCGTGCTTCTCGATGACCGAGCCACAGGCCGGCGCGGATCCGACGATGTTCACCACTCGCTGCCGACGCTCGGGCGACGAGTGGGTGTTGCACGGCGAGAAGTGGTTCTCCTCGCACGCCCGCTTCGCCGAGTTCCTGATCGTGATGGCAGTCACGGACCCGGACGTGAGTCCCTACCGCGGGATGTCCATGTTCCTGGTACCAACCGACACGCCAGGCATCGTGACCGTCCGCAACGTCGGTACGGTGTTCGAGACCGAGGCTGAAGGCACCCACGCGTACCTCCGCTTCGACGATGTCCGCCTGCCCCTCGACGCGCTGCTCGGGAACGAGGGGGGCGCCTTCGCCATTGCGCAGACACGCCTCGCCGGGGGCCGGATACATCACGCGATGCGCAGCGTCGCCGAGATGCGCAAGTGCTTCGACATGATCTGCGAGCGAGCCCTCTCACGTCGCACTCAGGGCGAGCTGCTCGGGCAGAAGCAGATCGTGCAGGAGCAGATCGCCGACGCGTGGATCGAGTTGCAGCAGTTCCGCCTCCTGGTCCTCCACACCGCTTGGTTGATAGACAGGCACAAGGACTATCTCAAGGTGCGCAAGGACATCGCCGCGGTGAAGGCCGCCATGCCGAAGGTGTTGATCGATGCGATCTACCGCGCGATGCACCTCCACGGCGCGCTCGGAGTGTCCAATGAGATGCCGTTCGCACAGATGTGGCTGTCGGCGCCGATCATGGGCATCGCCGATGGCCCGACCGAGGTCCACAAGGTGACGCTCGCCCGGCAGTTGCTGAAGGATCACCGACCAGCAGCTGGCCTGTGGCCTACCGAGCACCTACCAACCCGACGTGAAGCAGCGCGGGCTGTGTTGGCTGAAATGCTCGAGGCCGAGGTGGCCGACCTCTGATCGAGCTCAGCCCGTCTCAGAGTATGGCGCCACCCATCTTCATCTCGATCAACTCATCCCACGTGTAGCCCAAGGCGAGCAGCTCGTCATCCGTGTGCTCGCCGTGATCCGGCGCGCGAGTGAGATCGGGCTGCGATTCGTCGAACTGAACCGGCGACGCCACCAGGCGCACCACCCGTCCGTTGTCCATCGCGATCTCGCGGATGTAGCCGTTGGCGATCATCTGCGGATCATCGAGGAGCTCCGACACGTCCTGGGCCACGGTCCACACTCCCTCGCACTGATCGAGGATCTTGCGCCACTGCTCGAGCGGCTTGGTCTCGAAGATGTCTCCGAGCACCGTCTGGCACTCGACGCTGTTGTCGGCCCGAGCTTCGGCATCCGCAAAGCGGGGATCGGTGATCAGATCCGGTCGTTCGATCAGCTCGCACAGCTGCGGCCAATACCGGTCGGACTGCAGGAAGGCGAAGAAGATGAACCGATCATCGGCAGTGCGATACGCGCTGGCCGCCACCGGGTTCGGGTTCGGCAGCGGTTCTTGGCGGGCGATGAACTGTCGTGGCGGCTGCGGTCCGAACAGGCCGGCCGAAACGATCCCGGGTGACATCGCCCACGTGCCGGCACCGAGCAGGGAGAGGTCGACCACCTTGGCCTCACCTGTGCGCTCACGGTGGAAGAGCGCCGCAGCAACTCCCCCTGCGAGCAAGGCGCCCGCTGTGAAGTCGCCGAAAGCCGGGCCCGGAGAGCCTTTCGGAACGCTCGCGCCGTCGAGCGTCGTCGCCAACGACGCACCGCTACGGGTCCAGAACATCGCGCTGTCGAACCCGCCCTTCTCGTTCTCCGGCCCCTTCGGCCCCTGGCCCGTCCCACGCACGTAGATGATCTTGGGATTCACCGCCTGGATGTCGGCGACGTCGATCCCCAGCCGTCGTCGGGCGCCGGGGAGGAAGCTCGTCAAGAAGACGTCGCTCTCCGCCACCAACTTGTACAGCGCCTCGCGACCTGACGGATGGGCAAGATCGATCGCCAGACCACGTTTGCCGCGGTTCGGGATCTCCCACATGAACTGGATCGGTTCTTCGCCGGAACCGTCGAAGGCCTTCATCCGCAGCCCGCGCATCGGATCCCCCTGATCCGGGTGCTCGATCTTGCTCACGGTCGCACCCCAGTCAGCGAGGATCCCACCAGTCGATGCAACGAAACCCCACAACGACACCTCGATGACTCTGACACCCTCCAAGACACGGACCATGTTGTAATTATTGCACTAGTTCCACGGAGGGGCAATCGGATGAACCCGACCGCCTCAGCTCGTCGGGATAACGCTGCCGCGGGAGCGGATCGTCGTCGCCTGGCCCGTCGTGCCGCGGTTGACGCCGACTGCACCCGTGGGTGATGTCGTCTCGACACGCGTCAGCAGGCCGGGGCCCGCAGCGTGCATGCCACCGTCGACCACCATGGCCGAACCGGTCATGAACCGCGACTCATCGCTCGCCAGGAACAGCGCGGCCTTCGCGATGTCGTCACCGACGCCGTGATCGGGCCAGGGCTGCATCGTGTCGAACTGTGGAGCCGCGACGTCGATCGGCGCCCGACCGGCCGCCAGCGGGGTGAGAATCAGCCCCGGGCAGATCGCGTTCACGCGGATCCGGTGGCGCGCGAGCTCCACGGCTGCCCCCTGGGTGAGGTTCACGACGGCCGCCTTCGCAGCGCTGTACGCCAGCGGCGAGGCTCCGCCACTGAACGCAGCGACCGATGCTGTGTTGATGATCGAGCCGCCCCGTCCATGCCGCTGCATGATGCGGGCCGCGTGCTTGACGCCGAGGAAGACAGCACGGGTGAGGATCGCGAACGTGTAGTCCCAATCTTCGGCTTCGATCTCGCTCACGGGCCCGAAGGCACCACCGACCCCCGCGTTGTTGAAGACCACATCCAGCCCGCCGAACTCGTCCATGGCCGTGAGGATCAGCCGCTCGATCTGCGTCTCGTCGCCGACATCGGTGTGTACGAAGCGCACCACATCGGTGCCGGCCACGGCCGATGCGGCCTCCAGGAACGACGCTCCGCTGGACGCGTTGAGGTCACCAACGACCACCTCGGCCCCCTCACTCAAGAATCGAAGTGCAGTCGCCCTGCCGATACCGCTCGCGCCTCCGGTGATGACGGCAACCTTGCCCATGAGGGCCCCGGAATGGTTCATCGAGTCACACTCCTTCTGCGGCGCGCAAGCTGTCCGCATCAGCTTCTTGACCTTTGGCAAGTCTGGCGAACACCCCTGGCGGCTCCCTCCACGGATCGAACGGGTGACCGGCCTCGGCGGCACGGAGGGCGCGCCACACGACCTCGCTCGTGCATGGCAGGTCGATGTGACGGACCCCGCGGTGGCTGAGCGCATCGATGACTGCGTTCTGCACGGCCGGCGTGCTTCCGATCGTGCTGGCTTCACCGATGCCCTTCGCGCCCAACGGATTCAACGGTGTCGGAGTCTCCGTGCTGAAAACCTCGAAACCGGGCAGGTCGGCCGCCGAGGGCACGGCGTAGTCCATGAAGTTGGTGGTCAACGGGTTGCCGGCGTCGTCGTACTGGATGTGTTCGAAGAGTGCCTGGCCGATCCCGGCTGCGACACCGCCGTGCTGTTGACCCTCCACCAACAACGGGTTCAACACGGTGCCGCAGTCGTCCACCGCGACGTGCCGCCGCAGGATGACATGACCCGTGTCGAGATCGACCTCGACGACAGCGATGTGTGCGCCGAAGGGAAACGTCGCGTCGGCCTGGGTGAAGTCGAGCTGAGCGGCCAGGCCGTCGATGGCATCCGGATCGTCCAGATCAGGATCGAGATCATCGGCGAAACGGTCGATGCTCCGCCCCACCGCAGCGCTCGCCAGCTCAGCCCACGTCAGCGCCGACGAGGGAACCCCGACGACACCGATCGTGCCGGCACGCACATCGACGATCACGTCGGACACATCGGCCTCCAGCAACTGGGCGGCAATGCAACGGGCCTTGTCGACGACGACCTCGGTCGCGCGATGTACAGCAGAACCTCCGATCTGCAATGACCGTGATCCACCGGTTCCGCCTCCGGAACGGATCAGATCCGTGTCGCTCTGCACCAGGCGGATCGCGCCCACGGGTATCCCCGTCTGCTCGCTCACGATCATCGCGAACGCAGTCTGGTGGCCTTGACCATGCGCCGACGTACCGGCCATCACCGTCGCCGTCCCGTCCTCGTTGACCCGCACGCTGGCGTACTCGCTCGTGGAGCCGCCTGCTGTGATCTCGACGTACACGGCCACGCCGATGCCGAGCGCCACCCGATCACCGTTCGCGCGACGTTCGGCCTGTTCGGCACGGAGACCGGCATAACCGGCGTGGGCAGCGGCGGCGTCGAGGGTCGATGCGTACGCGCCCGAGTCGTACGACAGTCCGCTGAGGGTGGCGAATGGGAACGCGTCGGACCGAATCAAGTTCTTGCGCCGCAGTTCGATCGGATCGATGTTCAACTCCAGCGCCGCCTGGTCGACGAGTCGCTCGAGCAGGGCGGTGGCTTCGGGCCGTCCTGCCCCGCGATACGCGCCTGTGGGTGTGGTGTTGGTGGCCGCAACAGCCACGTCGAACTGGATGGCGGGGATGTCATACGTGCCGTTCGACATCCGCTTCGTGCCGGCCGGCAGGTACGCGCCGAGACCGGGGTACGCACCACCATCGCCGACGAGTCGAACGCGCAGCCCTGTGAATGTGCCGTCAGATCTGCACCCGAGCTCCACGTACTGCACCTGCGCCCGGCTGTGGGTCATGGTCAGCATGTCTTCACTGCGCGTCGCAGCCCACATGATCGGCCGGCCGAGGAGAAGCGCAGCTCCCGCCACGACGACCTGCTCGGCATAGATGCCCGCCTTGCCTCCGAAGCCCCCACCCACGTGCGGCGCGATCACGTGCAACTGCTCCTTGGGCAGGCGCAGGGCTCGCGCCAGGAGGTTGTGCAACAGGTGCGGCATCTGCGTCGACCCGTACACCGTCAGCCGCCCGTCGGCCTCGGGAACGGCGGCAACGCAGTGAGGCTCCATGGCAGCGATGCCGATCTTCTGGTTGACGTAACGGCCGCGCACCACGTGGTCCGCCGCGGCAAAGATGCCCGGCAGTGGAGGATCGGTCAAGGCCACTGCGAGGTTGTCGGTGTGTGCCTCGAACAGCGCTGGTGCGTCGAGCGCGAGCGCCAGCTCGGGGTCGGTGACCGCCGGGAGCGGCTCGTAGTCCACCACCACCAGGTCGGCCGCATCACGAGCTTCGGCCGTGGTCGTTGCGATCACCACCGCGATGGGTTCGCCCACGAACCGCACCTTGTCCACGGCGAGCGGGGGCCGTGCGAAGTCGTTGTGGACCTTGGCCATTCCCTGGTAGGGCGCAAGGCCGAGATCCGCTGCCGTGTAGACCGCGACGACGCCCGGCGCGGCGAGCGCCTCCGCCGTGTCGATCCCGACCAATCGTGCGTGCGCCAGCTCAGACCGCACGAACACCAGACGAAGTGCGCCGGGAAGATCGAGGTCGTCGCCGTACCGCGCCGCCCCTGTGAGCAACTCAGGATCTTCCGTGCGCAACACGCGCATGCCGCGTATGAAACCGGCCACATCTTCCCCTGTCTCGACAACCGCTGGTGCCTCTCTCGTGGAGCGACGGTATCGCTCCTCACGAGTCCGGTCGCGGCCCGGCCCATGCTTCGACGACAGTATCATCTAGATAGTTGTGGTAATTTGTCGTTCGCAGTTCTTGCCGTGGGGGCTCCTGCCAGAAAGGCGTTCGACCATGAAATGCGCACCCTTCCGTGTTGAGCTTCCGTCGACGGTCGACGAGGTCGTCGCCGCCCTCGTCGAACATGGCGAGGACGCCAAGATCCTGGCCGGCGGGCAGAGCCTGATCCCCATGCTGGCGATGCGGCTCGCCCGCTTCGACGTGCTGATCGACGTGCACCACGTCGATGGCTTGGCATCGATCCAACTCGACCAGAACACGATCCGTATCGGTTCTCGCGTCCGCCAGTCCGAGATCGAGCGCAGCGACGTGATCAAGCGTCACCTGCCGGTCCTGGCCGAGGCAACGGCGTTGATCGGACACTTCCAGATCCGCAACAGGGGCACGATCGGCGGGTCGCTCGTCCACGCCGACCCAGCGGCCGAGTACCCAGCCGTGGCCCTGGCGCTCGGCGCGACCTTCGAGGTGACCGGCCCGGCCGGCACCCGCGTGATCCCTGCGGCCGACTTCTTCCTCGGCTACTGGACGACGGCGCTGACCGACGACGAGGTGCTCGTGGCGATCCACTTCCCCATCCCGGAGGGCAAGCGGGTCGGCATGACCGTGAAGGAGGTCGCCCGCCGCCACGGCGACTTCGCACTTGCCGGAGCTGTCGCATCGATCGGGCTCGATCCATCCGGAGCGATCGTCGAGACGGCCATCGCGCTGTTCTCAGCCGCCGATCAGCCGCTGCGGCTCACGGAGATGGAAGCTGCGCTCACCGGGCACTCACCCGACAGCCTCGACATCCCGGCGCTGTCCGCCGCAGCTGCCGCCGGCCTGGCTCCCGGAGACGACCTGCACGGTTCCGCCGACTTCCGCCGACACCTCTTCCGACATCTGATCGCGGATGTCGCCGCAGAAGCCATCACGCGCGCCCAGGAGGCAACCAATGTCTGAAGACGTCGAAGTCCGATTGACCGTCAACGGCGACGGCTACCGCGTGCGGGTCGAGCCGCGCAAGACACTCGTGGACGCGTTGCGCGAGGACTGCAACCTGACCGGCACACACATCGGCTGCGAGCACGGCGTGTGTGGCGCATGCACGGTGCTGGTCGATGATCGAGCGGTGCGCTCGTGCCTGATGTTCGCCTATCAGGCGGAGGGCACGTCGATCAGAACCATCGAAGGGCTCGCTGACGCCGACGGCACCCTGCACCCCGTGCAGGCTGCCTTTCGTGAGGCACATGGACTGCAGTGCGGGTTCTGCACGCCAGGCTTCGTGATGAGCATCGTCGCACTGCTCGATGAGAACGGTGCACCCACGCCGCAGGAAGTACGCGAAGGCTTGTCCGGAAACCTGTGCCGATGCACCGGATACCAGACCATTCTCGAGGCGGTCGACATCGCTGCCGCCACCCTCCGAGCGACATCGCTCGAGGCCACCCGATGAGCGCGACAACCTCTCCACCAGCCGGTGCAACGCCTCGGTACATCGGCCAGGCCGTCGCGCGAAAGGAAGACCCACGCCTGTTGACCGGCCAGGGCGAGTACGTCGACGACCTGTCGTTGCAAGGCATGCTGCACGTCGCGTTCGCCCGGAGTCCTCACGCATCAGCACTCATCCGCTCGATCGACGCCTCCGCGGCGAAGGAGCTCGAGGGCGTTCGCGCTGTGCTGACGGGTGCCGATCTCAACGGCGATGCACACGAGATGAAGAGCTCCTACGAAGTCCTGATCGGCTCCGTGGGGCCGGTCCTCGAACCCCTCGCGAGCGCCCGAGTCAAGTACGTCGGCGATCCGGTGGTGATGGTGATCGCCGAGAGCCGTGCGATCGCCGAGGACGCGATCGAACTGCTCGAGATCGAGTATGACCCTCAAACCCCGGTGATCGGCTACGAGACATCGCTCGCGAACGAGACCTTGGTGCATCCGGAGATGAAGACCAATCTCGCCAGCGTGCTCACGTCCGAACCCGATCCGGCGCTTGATCGAGCCTTCGCGAACGCCGTCCACATCGTGCAGGAGACGATCCGCCAGCACCGATACATCAACGTGCCGATGGAGACGCGCGGCCTCATCGCCTCCTGGCACAGTGGGCGTGGGGAGATGACGTTCTACTCGGCGACGCAGCTGCCGAACGAGTTCCGCACCTTCACCACCCGCCTGCTCGCGATCCCGGAGAACAAGATACGGGTCATCGCGCGCGACGTCGGTGGTGGCTTCGGTCAGAAGGCGTTCGTGGGACGGGAAGAAGCAGCGGTGCTCCTCGCCGCGAAGCGCATCGGGCGCCCGCTGAAGTGGATCGAGGATCGCTGGGAGAACCTCGTGTCGGCGAACCATGCGCGCGAGGAACTCGTGCACGTTCGGATTGCCTTCGATGCGGACTACCGCATCACCGCAGTGTTCTGCGATCACGAGGAAGACATCGGCGCACTCCCGGCGAGCGGCACCTCACTCACGACGGGACAGATGGTCGGGATGATGTTCCCTGGGCCATACAAGATCCCGCACGCCGGCTACAGCACCAAGATGATCTGGACCAACACCTGCGGGCGACTTCCCTATCGCGGGCCATGGATGATGGAGACGGTCGCACGCGAGATCATGATCGACATAGCCGCCCGTCGACTCGGTATCGACGCGCTCGAACTTCGCAGGCGCAACACGATCACCGAAGCAGACATGCCCTACACCAGCGCGACCGGCATGTCGTACGACCGCCTGTCCATCGATCGCACCCTCGAGAAGGTCGCCGCCGGGATCGACTTCGAAGCGTTCCGGATCGAGCAAGGCGAGGCACGCGCTGCGGGCCGTCTGATCGGGATCGGGTTGTCCCACCTCGTCGAGCCGACGGCCGCAGCGGGCGGATCGTTCGGGATCGAAGTCGCCAACATCCGCATGCAGCCGAGCGGCTACGTCGACGTGTACGTCGGTACCGGCAACCACGGTCAAGGCACTGAGACAACGATGGCCCAGATCGTCGCCGACACGTTGGGAATCGAGTACGAGAAGGTCTTCGTGCACGATGGTGACACCGACATGGTGCCGTTCGGAGGCGGTTCCGGCGCGAGCCGAACCGCCGTCCTCGCGGGCGCAGCATGTCACGCTGCCGGAGCGGAGCTGCGTGGCAAGATCGTCCAGCTCGCCGCGCACTACCTCGAGGCAGCACCCGAGGATCTCGAGATCAACTCAGGCAAGATCTCTGTTCGCGGCACGCCCACGCACTTCCTCGAGATGACCGAGGTCGCGTTCAAGGCGTACAACGACTCACCGAGCCTGCCGCCCGGGATGTCGCCCGGACTCGAAGCGACCGCACGTCACGCGGCCGACGGGATCACGTTCGCGAACGCCACCCATGCGTGCATCGTCGAAGTGGACCCCAAGACGTACCGGGTCAAGGTCCTGCGCTACCTGGTGAGCAGCGATTGCGGGGTGGTCATCAACCCGGCGGTGGTGGAGGGGCAGATCGCGGGAGGGGTGATCCAGGGGATCGGAGGGGTGCTCTTCGAGCACTTCGCCTACGACGAGAATGGCAACCCACTGACCACGACCTTCATGGACTACTTGCTCCCCACGGCCGCAGACGTTCCCACCATCGAGTACGCCCACCTCGAAACGCCGGCCAAGGGCCCAGGCGGTTACAAGGGGGTGGGCGAAGGCGGGGCCATCGCCTCTCCCCCGGCGATCGTCAACGCTGTCGCGGATGCGCTGGGAATGGACCTACCGTCGCAGCCGCTCTCACCGTCATTGCTCTTCGCGATGGTGAATCGGGCACCCACCAGCTGAACCGGCTCAGCCGCCGGCGGGGAACGTCCCGTCGGCGGCGAACAGCTCGGCCGGAAACCTCTCGGTCGTGGGCTCGAGCTGCACGCCGAAGATGTTCAGAGCCATCGACACGACCGTGTACTGGCCGACCGTGAAGACCAGGTCCATCAGCTGGTGCACGTTCCACGTCCCGGCCAACTCGGCCCAGACGGCATCAGAGATGAACTTCGTCTCCACCTGCTCGTCGGCGGCGCGCAGCAAGGCACGGTCGGTGGCGGACCATCCAGGCGCACCTGGCCCGTCGGGGATGCGCTTGATCTCGTCGTCGGTGAGACCGGCGGCGCGGCCGACCACGACGTGTTGGGCCCATTCATAGCCACTCGCGCAGACGAAGCCCGTGCGAAGGATCAGCAGCTCACGTTCGCGCGGCGGCAAGGAGTTCCGGTACAGGACGTGGTTCCCGAACACGAGGAATCGCTTCATCAGCTTCGGGTGGTTGGCCAGTGTCTTCATGATGTTGAAGCCGACGAGCCCGAGGTTGCGGAGGTTCTCGAGGACAGGACGCGAGTCCTCGTCCCACTGCGACTCGTCGGCGGGTTCGATACGTGGTGCTGTGAGGCGCATGTCCATCCATTCAGTGGCAGACGCCGGCCCAGGCGACCGGCGGGAGAAGATGGCTGTGGCGCCTGCAGTCACCACAGCCTGTGCTGCTCACCGAGTCCAAGGGGGTGAAGGACCACGGGACAGCGAGCAGACCCCGACGTCAGTCGAGGTGGTAGATCGAGGCCGCGTTGTCGTGCAACAGCTTCTGCAACACCTCGTGAGGCAGCTCACCGAGCTTCTCGGTGATGAACGTGCGCGGCATCTGCGCCGAGCTTGCCGGCCCCGGCGCCATGCTGCACGAGTGGGGAAAATCGGTCTCGTACAGGATGTTGTCGGCACCAAGCAGCTCGATCGACGCCTTCAGCGCCGTCGAGTGCTCGAACCAGAAGCAGCCATAGATCTGCCGCTTGAAGTACTCCGTCGGCGTCAGGTCGTACTCGGGATGCTCGCGTCTCACCTCGCACGCAGCCCACATCCAGTCGAGTGCCTGAAGTGCGAACGGGATCCAGCCGATGCCGCTCTCCACCGAGACGAACTTGAGCCGTGGGAACCGGTGGCAGATGCCACCGGCGATGAGCGTCGCGATCGTGGCGCAGTTGCTCGTGAAGAACGTCACGGGCATCGCGGCGTAGTTCGCCGCCGCACCCGCTGACTCGTGAAGGAGCTCAGCACCCGCCGTGTCACCGCCACCGATGTGGAAGTTGACGACGAGTTCCATGTCTTGAGCAGCTGCCCACAAACGATCCCAATAGGGATCGCTCAACGTCGGCTGACCGAACGCCTGCGGTGCCTGCGAGAAGATGATGCCCTTGTGGCCGTTGCTCCGGCAGCGCTCCATCTCGCGGATCGTCAGGTCGAGGTCCCAGAACGGCACGGCAGCCACCGGGATGTACCGCCCGGGTCCAACGGTGGCGAAGTCGGTGAGGTAATCGTTGTACGCCTTGAGCAACAGGTAGCTGAACTCCGGATCCCCGAGGTCGGCGAACCGGCCGGCGCCGAACCCCGACACATTGGGGTACAGGATCTGGGCGTAGATGCCGTAGTCATCCATGAGCTTCAAGCGCTCGGCGGGATCCCAGACACGAGGGTCGACCTCTTCGAGCCGCTCCGGGTTGTGCGGCGGGGAGTCCTTCCAACCGGCCGCAGCTGCCCATGCCGCCTTGTTCAGCGCTTGCCCGCCCGTCATCCAGATGTCGACGCCCTTGTCGTTGCGGACGACGTGCGGCACCCTGTCGCCATACTTCGCAGTGGACATGCGCGACGTCCACAGGTCGTAGGCCTCCACGACGTGCGTATCGCAATCGATCACTTTGATCTTGAGATCATCAACCAGGTCCATCAAGACACCTTCCTCGAATCATCTCTACAGTTGCACCAGTATAGCCACCGCCGCTGGCACGGTCGAGGCAGCAGATGCTGCGTCTCGATGCGTCACGAGTTCGCCCGAGCTGTGATGCCGAAGCGGTCCGCGAACGCCTGAACCCCACCCACTGCCTCTCGGCCACGCCGCCATGGCCGGATCACGATCCGATGCACACCTGCGGCAGTGAACGCCCCGACGAGCGCATCATCGACCTGGTCGCTGTCTTCCGGCATCGTCACCGTCACCTCGAAGGGCAGCTCCGAGCGCCCGCAGAGCTGACGATGGCCACGGAGCCGAGCCAGCACCGAGGCCACTTCGTCAGGCCGGATGTTGACGCCACACCAGCCGTCGCCGTAGCGAGCGGCGCGACGGAGCGCCACGTCCGACACCCCTCCGAAGATGTAGGGCGGATGCGGAAGCGTGAACGGCTTCGGTTCCATGGCGGCGGGAGGGAGCGAGTGGTACTCACCATCGAAGGAGGGCTCCTGGTCGTTGAACAAGGCGTCGAGCAGCGACAGCGTCTCCTCGAGTCGACGACCTCGATCGGCCCACGGCCGTCCCACGAGCTCGAACTCCTCGCGGAGCCAACCGGCCCCGATTCCGAGCATGAATCGCCCTTGGCTGAACTGGTCGATCGACGCGATCGAGCGGGCGAGGTGGTACGGCTCGTGCAGAGGGACGACCGACACGGACAGCGACAGCAACAGCGTCGATGTGCGCGCCGCGATGAACGCGAGCGCAACGTACGGATCGAAGAACGGGAGCGCGGCGCTGAAGCCATCCGCGCCGGACAGCGAGCGGATCGGATAACGACTCTCGAAGTGCAGAGGCGCGATGACGTGCTCGCCCAGCCACACCGAGTCGAAGCCGAGCTCCTCGGCCGCTACGGCGACGTCGGCGACTTGTGCCGCACGGAGCGGGAACGGAAGGATTCCGAACCGCATGGGATCTCCTTCCGAAGATGCTGCCATCGGGTTGTTCGACGGACCGATGAGTGCATTAGTTTAGATGAAACGCCATCGAGAGGGGCCGGTGTTGATGTGTCGCTGAAGGGTTTCCGATTGCTCGATCTGACGCGCAACTTCCCTGGACCGTTCGCAACCCACATCCTCGCCGACATGGGGATGGAGGTGATCAAGATCGAGGAGGTCTCACCGCGTGGTGGCGTCGGGCGCGATCCGCTCACTCCCGCCGGCGCAACCAAGGAGCAGGATCGCCGCCATGCGGCCCACAACGCGCTCGCCCGCAACAAGAAGAGCTTGGCGCTCGATCTCGTCGCGCCCGAGCATCGCGACGCCGCTCGTGAGGTCCTGCATCGGCTCGTGCGCGAATCACATGTGGTCATCGAGGCCTACCGCCCCGGAGTCGTCGCATCTCGAGGTGCTGACTACGACGCTCTGCGCGCCCACAACCCGTCGATCATCTACTGCAGCATGTCCGCGTTCGGACAGGACGGACCCTACGCCGGCCGCCCCGCCCATGGTGGCCAGATGGAGTCCATCAGCGGCGTCACCATCATGGACTCCACCGGACAGCCCATCCGATTTCCCGTTCCGGTCGCCGACACCTCTGGTGCCTTCTTCGCGGTGGCAAGCATCCTGGCTGCCTTGATCGAGTTCCAGCAAACGGGCAAGGGCTGTCACATCGACGTGTCGATGAGTGCGTCCGCACTGGCCCTGTTGGTGATGCACACGTCGCGGTTGCACAATCGGGATGCGCAGCCTCAGGCGCCATCCGGCCCACGTGCCGTCGGGTTCCTGCAGTGCAGCGATGGCAAGTGGATCAGCACGGGCAACCTGGAGACCTACTACTGGGAACGGTTCTGCAACGCGCTCGGCCGTCCCGACTGGATTCCTCTGCGCGATGGACCGGACGACCAGGTCGAGGCCATGGCCACCGAGTTGCACGCTCTCTTCGCCTCGAAGCCGCGCGATGAATGGTTGGAACTGCTCGTCGGGTTCGACACGTGCGTCGGTGCCGTGAACTCCCCGGCTGAGGCGTTCAACGATCCGCAGATGGTGCACGTCGGCATGCGCCGCGAGCGCAGCCATCCTGAAGAGGGCCTCGTGAGTCAACTGGGTTTCCCGGTCCGGGTCGACGGCGAAGAGGTCCTCGGCGACTTCCGGTTCGCACCAGCCCTGGGCGCCGACACGGCCGACATCCTTCGTTCTCTGCACTACACCGACGGCGACATCGCGCGGCTGGCCGCAGCGGGCACCGTCAAGATCGCCGACAACTGATCCACATCAACGACACTCTGAAGGAGATCGACATGGACGAGCAGCAGCAACGGTTCGAGAGGGCCCTGGAGGTCAGCGAACGCATCTATGGCGGCACGGGGATGCGCGACATCGCCGCTCGCGGCTACCGCACGCAAGGCCTTCGTGACTTCTCGGAGCTCACGTTCTCGCACTGCATGCTGGATCTGTGGGATCGCCCACAGCTCGACCTTCGGGCTCGGAGCATCGCTCAGATCGCCGGTCTGATGGCCATGCGGCAGTGGGAAGAGCTGGAGATCCACATGAAGCTGGGCCTCAAGAACGGCATCACGCCGGACGAACTGATGGAGGTCATCCTCCAGACCACAGTCTATGGCGGTCAGGCGATGGGGCACACTGCGGTGAACATCGCCGGGCGCGTCTTCAAAGAGAGCGGCATCGACGAGCGCAAGCGCGACGGCTGACGTCGCGCCTGCACCCGCGATGCCCTTCACTACTTCGCGGCCACCGGCAGCCCAGGCGCGGGGCGGCTGGCGTGTCGCCCGACCACACACTCGACGAGCTTCGCGGTGACGCCGGCGGTGTACCCGCCGTCGGTGTAGATCATCTGCCCGCTCACGTACGAGGCAGCGGGGCTGTTCAGGAAGATCAACACACTCGCTTGCTCGAGCGCCGTTGCATTTCGACCGGCCGGACGCGGGAAGGCATCGAGCCAATCCTTGCCACTGCCCTTCACGGTGTCGAGCAGCAATGGCGTTTCCGTCGGTGCCGGACCGATGCAGTTGAGGCGGATCCCGGGAGCCCACTCGATGCACTTGCGCATCGAGTAGCCGATGACAGCTTGCTTGGCGAGCCCGTAGCCGCCGCCCGCGAACTGGTCCGGGTGGTCGTGGCACCACGAGATCAACTCGTCCCAGTCGTCGATGTCCAAGACCTGCTCGACCGCGTCCAGGTTGTCGTAGTAGTCGATCGCAGCCAGCGAAGAGACGCTGGCGATGGCTCCTCCGGCCGACATCAGCGGCACCACTCGCTCGGTGAAGTGTCGGAAGCCGATGAAGTTCACGGTGAACACCGGCAGCCACGGCCCCGCCCCGTTGGAGATGCCGGCGATGTTGAACAGGGCATCGACGGGACCCTCGATCTGGGTCACCGCGTGCTCGATGGAATCCTTGTCCGACATGTTGAAGCTGATGAACTTGTCGACGTCGACGGTCGGCTCCTTCATGTCGAGCCCAGTGACCCTGGCCCCGAGCGATGCCAACTCCTGGGCAGCGGCTTCGCCGATGCCGGAGGCAACACCCGTGACGACAACGTGCTTGCCGTCGTATCTCCACAACTGATCTGTCATTCCAAGTGTCCTTTGCTGAGAGATGCGACGGTGCGATCCCTGTTGTTGTCGGTGGCGGTGTCCCAAGCGATCGAGACCATCTTGGGAGATCTGGGGTTGCCGCCCGTGCGAAAGTCCGGGTCCTCCGTGAGGCGGTAGTCGGGAATGCGTTCGAGCAATGCGCGCAGGCCGGAGCGCAGCTCCATTCGGGCCAGGTGCGAACCGAGGCAACGATGCTTGCCGAGCCCGAAGGCGATGTGCGGGTTGGGGCTGCGGAGCAGATCGATCTCGAGCGGCTCGTGGAAGGTGGATTCGTCGAGGTTGCTTGCGGGCCACAACATGTACATCGTCGTCATTGCCGGGATGACCTCACCGGCGATCTCGATCGCATCTCTCGAGGCGCGCTTGCTGAACGAGACCACTGATTCGAAACGGATCAACTCCTCGGCCGCGCTCGTCCAGATCGTCGGGTCGTCCATCAGCTGTCTGCGAAGGTCCGGTCGATCAGCGAGCCGCACAAGTGCGTTCGCGAGGTTCGACGCCACTGTGTCGAGCCCTGCGATCATCAACAAGAAGGTGATGTCGACGATGTCGCTCCTCGTCAGGCGCGCACCTTCGATCTCGACGTGGAGCAGGTGACCGAGCACGTCATCCGGCGGCGCCGCCAGACGCGCCTTCTCGTCGAGGACCGCATTGAGATACTCGTAGAAGCGGGCGGTCACTGAGTTGCGGTGATCCGTCGCCTCCGCGGCACTCAGCGCTGGGTCGGTGCGCAGCTGTGCATCGTTGAAGACGAGAAGTTCTTCGACATCGGTCTCGGGAAGGCCCATCAGGCGCAGGAACATGATGCCCGGTGCGTACTTGCAGTACGCGGCGTAGAGCTCGGCCTCGCCGTCGTCGATGAAGCGATCGATCACTTCGTTCGACAGTGCGAAGAACTCCGCTTCGCGTGCGAGCATGCGTTTCGGCGAGAAGAGCGGGTCGAGGACCTTGCGGTAACGCGTGTGCTCGGGACCATCGAGGTCGAGTGGTATGAGCCGGCCGTGCGACGCGCCGACGCCGGCAGCCACAAGCCCTTGCGCGCAGATGCCGCGCATCCTGTGCAGCTCCTGCATGTCGGCGAGGCGGGTCAGCGTGACCGAACCGTCGACGTTGTGGATCACCGGACATGTGGCGGCGAGCTGTTGGAAGCGTTCGTGCGGTGCGCCGGAGTTGATCGCTCCGACCAACACCGCCGGATGCACCTCCATGTGCGCTTCATACGCCACGCCGTTCTCCTCTCGAACCCCGAAAGAAGATTAACAGTTGAGATCAATAGAAGCCACGGATTGCGCCACCACCCACGCTGCCCAGCACGAGCAACGTGACGCGGATCCTCATCGCAGAGCTCCTTGATCATCGTCTGCTCAGCTACAAGTTCGCTCCGCGCTCGACATCGGCTCGTCCGTGACCACGGCCAACGCACCCTCCGGGCAACTCGCGATGCCGAGCCGGGCCCGATGTTCGAGCCCCGGCGGAACGTCGCAAGCTCCGATGTTCGAATACCCATCGTCGTCGACGGTGAAGAGCTCCGGCGCGGCAGCTGCGCAGCGCGCGTGACCCGAACATCGGTCGGCGTCGACGATGATCCTCACCTCTGCTCACCTGGGTGGATCAGGGCGTAGATGTCGTTCGGTCCGAGCGGCGTTCGCGTCACCTCGACGCCGAGGTGAGCCAGCGCATCCCCGATTGCGTTGACGACAGCGGCGGGGGCGCCGATGGCCCCACCCTCACCCATTCCCTTGAAGCCGCCCGGGTTCGTGGTCGAGAGCGTCTGCAGATGGTGTATCTCGATCTGCGGAACGTTGTCGGTCGTAGGCAGGAGGTAGTCCATGAACGTGGTGGTCAGTGGGTTGCCGGAGTCGTCGTAGGCGAAGTTCTCGAAGAGCACTCCGCCGATTCCCTGAACGACTCCGCCGGCGGTCTGACCGTTGACGATGGTGGGGTTGATCATCGGGCCGCAGTCCTCGCACACGACGAACCTCTCAATGGTCGGCTGGCAGGTCTTGCGATCGACCTCCACGATGCATCCGTGGGTGGCGTTGGACCATGTCGGGTAGCGAGTGGGCCGGAACCTCACGTTCGACTCGAGGCCCATCTCGAGTTCGGCGGGCATGCCGGTCGACGCGCTGTAGGCCAGCTCGGCGATCTCTGAATAGGTGAGGCCCTTCGACGGCGTGCCCTTGACGGACACGACACCACCCAGCGCTTCGATGTCCTCGACCGCTGCTTCCAGCACGTGGGCGGCGATCGCGAACGCCTTGTTGCGGACGTTCGCGCCCGCGGTGGCGATCGCCCCACCGGTGACGACAGCCGTCCGACTGCCGCCGGTGCCCGGACCGAATGGGGTCGACAGCGTGTCACCTTGCACGATCGTGATGTCGTCGATGTCGACTCCCAACGTGTCGGCGAGCAGTTGGGCCATGGTGGTCTCGATGCCTTGACCGTGAGCGCTGGTGCCGACGTAGGCCGTGACGGCTCCGCTCGACTCGATCCGCACCAGTGCCCCCTCCGTTCCGAGATCGGCAGCACCCTTGGAGGAGTGCTCGATGTACGAACTGAGGCCGAGACCGATCCAGCGGCCGGCGGCACGAGCATCGAGCTGTCGCTGTCGGAACGAGTCGTAGCCGATCGCGCCCAGGACCCGCTCGAGAGTCTCGCCAGGCGTGACCTCGTCGAACTCGTAGCCGAACGGCGATGTGTGGGGCATCTCCGAGGAGAAGAGGATGTTCCGGCGACGCAGCTCGATCGGGTCGAGACCGGCACGCCGGGCAGCAACGTCCAGCGCGACCTCGCGCGAGAACGCCTCGAACATCCAGGGCGCTCGATAGGCGCCCCGACCCGCGGTGTTCGTCGGGACGGCGCGTGAGTTGTATGCGAGCTCGGCAAACCTGTACGGCCCTGTCAGCAGACCGGCATCCATGCCTGACGGCACGATCGGATACGCGCCGATGTCGGTGCGGTGATCGATGGAAATCGCGTTGTAGATGCCGTCGGCGGACATCGACACTCGAACGGTGCCGCATTCGTTGCGGCTGTGTGGTGCGGCAACGAGGTTCTCGCGCCGGTCCTCGATCCATTTGATGGGCTTGCCGAGGAGCTTGGCGGCGACCACGACCGCCGACTCCTCGCGCAGCACGAACATCTTCTGCCCGAAGGCACCGCCGACATCGCGGGTCCTCGTCCTCACACTGGCTTCGGGCAGCTTCAGCAATCGAGCGAAGTACTCGCGTGCGCCATGCGCAGACTGGCCGGAGATGAAGACGTCCAATGCCCGTTCGAAGGGGTCGTACTGTGCGACGACGCCACGGCATTCCATCGGCACTGCGAGGTACCGGTTCTGCTCGACGAAGACGTCGGCAACGTGTGCGGATGTTGCCTCCGCCTGCTCATAACCGGCCGTCGCGAACGACCGAGTCGATCCGAACAGACGGGCGTTGCCCGGGTCCGAGTCGTGCTCGCCCGGGGTCATGTAGTCGACGATCGCCGTTTCCGATTCGATCTCGACCGCCACGCGCTCACAGCCGTCTTCGGCCACGGCGCGACTCTGAGCGATCACCATCGCGAGGCAATCGCCGACAAAACGAACAGCTCCGTCTGCCAGCGGCAACGCCGCCGGCGGACCTTTGCGGCCACCGAGCATTCCGTGCCAGTTCGGACTGACCAGAGCATTGACGTCATCGCCGGCGAAGACCGCAACCACACCCTCGAGCGCCACGGCCGCAGTCGAGTCGATGCTCACGATGCGACCCTTCGCTACATCGCTGCGCACGAACGCAGCGTGGAGCATGCCCGGCAGTTGCACGTCGTCGACGTAGCGGCCTTGGCCAACCAGCAACCGCGCATCCTCGCGTCTCGGCACCGGTGCGCCGACGTATCGGCCGGCCAGGATCGGCGTGGAGTGGCCGTCCACCGTGGTCAGCTTCCGGTCAACAGCATGCAACCTGCGTAGGCACCGATCGCGGCCGTCACCACGCCGACTTCTGCTCCCGGCGTCTGACGTGCCCCGCTCTCACCGCGTAGTTGGCGGGTGACTTCGATGACGTGGTTCACGGCATGCAGACGACCCATGTTGAGCGTGCCGCCATCGCAGTTGATCGGGATCTTGCCGCCCAACCGCGTGTGTCCTGCCTGGACGAAAGCGCCTGCCTCACCCTCGCCGCACAGGCCGAGGGATTCCAGCCACATCAACGTGATCACGGTGAAGCCATCGTAGATGCCGCCCACATCGATGTCCTCCGGCTTCAGGTCCGTGCGGTCCCACATCGCCTTCGCGGCCGGCTTCTGCGACGATCCCAACAGGTCATCGTGGACGTAGAAGTCGGGGTTGCTGCCGATGGCCAGTGACTGGCTCTCGATGAACACCGGCTTCTTCGCCAGGTCTCGTGCCCGTTCCTCGGTGGTGTAGATCACTGCCCCGCTGCCGCTGATCGGGTACTCGCAGTCGTACAGCCGGAGGGGCTTGGAGATGTAGCGCGCGTTGAGGTAGTCCTCCATCGAAAGGGGCTCCCGCATCAGCGCCTTCGGGTTCAGCGCGGCGAACTCGCGCTGGTAGACCGGCTGGTAGCCGAGCTGATCGGCCGTCGACCCGTACTTGGCCATGTGTCGGCGCCAGACGAGGGAAGCCCAGTGCGCGCCTGCGAGCGCGCCGAACGGAGCTTGGAACTGCGCGTCGCCCTCGTACTCATGGATCTGCTTGTTGGTCGATTGCGAGGAGCCCGGATGGACGAGCGTGCGGGTCGTGAGCACCGTCTCGCAGCTGCCCGAGGCGACCGCGTCGATCGCCGGGATCGCGCCCGCGAGGTAGGCCGGTCCCTCAACCGCACTCATGAACCAGGTGTTGTTCGACATGCCGAGCATCGCTGCCACTCGGACGGTCGAGGTGTACTGGTTCGAGCGCAAGGCGCCGTTCGGCATCGTGTACATGCCGACGCCGTCGATGTCGGCAGGTGTGAGCCCGGCGTCGGCCATGGCCTCCTTGGCGGCCATCGCGGTCATCTGTTCGTTCGAGAGGCCCAGGTTGCGTCCGGTTGGTGAGAACCCGACGCCGACAACAGCGACTCGGCGGCCGGCCCTACGCATGAGCGCCACCGAGCGGGCGCCGAAACATCGGCAACAGCATGCCGGGCGTGATTTCTTCGAACACGAGCTCCAGTGGCATGCCGATCTCCAACTCGTCCTCGGGACAATCGACGACGTTGCTGAGGAACCGCAGGCCGTCCTGCTCGGGCAGTTCCACCAACGCGATCACGTACTCGCCCCGATGGGCGAGCGCTGGGTGGTATTGATGCACCGCGATCGCGTACGTGTAGAGCGTGGCCTGCCCGGACACCTCGTCGTAGAACAGGTCCAACGACAAGCAGAACGGGCATGACGCTTTGGGCGTGTGGACGAACTTGCCACACTCCCTGCAACGCTGGATTGCGAGCCGTCGTGCGGCGATCGCATCCCAGAAGCCCTGCGTCAGGGCGTCCGGAAGCGGCGCTGGATATGGGATGGTGTCCGACATGGAGGTCCTCGGGTCGATGATCAGTTGTTCGCGGCTTCGAAGGACGTCCGCTCACTGAAGCGGCTGAGCGCGGCCTCACGGTCGGCGTGGGAGACGGTCTTGGTCAGACGTGGCGTGGC
>JAOBWO010000457.1 GCA_025463415.1 Acidimicrobiales bacterium | reverse complement strand
GCCTGCGCCAACGGCTCGAGCGACGCCGGATCGTCGGCGAAACCGGCCACGATCTCGGCCAGACGCCGATCGTCGAGCTCCGCCTCGCGCAGCACGATCGCTGCGCCGACGTCGCCGAGGATGCGGGCGTTGTCGGTCTGGTGGTCGTCGGCCGAGGCCGCCCACGGCACGATGACCGCCGGCATGCCCGCCGTGGCCAGCTCGGCGATGGTGCTGGCGCCCGCCCGGGTGACCATCAGATCCGCTGCTGCGTACACCTCCACCATCTGGTCCTCGTAGCCGATCACGTCGTACATGATGCCCTCCGAGCCGGATCGTCGTGCGGCAGCGTCAGCGAGAAAGCGGTCACCGACGACGTGGCGCACGGCGATGTCGCGGCGATCGCCGAGACGGGCGACCATCCCTGCGACGGCGTCGTTGAGCACCTTCGAACCGAGTGATCCGCCGAACACGGCGACGACGAACCGTTGCGTGGGCAGGCCGAGCGCGGCGCGTGCCCGATCCCGCTCTGCGGGGCGGTCGAGCAGGATCAGGTCGCGACGCACCGGCGCGCCGGTGTACCTCGCCCGGGGCAGCGACGAGCCCTCGAACGCCACCGCGCACACCGTCGCGAACCGGGCGCTGATCCGGCTGGCCAAACCGGGGATGCGGTCGTAGCTGACGACGACGATCGGGATCCTGCGCAACCGTGCCGCGAACGTGGCCGGGAAGCTGGCGTACCCGCCGACGGAGACGACGACAGCGGGTCGGAGCGACTTCAGCAGCCGGCGAGCCTCGCCGACGGCGCGCACGAGCTTGAACGGGAACGCCAGGTTGCGCTTCGTGAGCCGGCGCTGCAGACCGACCACGTCCAGGAAGTGGTGCGGATACGGCGTCGCCGGCAGCAGCCGGGTCTCAATGCCGCGCTGGGCTCCGATGTAGACGATCTCGTCCGGCCGATGACCCGTCGCCACCAGCGCATCGGCGATCGCGATGGCCGGGAGCACGTGGCCCGATGTGCCCCCTCCGGTGATCACGGCGAACGCCGTCGGTGTGGTCATCCGGAGACCCTCTACTTGACGTGACGGGCGACGTTGAGCAGCAGTCCAGCCGCGGTCATGCAGACGAACAGCGAGCTGCCGCCGGACGACACGAACGGCAGGGTCAAGCCGGTGACCGGCATCGCACCGCTGACACCGCCGATGTTGATCACGGCCTGCACCGCGAGCCAGGCGACGATGCCGCCGGCCAGCAGCGTGCCGAACCGGTCGCGCGCGGCCAGCGCCACCTGCACGCCGCCGTAGGTGAGCAACAAGAAGCTGCCGATCACTGCGATGACGCCGATCAGACCCAGCTCCTCACCGATCACGGCGAAGATGAAGTCGCTGTGCGCGAGCGGCAGGTATCCCCACTTCGACGGCCCGCTGCCCACGCCGGTGCCGCTGACGCCACCGGTCGCCATGCCGATCATCGCCTGGTACACCTGGTAGCTGAGGTAGTCCTTGTGCGCGGTGATGTCGAGGAACGCGGTGAACCGGTTGAACCGGCGCTGGCTGGTGAAGACGAAGACCGAACCCATGGCGGCCGACACGGCGCCCATGAAGGCCAACGGCGTCAGCGGTGCGCCGCCGATGAACAGCACGGCGAACACGATCGCGGCCAGCACGATGGCCGACCCGAGGTCACCCTGCAGCATGCACAGCAGGCTGCCGGCCCCGGTGGCCATCATCAGCGGCAGCAACGTGCGGCGCAGGTTCGACATCTGCTGCTCGCGGCGCGCCAACAGGTCCGCGCAGTAGAGCAGCATCGCCAGCTTCAAGAACTCCGACGGCTGGAACCCGACCGGTCCGATGAAGACCCATGCCTTCGCCTCGTTCACCGATTGACCGAGGCCGGGCACGAACGGCAGGCACATCAGCGCGAACGCGCCGAGCACGATGAACGGGATCATCCGCCGCCAGCGGTGGTACGGCACGCGTGTCGTGATGACCATGGCGACGCCGCCGAGGACGGCCCACAACAGCTGGCGGTTGAAGATCCGCCACGGTGAGTTGCCCTGGTGCAGCGACGTGATCGCCGACGCTGAGAAGACCATCACCAGGCCGAGCATGATCAGGAACGTCACGACCAAGGCGATCATGTAGAACGCTGTCGGCGGCGGGCCGAGCGGACGGGTCTGGGCGCGGCGCGAGGGGTGCCCACGCTGGGCGGTGGTGCGCTCCAGTGCCTGGCGACGACGGTCGCCGATCAACGTCGTGCCGGTGCTCATGCCACTGCTCCGTTCAGCCGTGCGGCCTGTGAGGCTGCATCCGCTGAAGCTGCATCCGATGACACCGCATCGGGTGAGCCGCTGGTGTGCGATTCGGCCAGGTGCTGCTCGACGCAGGCGCGGAAGTCGTCGCCACGGGCCGGATAGCCACCGTCGGGGTACCAGTCGAAGCTGGCGCACGCCGGCGAGAGCACCACCGCATCGCCGGTGCGGGCCAGCTCGGCGGCGGCGGCGACGGCGGCGCGCATCGAGTCCGCCCGCACCACCGGACAGATCCCGTCGAAGAGCCCGGCGACGAGGCCGGCTGCCTCGCCGATCGCGACCACTCCGCGCATCCGCTGTGGCTCGCCGGCGATCTCGCTGAGGTCGAGGCCCTTGTTGCGCCCGCCTGCGATCAGCACCAGCGAGTCGAACGCGCGGATCGCCGTCAGCGCGGCGTGGGGCGTGGTGGCCTTTGAATCGTTGAACCAGTCGACGCCGCCTGCCGCGCCGACGTGCTGGAGACGGTGGTCGGGACCGACGAAGCGGCCGAGCGCGGTCGCGATCGCCGCGGCGTCGGCGAGGCCGGCCTCGTGAACCAGCGCCGCCGCGGCCAGGGCGTTCGTGATGTCGTGCGGGAGCGACCGGCTCATCGCCGACACCGGGCAGATCGGACCGAACGGCCCGACGAGCAGGCGAACGCCGTCGACGTCCTCGCAGCGGTAATCGCTGCCGCTCAGGCCGAAGGTGATCTGGCGCGAACGCGTGGCGCGCAGCTGAGCCATCACGATGGCGTCGTCGACGAACCCGATCGCCGTGTCCTCGGCACGCTGGTACATCCACATCCGTGCCTTTGCGGACTGGTAGCTGGCCATGCCGGTGTGCCAGTTGAGGTGGTCCGGGGCGAGGTTCAGCCAGACGGCGCTGTCGGGCCGGAAGCAGGTCGTCCAGCTCAGCCGGAAGCTGGTGCACTCGACGACGAACACGTCGATGGTGTCGTCGGCGACCGCTTCGACCAACGGCACGTCGGTGTTGCCGACGGCGACGGCGCGCATCCCCGCGGCCAGCAGCATCTCCGTCGCCATGAAGGTCGTTGTCGTCTTGCCGTCTGTGCCGGTGACCGCCAGCATCGGACGTGGACCGCCATGGCGGAGCTGCTCCCATTCATAGGCGAGGTCGATCTCGGTGCGCAACGGCCGCTCGGCGCCGAGCGCAGCGATCACCACCGCGTGCGTCTCGGGGATGCCCGGAGCAGGCGCGACGAGGTCCGCCCAGTCGACCAGCTCTGCGATCAGCGCCGCATCGGGAGCGGCGTGGAGGACAACACCCGCTGCATGGGCCATGGCCTGCTTGGCAGGCGTGACCTGATCGTCCGCCGCGACGACCTCGTAGCCACGAGCGACGAGCGCGCGCATCACGGCTTCGCCGGCGATCGCGACGCCGTAGACCAGGGCGCGGGGCATCAGCCGCCGACCTGCTTGGAGAAGTCGGCGATGAACAGCGCGAGCGCGCTCGCGACGCAGATGCCGGAGATCAACCAGAAGCGGATGATGACCGTGGTCTCCGGCCAGCCGACGAGCTCGAAGTGGTGGTGGATCGGCGACATCCGGAAGAGGCGCTTCTTGCGGCCGCTGGCCTTGAACACGATCATCTGGACGGCGACCGAGCCCGCCTCCATCACGTTGATCCCGCAGATCAGCACCAGCAGCAGCTGCGTGTTGAGGGTGAGCGCCAGCAGGGACAGCGCGGTGCCGAGGGCGAGCGCGCCCACGTCACCCATGAAGATGCGCGCGGGCGCGGCGTTGAACCACAGGAAGCCGCCGCATGCCCCCGCGAACGCAGCTGCCAGCACCGCGAGGTCGAGCGGGTTGACGACGTCGGCGTAGATGTTCCGGTAGCGCAGGCCGATGTAGCCGATGATCGTGAACGCCAGGAACCCCATCAGCGCCGAACCGCCGGCCAGACCGTCGAGACCGTCGGTGACGTTGACCGCGTTGCTGGTGGCCCAGATCATCGTGCCCGCCCACAGCACCCAGACGTACCACGGGATGTGGATGCCCGGCAGCGTTGCACGGGTCATCGAGATCGTGCGGCTGATGTCGGTGGCCTGCACCAACCACAACGCCAGGAGGCAGCTGAGCCCGAGCGTGATGTAGCTCTTCTTCTTCCAGAAGATGCCCCGGTTGTGGCTCTTCTTGACCTTGATGTAGTCGTCGAGGAAGCCCATGAACGACATCACGAGGATGCCGACCCAGGCGATGATCGCCTGGTTGGAGAACGCGAGGTCGCGCACGTGGGCGATCAGCCAGCCGGAGAACGCTGCCACCACGATCGCCAGGCCGCCCATCGTCGGTGTGCCGGCCTTCTTCATGTGGTGCTCCGGACCGAGGTCCTCCTTGCCGAGGATCGGCTGCCCCTTGCCACGGTTGCGGAAGAACGAGATCAGGAACCGCGATCCGATCAGCGAGACCACCATCGAGAAGGCACCGGCGAACATGATCGCGATCACGACTCGGGCCCGATCTCGATCTGGCGCTCCGCTGCCTCGCGCATCCCACTCTCGGACATCAACATCTCCAACACATCTCGGGCGACTGCCGCGTCGTCGAAGGGCTCGACGGTCGAGGCGAAGGTCTGGGTGGTCTCGTGACCCTTGCCGGCGATGACGACCACGTCGCCCGGACCGGCGGCTCGCAGCGCAACCTGGATTGCTTGGTGACGATCTGGTTCCACCGCGATGCGGCCACGGTAGTCCGCGGGCACCCCCTCGATGATGTCATTGATGATCCGGGACGGGTCCTCCGACCTGGGGTTGTCGGACGTCACGACGATCAGGTCGGCGGCCGTCGCCGCGGCCCGACCCATCTCCGGGCGCTTGTCGCGGTCGCGATCACCGCCGCAGCCGAACACGACGACGACACGGTGATCCCGGCCGATCTCGTGCGCCGCGGCCAGTACGAGACCCAGCGCGTCGGGCGTGTGCGCGTAGTCCACCACGACGACGAAAGGCTGTCCGGCATCGACCGGTTCGAACCGTCCGCGCACCGGCGGCGTGGTCGCGATCGCCGCGGCGATCTCATCGGGAGCGAACCCCAGCGTGAGCAGCGTCGTGGCGGCGGCCAGGGTGTTCGAGACGTTGAACCGCCCACCGAGCCCGATCCTGATGCGCACATCCCTCCACATGTAGCTGAGGTCGAAGGGGCCGACTTCGATGTCGGCAGCATCCTGCACGGAGAACGCGACGATCGGGATCGACGCGCTGTCCGCCAGCAGTCGACCGTGCACGTCGTCGACGTTGACGACGCCGACCTCGGTCAGCTCCGCCTCGAACAGCCGGGCCTTGGCCGCGAAGTACTGCTCCTGGGTGGTGTGCAGGTCGAGGTGGTCGCGGCCGAGGTTGGTGAACACGCCGACACGGAAGTGCGCGCCACCGACACGGTCGAGCGCGAGTGCGTGTGAGGAGACCTCCATCGCGACCGCGGTGCAGCCGGCGTCGCGGAACTCGGCCAACCTCGCCTGCAGCTCGGGGGCTTCCGGCGTGGTGTGCGCGCCCGAGAGCGTGCCGATCACACCGGTCTGGCGACCGAGCGCGTTGAGTGCCGACGACAGGATGTGGGCGGTGGTGGTCTTGCCGTTGGTGCCGGTGATGCCGACCACGTCCATCGCTGCAGCCGGATGCCCGAAGAACGAGGCGGACAGCGGCCCCATCGCGACCCTGGTGTCCTCGACGACCACCTGCGTCGGCGCGGTGGTGCTCGGCACTGACAGGGTCAGCCGATGGTCGACGACGAGGACCGACGCCCCCGCGGCCACCGCGGCATCGGCGAAGGCGTGACCGTCGCTGTGCTCGCCGCGCACGCAGAAGAACATCGCACCGGCACGCACGTCGCGGGAGTCGAACGCGACGCCCGTGACGTCCGGATCGGAGCCGGAGCCGTCACCATCGGGATGGATCACGGAGCGGACGTCCAGGTCGGGTGCGCCGGCGAGCACGTCCGACAACGAAGTCATGATTTCGGGCATCCACCGGTGGTGTTCGGCGGCTGGATCTCGAGCTGGTGCATGATCGTCGGCACCACGGCCTGGAAGACCGGAGCGGCTGCAGTCCCGCCGAACCGATTGAGGTTGGTGGGGTCGGGCTCGTCGATCGAGATCAAGGTGGTCACCTTCGGAGCCTCGGCGGGAAAGAAGCCGATGAACGACGAGTAGTACTTGGCGTCCTTGCCCTCTGCGCCGTAGACACCGTTGACCGCCTTCACTCCCGTGCCGGTCTTGCCGGCGACAGTGATGCCGTCGACCTGGGCGGCCGCACCGGTGCCGTCGCACACCACGGCCCGCATCATCAGGTTCATCGTCTGCGCGGTGTCCGGCGTCAACACCGTTCGGGTCGCTGCAGGCGCAGCCGGCGCGACGACGCCGTCCTCACCGATGGTGCCCTGCACGAGTCGCGGGGCCACGTAGACGCCGTTGTTGGCGACGACGTTCACCGCTCCGACGAGTTGGATGGCCGTCGCGCAGACGCCGTAGCCGTAGGACTTGGTGACCTTCTCCGTGCCCTGCCACTTCTGCCACGGCGCCAGGAGGCCCTTGGTCTCGGATGGGAAGTCGAGCGCCGACTTCAGCCCGAGGCCGAATGCGGTCATGTAGTTGTACTGCCGCTCCGGCCCCAGCGCCTCCGACTCGGCGATCGTGCCGATGTTCGACGAGTGCACGAGGATGTCCTGGACCGACATCATCTCGGTCTTGTGGGGCTCGGCATCGTGGATGACCTTCTCCCACCGCGTGCCCTTGTCGTAGATCCGGTAACCCGGCACCTCGATGTAGGTCTGCGGCGTGATCAAGCCCTCGTTGAGCGCGGCGGATGTCGTGATCACCTTGGCGACCGAGCCCGGCTCCTCGCACGCCACCGCGCCGAGGTTGGCCGAGGTGACGGCGTACGTGCCGTCTGCACGGATCTGGACGCTGGCCATCGCGAGGATGTTGCCGGTTCCCGACTCCTCGACGATCGCGGTACCGCCCTTGGCGCGCAGCTCGCTGACCTGCTTCAGCAAGGCCTGCTCGAGCGAGAACTGGATCGAACGGTCGAGGGTCAGCACCAGGTCTGTGCCCGGCACAGCGGGAACCGACACCGAGCCCGAACCCGGGATCGCGTTGCCCTTCGTGTCGTGCTCCTGGACGAGCTCGCCGTTCTTGCCGGTCAGCAGGGTGTCGTACTGCCGTTCCAGCCCAGCGATGCCCTTGCCGTCGGTGTCGGTCTTGCCGATCACGCCGAGGGCGAGATCCCCACCGGGCACGACGCGCGTGTCCTCCTCGTAGGAGTCCACACCGGCGAGCTTCAACGACATCACTGCAAGCGCTGTGGCATCGTCGATCTGTCGCGCGACGTACTCGAAGCCCTTGGTCTTGTCACTCATCGCGACCACGAGCGACTGCTGCTTGGCGGGCGAGAGGTGCAACGTCGTCGCCAGCACCGCAGCGGTGCCGACGGGGTCGAGGACGAGCTTGGGGTTGACGAAGATCGTCGTGGCCGGCACGGACAACGCCAGCTCATCGCCGTTGCGATCGAAGATGACACCGCGGCTGGCGGGAAGGACCGTCTCCTCCGTGCGTTGGTGGGTGCCGGCGAGGGTGTAGCTGGCGGCATCCGTGGTCTGCAACATCGTGATGCGCACCAGGATGGCACCGAACACCAGGGCGGCGCCGACCAGCAATGCGATCAGCCGCTTGCGCGGTGACCCCGCGCGGAACCAGCCGGGAGTCAGGCGCTTCGCGACGCGGTCCCGGCGGGACGTGTGCTGGACCCGAGCCAATGGCTTGGCGTGCCTCGGCTGGCGACGACGACTCGCGTCGGCCTTGAGGCGTTCGGAGACGGGCTCGACCGGGTGGCGGTCGCGGCCCGCGTCCCTGCCGACGTTGCGGACCTTGTCGGCCCCGGCGCTGCGGCCGGCGTGCCGGCCAACGGGCTCGGCGGGGCGGTGGCGGGTCGACGCGGCCGACGAACGCGTCGGCGCTGTCGTCCGCTTCGCCGTCGGTGCAGCGGGCTGTCGGGGATCGGTGCGGCGCGCCGGCGCCGAGCCCGTTGCGGACGATGTGCTTGGCCGCTTCGTGCCGCGTCGGGTCGCCTCGGCCTCGGCCAGCCGACGGTCCTGGGCGCGGAACTCGGCGACGCGTTCACGCTGGGCCGGCGTGCCGCGGCCGTGCTTGCGTGATCCCCTTGCCGGTCCGCTCGTCGTCGCGCCGGTCGTTCCCTTCGTCGTCCCGCTCGGGGTGCGACGCTCGGTCATGGCACGTTCCCGGTCACAGCCTTCACGTCACCGAACTGGTCGAGCGAGGACTGCACGGGTGCGGCCACCGCAGCCGGCAGGCCACTCGCGCTCGCCATCACGCTGGCGACCACAGATGGATCGATGGTCATGAAGTCGCCGCTCTGCGCCGGCGACATGCCGAGGCGCGCGGCTTCGACTGCGAGCCGATTCGGCGAGCGCAACTCGGCCCGCTGACGGCGCAGGATGTCGTAGCGATCGCGAGCGGCGGTGACCGCCCGCTCGGTCTTGTCCAGGGCCAGCTGGTTGCGGGCGATCTGGGTCTGGAAGGCCACCGCGCCGATCAACATCGCGAACAGCACGAGCGCGCCGAGCACCACGATGCTCATCGCCCTCCGCCGGCGCGGCGCGACGACCTCTAGGTGCGGCGGTTGCGGTCGCAGCCCCGGCGCCTGTGCGGCAGATCCCGTGGTGGTGCGGAGCATCGAACGACGCTGCAGCGGGGCGCGCCGCAGGTCGGACGGCCGGACCTTCAGTCCCCGCTCCGGGTCCTGGCGCGGGAGTGGCGCTACCGCTGCCACTTCAGTTGCGTCCCTGTGCTGCGGCTGCGGCCTCGTCGAGCGTCAGGCGCTCCACGACGCGAAGTCGCGCTGACGCGGCGCGCCGGTTCTGCTCGATCTCGGTCGCGCTCGGCGTGCGTGGGACGCGCCGGACGAGGCGAACGGTACGCACGGCGCCGCACACACACGGCAGGTTCGGCGGGCACACGCAATCGCCGGTCTCGGCGGAACGGAAGCGCTCCTTGACGATCCGGTCCTCACCGGAGTGGTAGGACAGCACCGCCACTCGGCCGCCCGGCTTGGTGTTGGCGATGGCCTGGTCCAGTGCCGAGGGCAGGATGCCGAGCTCGTCGTTGACCTCGATCCGGATCGCCTGGAACGAACGCTTCGCCGGGTGGCCGCCGGTGCGCCGAGCCGCCGCTGGGATCGCGTCGACGATGATCCCGGCGAGCTCTGCGGTGGACTCGATCGGGCGGTGGGCGAGGATCGCCCGCGCGATGCGCGACGCGAACCGTTCGTCGCCGTTCTCCTGGAGGACGCGGATCAGCTCGCTCTCGGAGTAGCCGTTGATGACGTCGGCGCCGGACCACGTCTGCGTCGTGTCCATGCGCATGTCGATGGGCGCGTCGTTGCGGTACGAGAAGCCACGCTCGGGGCGGTCGAGCTGCGGCGAGGAGACGCCGAGGTCGAACAGTGCGCCACTCAGGCCGGCTCTGCGATCGTCGGGAAGAGCACTGCCGGAGCTCTCGTCGAGCGGCCCGTCGGCCAGCGGCCCGGAGAACGTGTGGATGATCGGACGGGTGATGTCTGCGGTGCTCATGGCGGTCTGAAGGTCGTCGAATCGACAGTGCACTGCGATGAACCGGTCTCCGAAGCGAGCCAGACGGCGGGTCGCTGCGGCGAGTGCGGACAGATCGCGATCGACCCCGAGCACCGAGAGATGTGGATGGGCCTCGAGCAGGAGCTCGCTGTGCCCTCCGCCACCCAACGTCGCGTCGAGCACCCAGCCGGCGGGCACGGTGGCGAAGAGTCCGACGATCTCGGCCGCCATCACGGGCTGGTGCACGAACTCGCTCGGTGATGATGGCGAGTTGGTGTTCACGTGATGTCTCTCTGTCGTGCACGCGTGGTGGCGTCGCTGCTCTGCGTCGGAAGTGCGCTCGTCCGGTCGCCCCGACCATCGGCAGTCCCCCGGGGAACGAATGTCGCCGGGATGTCTCCCCGGTCAGAACGAGATGTAAGCGGGCGGAGTGGGGCTGCCATCTTGTTCACCGGAGGACTGCCGATGAGCGGAACTCATCGGTCGAATCGGATGTGCGTGTCGTGTCGGTTGCCTCGTGCTCCTTTTCGTCGTGATCGGGTGGTGAGGTCGTGGTGCAGGTGGTGGACGAGCGAGTGGTCGAACGTGCTCAGCCGTTGTTCGATTCGGAGAAGGCCTGCTCGCCGTTGCGCATGCTGCGCTCGTGGCGCTCGACCGAGCAGATCTCGATCCGGTCGAGTCGGCCGAAGACGACGGCCGGCCCCTTTGTGGTCAGGTTGGCGTGGTTGCGGAGCCGCTCGTCCAGGTAGATCCGGCCCTGCGCGTCGGGTTCGACAGGAACGGCGCGAGCGGAGAACGCCCGCAGCCGATCCATGCTGATCTCGCCGCGCTCTTGGAGTGATTGGATGCGGTCGGCCTCCTGCTCGAAGCGCTCGGCGGTGAACACTTCGATGCTGTTGTCCGCACCGAGGGTGAGGTAGCAGTTGGTCCCCAGACGAGCACGGAACGGTGCTGGCAAAGCCAGCCGCCCCTTCACGTCGAGCTGGCGTTCGAAAACGCCGAGGAACTTCTGCACGGTGGGTTGATCTCTTTCGCTGCCTCCCGAAATCGCTGCCTCGCATGGTCCGGGCTTCCCATACCTCCCCA
>JAOBWO010000420.1 GCA_025463415.1 Acidimicrobiales bacterium | reverse complement strand
GCTTCGGTGGGGTACCTTCCTCCCCCTGGTGCTCCACCGGCAGCGAGGAACCAAACGGGGTTCATTGCAGGTAGCAGTGCCGGTGGGCACTGCTACCTGCAACGTGCCACGGCCGTTCGTCGAATCCATCCGTTGCGTCTGAAGGCGGTTCCCCGAATGTCCGAACCCGTGTTCAACCTCCGCACAGAGGCCCAGCTGGGCATGGTGGTGGCGACGATTTCCGGCAGCCTGAGCACGTGCGACCAGGCCGACGCCCTCGCCGGCACCCTGGCCGACGTCCCACGTGGCTACAGCCTCGTGATCGAGCTCGATGCGATGACGACGCTGTCCGCGAAGAGCCTCAGCTGCCTGCGCGACCTCGCGCTCGCCGCCACCAGTGAAGGCATCCGCCTCATCCTGGTCAGCGAATCGCTCGACGTCCGGGCCAACCTCGTCCTGGCAGACCTGGACTCGCTCGCACCGGTGCTGCACAACCTGGCCCAAGCCGGCCAGGTCGTGGCCGCAGCCGCCTAGCCGAGGACACACCACTGGCGTCCGTCGTCACTCCCGCGCACGCGCCCCTACGGGCATCCGACCAGCGGATCGGCAACACTGGCAGCGTGTCATCCGCGAAGCATCAGCAGAAGCGCGCGCTCCGGCTGCGGACGCGGTTCACGCTCTTCCTCGGCCTCACCGCGTTCGTCACGTCGGCGGCGCTGACTGCGTTCACCTACACGACCGCGAGGACCTACTTCCTGGACCAGCGTTCGAGCGTTGCGCGTACCCAGACCTACGCCAACGCTCGCGCCGCCCTTGCGCTGATCAACACCGGCCTGACCGACTACCGGAGCGTGGTACTCAGCGTGCGGACGGAGGAGAAGGGGTTCGCGATCCTCTTCGTCGACGACGAGGAGTACCCGCAGTTCACCAGCCGGCAGAAGGCTGCGCTCCCGCCCGACCTGCTCAACGAGGTCACCAAGGAGCACGTCAGCGGCCAGCAGCGCTTCGAGCTGGACGGAAAGCCGTACTTCGCTGTGGGCGTGAACATCCCGGCGATCAACGCGCAGTACTTCGAGGCCTTTCGCTTGAGCGACACCGACACGGTGATCCGACGCGTCGGCACTGCCCTTGCGCTCGGCTCGGTTGCGATCACCCTCCTCGCCGCGGCACTCGGCTGGTGGGCCAGCCGGCGCTTGCTGAAGCCGGTCAGCCGGGTCGCGGCGGCGGCGAGCGGCCTGGCATCGGGCGGGCTCAACACTCGCCTCGCCCCGGAGAGCGATCCCGAGCTGAACCGCCTCGCCCAGTCGTTCAACGACATGGCCGACACGATGCAGGCACGCATCGAGCGGGAGGCCCAGTTCGCATCCGACGTGAGCCACGAGCTGCGCTCGCCGATCACCGCGCTCAGCGCGGCGGTCGAGGTGCTCGACGCGCGCCGTGTCGACCTGCCCGAACGCACGCAGCAAGCCCTCGACGTGGTGGTCGACCAGGTCCGTCGGTTCGACCAGATGGTGCTCGACCTGCTCGAACTGTCGCGCATCGATGCAGGTGTCACCGACATCCACCGTGAGGAGCTCGCGCTCGCCGACGTCGTGGCCCGCATCGCCCAGCGCTACGGCTTCGCCGACGTGCCGATCGAGGTCGGGCGTGGCACGCTGACCACCGTGTGGATCGACAAGCTGCGCCTCGAACGCATCCTCGCCAACCTGCTCGACAACGCCCGGCAGCACGGCGGCGGACCGACGCTGATCTCGCTCGAACCCGCCAGGGGAAGGAGTGTCCTGCTCGCGGTGGAAGATGCCGGACCGGGAGTGGCCCGTGGCGAGCGTGTGCGCATCTTCGAACGCTTCGCCCGCGGCACCGCCGCACGGCACCGGATCGGCACTGGCCTCGGTCTGGCGCTGGTGACCGAGCACGCCCACGCGCTCGGTGGTGAGGCATGGGTCGAGGACCGCTCCGGCGGAGGCGCCCGCTTCGTGGTCCAGCTCCCCGTCGACCGTCCGAGCGGTGAGGCCTGATGCACCGACGGATCTCGGCCATCCTCCTGGGCCTCGCGGTGATCGCAGTCGCATGCGGCGCCCCGAAGTCCGGCAACTTCTCTGCGATCCCACTCGGCAACCTGCCTGACGGGCTGACCGCAACCACGTCCACCACGACCACCACGACGACCTCGATCCCGGAGACCACCTCAACGGTCGAGTCCGTGGTCACCACGACCACGCTCGTCGCCCCCACGACGACGAACCCCACCGAGGCCGTCACCCTGTACTTCGTCGCCGATGCAGGCACGCAACTGGTACCGACGCGTCGGTTCCTCGCCAGTCCTGCTCAGCCGTATCCGGTGCTGAATGCACTCAAGGAGGGCCCAGTCCCGGTCGTCGACTCCGGTCTGCGGACAGCGATCCCTCCCGACGCGGTGTTCCAGAAGCGCGACTACCGCGGCGTGTTCACGGTCGACCTGTCGCCGACGTTCTTCACGAGCATGGCCAACCCTGCCGACGAGCAGCTCGCCGTCGCCCAGATCGTGCTGACCCTGACCGGTCTGCGCGGGATCAGCCAGGTCCGCTTCACGATCAACGACGAACCGATCAACGTGCTGCTCGGTGACGGCCAGCCGAGCGCGCTCGGTCAGGTGCTCGTCGCCGATGACTACGACGTGCTGCTGGGCAACTCACCCTCGCCGACCACGACGACGACCACTACCATCGTCGACACCGTGCCGCCAGCGACGGTGCCGGCCGATCCCACCGCGAGCACCCCGGCAGCCGGCTGACGGTCACCCGGTGGACGTCAGTAGCCGAGGCGTTGGATCCGGTCCGGACGGCGTTGCCAGTCCTTGTCGACCTTGACGAACAGCTCCAGGTACGCGCCCTCGGGCATCTGCGCGCGGGCCCGCTGGCCGACCTCTTTCAGCACGGCGCCATGCTTGCCGATGACCATGCCCTTCTGGCTCTCGCGCTCAACGATGATCTCGCAGCGAACCCGCGGCCAGTCCCACTCGCTGATCCGCGTCGCGATCGAATACGGCATCTCGTCCTCGAAGATGGCCAGCAGCTGCTCGCGGACGAGCTCGGCCACCCACTCCTCCTCGGGGATGTCGCTGACGGTGTCGAGCGGGAAGTACAGCGGGCCCTCGGGCATCAGGTCGGCGAGGTGGGCCAGCAGTTCGGGCACGCCCTCACCGGTCTTGGCCGACACCGGGAAGTAGGCGGACGCCTCGAGCCCACTCGTGCGCACGAGCTGCTTGAGCACCTGTTGCTTCGACGCGGCGTCGACCTTGTTGACGACGATGACCGCCTTGCCGGCGTTGATCCGGTCGGCCACCCATTGATCGCCTGAGCCGAACGGCATCGTCGCATCGATGACCAGACAGACGACATCGACATCCTCGGCGGACTCGAGCGCTGTCGCGTTGACGCGCTTGCCGAGCGCCGTCACGGGCTTGTGCAGACCGGGCGTGTCGACGAAGACGAGCTGGACATCCGGCAGGTTGACGACGCCGCGCACCCGCTTGCGGGTGGTCTGGGGCTTGTCGCTGACGATGCTCACCTTCTGCCCGCACACAGCATTGAGCAGCGTGCTCTTGCCGACGTTGGGTCGGCCGACGAAGGTGATGAATCCAGAACGCATTGCGCCCAGGCTACGGCGTGGGTCGTCGTCGACCGGCCGATGACCGGCCGACGGCCGGAACCCCTGCACTGAAACGGGGGCGATGCTTCGGGTCGTTTGCGGCTGCGGCGGCCGCTCTCGGCCACTACGGCCCATGGGAAACACCCACACCAACCTGAGGAGAACCGGGTCTCCTGACCGCCGAGCAGGACAACCTGACGTCCCCCGAAACGGGAACACCTCCCGGGTGAGGCGGGCCGCCGCAGCCGACACCCGTCATCACATCGCCCCCATCATTGCGGGGGTTTCGTTGCGGGTTGGTTTGCGGGTCCGGGCGAGAACCGGCCCTCTCAGACCTTGGAGTCGCGGCCGGCCCAGAACGGTGCGCGCAGCTCGCGCTTCAGGATCTTGCCGCTGCCGGTCTTGGGCAGCTCGTCACTCCACGTGATCGATCGAGGCACCTTGTAGCCGGCCAGCTTTTCGCGGGCGTGCGCGTGGACGTCTTCGTCGGTGAGCCCGGCGCCCTCGCGCTGCACCACCACCGCATGCACCGTCTCGCCCCACTCGTCGCTCGGGATGCCGAACACGGCGGCCTCGTAGATGTCGACGTGAGCCTCGAGCGCGGCCTCGATCTCGGCCGGGTAGATGTTCATCCCGCCAGAGATGATCATGTCCTTCTTGCGGTCGCAGATGTAGACGAAGCCCTCGTCATCGAGGTAGGCGATGTCGCCGACGGTCTGGTAGCCGTGCTTGGAGTCGGCCTCGAACTTGTCGTGCTGCTTGTAGTAGTCGGCGAACACGCTCGGGCTCTTCACGAACAGTTCCCCGGGGTGATCGGGGCCGGTGCCCGTGACTTCGTTGCCGTCGTCGTCGAACAGCTTGATCTCGACCATCGGAGACGGCTGGCCGCACGACCCCGGCTTGCGCAGCTGGTCCTCCGGGAGCAGCACGCAGTTCACACCGAGTTCCGTGCTGCCGTACACCTCGAACAGCGATTCGGCCGGGAAGTCCGCCAGGTACATCTGCTTGAGCGCGAAGCTCCACGGCGCCGCGTTGGCGATCATCCGCCGCATGCTCGACGTGTCGTACTTCGCCTTGACGTCGGCCGGCAGCGCACAGATCATCCGGATCGGCGTCGGCGCGCTGAACGTGGACGTGACGCGGTGCTTGTCGACGAGGCGCAGCCAGTCCTCCGGGTTGAACTTGCGCTGCAGCACGATCGTCTGGCCGAGGGCGGTGGCCACGCCCATGAACCCGCCCGGCCCCGAGTGGTACAGCGGCCCGGTGGGCAGGTAGATGTCGTCCGGCGTGTAGCCGATGTGGGCGACGAGCGCGCCGGCCTGGGCCACGCCGGAGTTGCCGCGCCGAAAGGCGCCCTTGGGCTTGCCGGTGGTGCCGCTCGTGTAGATCATCGTCGAGCCGGCCTCGGTGGCGGCGGGGATCTCAGGCTCGTCCGGGCTCGCGGCATCCATCAGCGCGTCGGCGCTGAGCATGCCCGTCGGCGCGTCGCCGTCGAACACCAGGACCGTGCCGACCTGCGGGATCTCGGCACGGATGCGTTCGAACATCGGCGCGAACTCCGCGTCGACGTACACGATCGTCGCGTCGCAGTGGTCGGTGACGTAGGCCGCTTCTTCGTCGCTGAGCCGGTAGTTCAGCGGCACCGCGGTGAGCCCGATCTTGCGGGCAGCGCCGACCATCGTGACGATGCCGATCGAGTTCTGCCCGCACCAGATCACCTTGGTCTCGCCGGGACGGGCACCGAGGTCGAGCAGCACGTTCGCCAGGCGGTTGGTGCGCTGCTCCAGCTCGGCATAGGTCAGCGACGTGACCGTGCCGTCGGGTCGATCGTCGATGACGGCGATCTTGTCCGGCTGCATCTGCGCATAGACGGTGAGGACATCGGGCATGCGGCCGTTCCTAGCACGCCACCCCAGGCGCATCGCATCCAGAG
>JAOBWO010000413.1 GCA_025463415.1 Acidimicrobiales bacterium | reverse complement strand
CGGCTGAGATCGTCCGTCAGATGTGCACCAACGCCAACCTCGTCCGACTCCTCACCTCCAACTCGGTCCCACTCGACATGGGCCGATCACAACGACTCGCCACCGACGACCAGTTCAAAGCCTTGTTGGCTCGTGATGGCGGCTGCCGGTTCGAAGGCTGCAACATGCCCGCCGACTGGTGCCAGGTCGACCACATCCACGAATGGACAGCACAAACCGGACCGACAGATCTTCATTTGCTGGTCTTGTGGTGCGTGTACCACCACAGCTTCAGACTCCGACCCGACGTCCACCTCCACGGCGACGCCAACAACCTCTCGATCACGTTGCCCGACGGGCGCACCATGCCACTCCCCGCACGCGGACCCACCACACAGAGCGCCGCCGCATGAACGTGCACACTCGAGCGTGGTGCGACGTCGACTCAGAGCACCTCGGGGCGCAGCGTCGGGAAGAGGATGATCTCCTTGATCGAGGACACGCCCGCGAGCATCATCGCGACGCGATCCATGCCGACGCCGAGACCGCCGGTCGGCGGCATGCCGTACTCGAGCGCACGCAGATAGTCCTCGTCGACACCCGTGGCTTCGTCGTCGCCGGCGTCCTTCGCGGCCTGCTCGTCCTCGAAGCGCGTCCGCTGCTCGACTGGGTCGTTGAGTTCGGAGTAGCCATTGGCGAACTCGCGGCCGACGATGAACAGCTCGAAGCGCTCGGTGAGCTGAGGGTCGTTGCGGTCGACACGGGCCAGTGGGCTGATCTCCACCGGGTGGCCGGTCACGAACGTCGGGTGGACGAGGGTGTGCTCGCACAGCGCCTCGAACAGCTCTTCGATGATCTTGCCCGAGCCCCAGCGCGGCGCGCAGGAGACGCCGTGCTGGGCCGCCAGCGAGCGCAGCTGTTCCAGCGGTTGGGACGGGTGCACCTCGACGCCGGTTGCCTCGGCGACGAGATCGATCATGCGCACCTGGCGCCACGGCTGGGCGAGATCGACCATCTCGCCATCGAGGTCGATCGTCGTCGTGCCGAGCGCATCGCGGGCAGCGTTGGTGATCAGTTCCTCGGTGAGGGCGATGATGTCGCTCACATCGGCAAACGCCTGGTAGCACTCCATCATCGTGAACTCGGGGTTGTGACGGGTGCTCATCCCCTCGTTGCGGAAGATGCGACCGATTTCGAAGACGCGCTCCATCCCGCCGACGATCAACCGCTTGAGGTGCAGCTCCAACGCGATCCGCAGGTACAGGTCGAGGTCCAGCGTGTTGTGGTGGGTGACGAACGGACGCGCGTGTGCGCCGCCTGCCTCCATGTGCAGCACCGGGGTCTCGACTTCGATGTAGCCGCGACCGCTCAGCGTCGTGCGGAAGCTCTGGATCGTCGCGTGGCGCACCTGGAACGCGCGTCGAGCATCTTCGTTGACGATCAGGTCGGCGTAGCGTTGGCGGAACCGGGTGTCGGTGTCGGTGAGGCCCTTCCACTTGTCGGGGATCGGCCGCACGGCCTTGGCCAGCAGCACGAGCGACTGCACCTTGATGCTCAGCTCGCCCGTGCGTGTCGCCATGACGGAACCTTCGACGCCGATCCAGTCGCCGAGGTCCAGATCGGCGATCGACGCGAACGCGTCGTCGCCGACTTCGGCCTTGGAGATGAACAGCTGGATCTGATCACTGCGATCGCGCAGGTTGGCGAAGATCAGCTTGCCGGTGTCCCGCTTGAGCATCAGCCGACCGGCGACGGCGACGTGCGCATCGGTCTCAGCGCCGGCCTCGATGTCGCCGTGCGCGGCGCGGATCTCAGCGAGCGTGTGGGAGCGGTCGAAGCGATAGGGATACGGCTCGCGGCCGTCGGCCCGGATCCCGGCGATCTTCGCCAGCCGCTTGGCCTTCTCGGCCGCGAGGCCGCTACCCGTGAGCACGTCGTCGGCGGGCTCGACCACGTCCGTCACGGACGAGTCGGCGGAGGGCTGCGGGGTGTCGTTCACAGGGGTGCCACGGTATCCGATCGTCCTGCCAAGACTGGCGTGGGTTCGAGGGTGCGGGTGCGGCTCGGGCAGCCTGACCTAGCGTGGCGGCAGATGAAGACAGTGAACCGAGATCATCCGCAGCGCAAGCGTGTGCTCGCCCTTGCCGTGGTCGGGGCCGTGCTCGCGACCTCGCTCGGTGCTGCCGCCGCGGGTGACGTGTTGCCGTCGCTGTCGACGGCAGCGGACGTCACCGCCCAGGCGTCGCCGGTGCCCGCGTCCGGTCTCGACGTCGTCAACATCTACAACCGCGGGACTGCGTTGGCCGACGACGTTGCTGCGGCCGCAGTCGCAGCTGCGACGGCGTCGAGGGCCGCGTGGGCGTTCGGACGGGGCAGCAGCATCAGCATGATCGCGGTGCGTCGTGGTGGCGCAGCGGTGCAGCAGGCACCCGGTGGATTCAGCTATCCGATGTCGCTCAGCGCGCTGCCCTTGAACGCGATCGGTCCGCTGATGGGGCGCGACGTCGCTCGAGTGCTCGCGAACGGGTTCATCGTGATGGGCCGCACCACGGCCGGGCTCCGCGGTGCGCAGGTGGGTGACAACGTCGATCTGATCGCGGCAGATGGCGCGGTGGTCACCTTCACGATCGGGCTCCTGGCCGACGACGCCGTCATCGGTGGGACAGAGATCCTCGTCACGCCGGAGCAGGCCGACGCGCTCGGGGCCACGACGGTCACCCGGATCCTGGCGTGGGGCTTCGATTCCCGTGACGCGATGAACCAGCAGCTCGCTGCCGTCGGTCTGGACCCACGGGTCGACGTGCGCATCCGCCGCAGCTGGGATCCCTTCGATCCGGACTCGCAGATCGGGATGGCCGAGACCAAGGCCAAGCTCGGCGAGTTCGCGTTCAGGGTCCAGGCCAACGGCGCGGACGCGTCGTTGACCGGTGACTGGGAAGCCGGCCACTTGCCGCCCGATCGGCAGGTGCTCAGCGCGGCGATCCCGATCAAGGCCCGATGCAACCTCGCGATCACCGCCGACCTCTCCGCTGCGTTGGACGAGGTCGCTGCTGTCGGCCTCGGCGGGGCGATCGACGTCGGCAACGCGAACACCTTCGGCGGCTGCTTCTACCCACGGTTCAACCGCCTCAGCGGCAACCTCGGGATCCTGTCTCGTCACACCTGGGCGCAGGCACTCGACACGAACACGACGAGCAACCCGCAAGGTGGCACGCCGCACATGAACTGCGATGTCGTGCGGATCTTCCGCAAGCACAACTTCGTGTGGGGCGGCAACTTCCTCACTCCCGACGGCATGCACTTCGAGTGGGTGGGCACACGGCGCGATCAGTACCTCTACCCCTCGCGCTACTGCCCGAACGTGCCGGGGGCAACCGGGAGGGCGACGGGCCCATCGACCAGCGTGGCGCCGACCGGCGCGATGTCCCTCAACCGGGCGACGATGCTGGCCGACGACGGGTTCGGCAGCGACTGAGCAGCCGGTCCCGACGGTGACAGTCGCGTCGGCTGCAGTCACCGGTCACACAGGCGGACAGTTCCCGGCCACCTGTGGGCTGCAGGGGTAGCCTCACCGGTCGTGCCAACGAAATTTGTGATCATCGGTGGGGGACCGGCCGGCAACGCGGCCGCGACGCACGCTGCCCGTCTGGGCGCCGAGGTCACCATCATCGAGCGCGATGTGATCGGCGGCGCCGCGCACCTGTGGGACTGCATCCCGTCGAAGACGATGATCGCGACCGGTGGCGCGATGAGCTTCACCCGACGGATCGGCGGGATGGGACTCGAGAAGCAGGAGGTGGAAGTCGACATCGAAGCACTGACCGGCCGGATCGACGACATCAAGGGCCGTCTCGGGCGCAACATCACCCGGCTGCTCGAGAGCCAGAACGTTCGGATGATCGCAGGGACCGCTCGGCTCCTCGACCCGCACGCGATCGAGGTCACCACGACCTCAGCGGCCGGCGTGACGTCGGTCGAGGTGCTGCACGCCGATGCGGTCCTCATCGCGACCGGCTCTCGCCCGCGCATCCCGGACTGGTGCACCACCGACGGCGAACGCATCCTCACGACCCGCGACTGCTACCCGCCGACGATCTTCCCGACGAGCATGACCGTGGTCGGCTCGGGCGTGACGGGCGTCGAGTTCGTGCACATGTTCTCCAGCTTCGGCGCAGCCGTCACCCTCGTGGTCAGCCGCCAGCAGGTGTTGCCGAACAAGGATCCCGAGGTCGCGGCCGTGCTGGAGGACGACTTCCTCAAGCGCGGCGTCCGCTTGCTGAAGGGCGCCAGAGCGACGTCGATCGAGCGGATCGGCGACGAGGTGATCGTCAGCTGCGACGACGGCCGGATCGTGCGCAGCAGCCACGCCGTCCTGGCGATCGGTTCCGTTCCGAACACCGATCAGGTCGACCTCGAGAACGCCGGCGTGATCACCGACAGCGGCTACGTCACGATCAACCGCCACTGCCAGAGCAACGTCGAGCACATCTACGCGGCCGGTGACGTGAGCGGCAAGCTCCCGCTGTCGTCGGTGGCCAGCATGCAGGGACGCAAGGTGGCCGAGCACGTGATGGGCCTGCAAAAGGTGGCCCATCGCCACCTCGACTACGACAAGGCTGCCTCCGCGATCTTCACCGAGCCGGAGATCGCCGATGTCGGCCTCGCCGAGACGGAGGCCTTCGCCGAGGGCCGCAAGATCCGGGTCACGAAGGTGCCGTTCAGCGCGACGGCCAAGGCGTTGATCAACAACGACTCGCGCGGCTTCGTGAAGATCGTGTCGGATCCTGCGACGGGCGTGGTCCTGGGTGGATCGATCGTCGGACGGCACGCGGCCGAGCTGATCAGCGTGATCGCGCTCGCCGTGACGGCACACCTCAAGGTGAGTGACATCGTCGAGAGCCTGCTCGTGCACCCCGCATTGGCAGAGGCGCTCGCCGAGGCTGCCGAGTGAGCCTCGACGACGGCACGGAGCTCGCCCGTCGGAACGAGGCACTCGGCCTACCCGTCGGCGTGCAGCTCGCGCCGATCTGGCGCCGTGTGCTCGCCCAGATCCTCGATCAGCTGGTGGTGATCGTGCCCGTCGTCGGCGTCGCGCTGCTGCTCGGCGTGCGCAACTCCGACGATCTCGCCGACCACACCTTCGCGATCAACACCGGCGTGGTGCTGTCGGCGTTCTCCTACGAGTTCGTGATGATCGCGCTGTGGGGGCGCACGGTCGGCAAGTTCGCGCTGGGAACTCGCGTCGTGCGGATCGACACCGGTGGACCGCTCCTGTGGTGGTCGTCAGCGATCCGCGCCCTCGTCCCGTTGGCCGCCGGGGTGGTCCCTGCGATCGGAACGTTCCTCAGCCTCATCGTCTACGCAGGCGCGTTCTGGGACCGTCGCCGTCAGGGCTGGCACGACAAGGCGGCGGGAACGATCGTGGTGCTCGCCCGCTGAGCCGGTGTCGTCGCGACGACCGGACGCGTCGTCGCGAGTGGCCACGTGACCGTCATCGTTCCACCGTCGGGGATGCCGCGCCACGCCTCGGCGAGACGGTCGAAGGTTGCGGCGACCGGCGTCGGATGCCCGTGCACCCACAGCCCGTGATGGAGGTTGCCCAGCTGCTCGGCGGCGTGGAGGCCCGCACGGTTCGTTGAAATGAGGGCGCGGCCCGTTCGCGTCGGGCGCCTGTCGGTCCCGTGCCGGAACGTCGCACCGCGCGCGAGCAACCCCCAGAATCCGTCCTCGATGCCGAGGCTCGCCTCGGTGGCGAGGTGGGCGAGATCGTGCGGGATGACCCCGTGACCGATGGGCATGTGGCCACCCTGCATCGTGCCGCCGGTGCGCCGCCGCGCCGACCACCACGCCAGCGGCCGATAGCCCGAACTCTTGTGGAACGTGATCGTGAGCAGAGGGCGTGGCTCCATCCCGTCCACCGTAGGACGCGGGATCAGCACAGGCCGGCCGAATATCGGCAACGGGCGCCCTGATTGTCACCGACGGGCCGCTCGAACATCCGCGGCCGAGACGGGCTTGGAACAGAATGGGCGAGTGACGACCGACTACGCAGACGTACCGGGCGACGTGCTCGACGCATTGACCGACATCTGCATGTCGCTACCCGACGCCCACGAACAACCGGCGTGGACCGGCATCCGCTGGCGGGTGCGCCAGCGAACGTTCGCGCACGTACTGGGTCTCGCCGCCGGGTCGGAGAAGGCCCATGCCCGTGCCGCCAAGGCCAGCGGCGACGTCGTGGTCGTGGTGTTCCGGTCCAGCGGCGCCGAGCTGCTGGCGCTGAAGAGCGCCGGCCACCCGTTCTTCTACGCGGGTTGGGGCCGCGACGTGGTCGGCATGGTGCTGGACGACAGCACCGACTGGTCCGAGGTGCGCGAGCTGATGATCGAGAGCTACTGCCTGATGGCGCCGAAGAAGTTGGCGGCACTGGTGCAACGACCGTTGGAGACGTCCGACGACGCCGAGTAGGACGCGGTCAGATCAGCCGTGCGGTTCCGCGTCGGTGGGCGCGTGATCTGCTGGGGCGCCGGAGGTAGAGCTGGAGTTCTCCGCCGTCACCGGCTCAGGCGATGACGACGACCACGTCGCCGGCGCCGACGGTGGCGCCGGTGGCGACCTTGATCTCCTTGACCGTGCCGCTCTTCTCCGCAGCGATCTGGTTCTCCATCTTCATCGCCTCGAGGACGACGACAGCCTGACCGGCCTCGACCTCCTGGCCGACCTCGACGAGGATCTTCACGATGGTGCCCTGCATCGGCGCGATGACGTCGCCGCTGCCACCGCCGGCTGCCCCGGCGGCTGCTGCCGCGCGGGCCGGCTTCTTGGCGACGGGCTTGCCGGAGGCGACGACCGCCTGACCCTCAGGCACCCACATCTTCACGTCGAAGCGCTTGCCGTTGACCTCGACCGTGGTGTTCCGCTGGACGAGCGGACCGGACTCGTCGCCTTCTGCGGGAGCAGGCGCCGTCGGTGCGGCGATGCCGCTGAGGTCGAGGACCTCCTCGACCCACTTGGTCGAGTGCTTCATCTCGTGGAAGTCGGCGTGGTTCAGGATCGCGAGGTCGGCAGGAATCGTGGTGGCGACACCTTCGACGACCATCTCGTTGAGCGCACGCACGGTGCGCGCGATCGCGGTCTCGCGGTCCTTGCCCCACACGATCAGCTTGCCGACGAGGTTGTCGTAGTACTGGCTGATCTCGTCACCGGCCTCGTAGCCGCCGTCGAAGCGCACGCCGAAGCCGTCGGGAACGGTGAGCTTGGTGATCTTGCCGGGGCTCGGCAAGAACTTGCCACCCGCCGGATTCTCG